>NZ_PHUL01000001.1:637500-956250 GCF_002813425.1 Cellulophaga sp. RHA19
GGAAAGCTAAAATTAGATGGTAAAATGGATTTGGTAAAACAAATTCCTGATATGGATATGTCTTTATCACTACAAAATGCAGATGCAACCGCTTTAAACGATTTTACAAACCATTACAGTGGTATAGATTTTAAAGAGGGTAACTTTAATGTTTATAGTGAAATTGCCATTGCAGATGGTTTTTTAACAGGCTATTTTAAACCTATTTTAAAAGATGCTAAACTTATAAGTAAAGAAGATGGCTTTTTTGAAACCCTTTGGGAAGGTTTTGTTGGCTTTTTTAAGTTTATTCTTAAAAACCAAAAGCAAAATACACTAGCTACTAAAATTCCTATAGAAGGCGATTTAAACAATGTAAAGACAAAAATATTCCCAACGGTAACTAACATTTTTAAAAATGCTTGGATATCTGCTTTTAAAGGTAAGGTAGATGACAACGTAACTTTTAAAGATGCAGAAAAAGGTGCCGACAAAAACAACAAAAAGAAGAAAAAAAAGTAACTTTATACTAGCAATAATTTAATGTTTTGCGTTAAACAAGCTTTAGATTCTTGCCTAATTTTGATGAACAAGAAATATTAATTTTTTAATTATCACAGCTATGAGCAACACAGTAACTACTACAAATCCGTTTACCGGAAAAGATATAAAAACATACAACTTACACACTAAACAAGAAATAGATTCTGTTTTATCTACAGGAGAAAAAACTTTTAAAGATTGGAGAAAAACGAGTATTAAAGAACGTACTTCTTTATTAAAAAAATTAGCTAAACAGTTAGAGAAAAAACGAGATGACTTATCTGCTTTAATGACTGCAGAAATGGGTAAACCTATAGCACAAAGTAAAGCTGAGATAGACAAATGCGTTTGGTTATGCGATTTTTATGCTAAAAACGCAGATAACTTTTTAAGTGATGCCATTATAGATACAGAAGCACAAGAAAGTTTTATTAGTTATGATCCTATTGGAGGTGTATTGGCTGTAATGCCTTGGAACTACCCTTTTTGGCAAGTTTTTAGATTTGCTGTTCCTACGCTAACTGCTGGTAATGTTGGTATTTTAAAGCACGCTGCAAATGTAACTGGTTGCGCACTAGCAATACAAGATTTATTTTTAGATGCTGGGTATCCACAAGGTTGTTTTCAAACAATTATTGCAGACCATAAAGCAACAGAAACTGTTTTAGAAAGTAGTTTTATACAAGCTGTTAGTGTAACTGGAAGCGAAAAAGCTGGTAAATCTATAGCTAGTATTGCAGGTAAAAATCTAAAAAAATCTGTACTAGAGTTGGGTGGCAACAATGCCTGTATTGTATGGGATAATGCAGATTTAGACACCTACATACCTACAATGGTAAAAGCTAGGTTCCAAAACACAGGACAAAGCTGTATTGCTGCAAAACGATTTATTGTTGAAGAAAGCATATATGAAGAGTTTTTAGAAAAATTTAAAGCAGAAGTTGAATCTCTAAAAATTGGAAACCCTGAAGAAGAAGAAACCTTTATGGCTTCTATGGCACGTACAGATTTGGCTGAAGAATTAAAAAAACAAGTTGATGAATCTGTAAAAAAAGGAGCAAAAGTACTTATTGGCAACACACTTAATGGTGCTAACTATGCGCCAACCATACTTACTGATGTTACCGAAGATATGCCCGTTTTTAATGAGGAAACTTTTGGACCAGTAGCTGCAATTACAAAGGCAAAAAATAAAGAGCATAGTTTAGAACTTGCTAGCAGCTCTAGGTTTGGTTTAGGTGCTATGCTGTTTACAGAAGATATAGCTGCTGCCAGACAAGCAATAGACCAAATTGAAGATGGCGCCTTTTTTATAAACGAAATGGTAAAATCTGACCCAAGATTGCCTTTTGGAGGTACAAAAGCATCAGGTTACGGTAGAGAACTATCTAAAGAAGGAATGTTAGAGTTTGTAAATAAAAAAACTGTTTACATTAAATAATATAACTTACAATACATAAAAAAAGCTTCAAACTAAAGGTTTACCTAACAGTTTGAAGCTTTTTTATATTAAATATTAGTCTACCAACTCCGTAAGTTTTGCTGCTAATTTATTTAAGTTATCTTTATTGTACCCCATAGAAATATAAACAACTACTCCGTTTTTATCTATTATATAATTTAAAGGTATTCCTTGCTTTTTGTAGCCACTATAAAACTCATTTTTAGGATCTAAATACACATTAAAGTCTACACCTCTACCCTTAAGTTCTGTCATTTTTTTAACTACAGTAGAACGTTTTTCTCCTACCGAAACAGGAATAAAAACAAAATTCTTGTCTTTATTGGGTGATAAAATAGCTTCTGGTATTTCATAAAATTCTCGTAAACAAGGTACACACCAAGTAGCCCAAAAATTTAGCAATACCACTTTACCTTTTAAGTCTGTACTTTTTAAAACATTTCCGTTTATATCTTCTAATGCAAAAGCAGTAATAGTATCGCCAACTTTAATTTTAGAAGCAGCTACCGTTTCTTTTTTTACAACTTTAGCTTCTTTACTTTTAGACTTACTCTTAACCGGCTGTTTCTTTTTATTGGCTAACATCTCTTCATCAGAAAAGACTTCAATTTTCATTACAAAGTTGTTATCCAGTCGTTCTTTAAAGCGCTTTGCAATAGCTTTTTTCTCTTTTTTAGAAACACCATTATGCATTGCTTTTATTTTATTTTCTTTTTGTAAAACCGTAAGATATTCTTCTGTAACCTCTTGGCCATTTACAATAAAAATCATTTTTGGTTTTACTTCTTTTTTATCTTGCGCATAAGCATTAAAACTAGATGCAAAACATAAAAAAAGTACAGAAACACTTATGTATTTCTGTACTATATAATTATTAAATATCATTTTTTACTTTAAAGTTATTTCAATAACACCATCTCTACCCCTAGAACCGTATTTAGCTGTTGCACTTTCATTTTTCAAAACGTTTATAGCCTCTATATGTTCAGGATTAATCATACCAACATCAAAAGGTTTAGGAACTTCTTGTCCGTTTACAACAAAAAGTATATCAGAAAACTGATTGTTATTTTTAGGTTTAAATCCAACCGCTGCAATACTTTTGTCTTTCTCCTTCACAGAAAAATAAAAATAAAAAGGCTTTATGATTCCCTTTTCATCTTTTTTGTAAGTTTCTGTTACGTTGTCTTTAGTTTTATATGTGGCAGATATGTTTGTTATTTCTCCCTCATCATTACGTTTAACATCACTAAAAGATAAAGTTACACCTTGCTCTTTTGCTTCTTTACTAAAACCTTCTAAATCATTAGCTGTAGTGGTAGGTAATATGTCTATGGTTAGCAATTTTATTTTCTCTTTACTTGCTTCGCCTATGAAAGAAAAAGTACTAGATTGTGCCTGCACATTTAAACCTAACATACATAGTAACAACGTCATTACCGATGTAGTCATCACAATTTTTACTGATTTCATTTTTTGTAACATAACTGTTCGTTTTTAATTGATTAAAGATTGATTTTTATTTTTTCGTTGTAATTTCTACCACACCATTTTCTCCTTTTTTACCAAACCTATCTATAGCAGATTGATTTTTAAAAATATTTATATGCTCAATATTTTCAGGAATTAACAGATTCATATCAAAAGAGCTTGGCATTACCTCTCCATTTACAATTATTAAAGGTTTTTTACTTGTTAAATAAGAATTTTCAGGTGTTTTTGCTTCACGTATTGGCGTAGTCATAGAAACAGGAGTAATAGAAGCTTGCACATTATCTTCTATTTGAAAATTATATGTGTTAGACACTTTTTTCTGTTTTTCTTTTGACTGAATATCAACAGTTTGAGTTTGCTTTTTAGCCTTACTCTCTATTGTTTTAACAGAGTCTTTTACACTTATAGTCTCGCTATTTTTTACAATAGTTACTTTAGGAATATCACTAACTAAGTCATTAGAAACAGATTTAGATTGGGCAATAGTTTCTGTATTAAATACAACAACAGCACAAAACAGCATTGGTATTACCAATCCCATTTTTAATATGCTTTCTTTTCTAGACTTACTTTTGTTAAGCATTACAATACGTTTTTTTACTAATGAGTTAAAAAATGTATTGGTTACTGATAAAGAAGCCATACTATGCACAGACTGTTGCAATAACAAATACTGATATTCTTTTTTATTTTGATGCGATACTATTGCATCATCAACAAGGTACTCTAAGTTTACAGAAACCATTTTTTTGTACCACCACGCAAACGGGTTTGCCCATTGCAATACACATAACAAATGTGTAAGTAACATATCTAGAGAGTGTTTTTGTCTGGCGTGTAACTCTTCATGCTTAATAATTGTTTTAAGCTCATTTGCCGTATGTAAATTAGGATTATACACAATGTAATTAAAAAATGAAAACGCACTGGTATCCGCAGTAACCTCAACCATTTTATACCTACCTACTCTTGTGCTTGCCCCTTTATTAATTAAACTAAATAAAGACGCCAATTGCACTAAAAATCTACCTAAGAAAAATACACAACCCACAACGTAAACAGTCAAAACTACCAACCACCAATTTATATTTTCTATTGATGAATTATTGACAACAGTATTGCTTAATTTATTAAAATCTACAATAGGAGTATTAGTAAAAACCACTTTGGTTATAATTAAAAAAGGAAATATCATTGCTACAAATATTCCTGCTAGCAAAAACAACCTATTCGCTTTAAAAAATGTTTCGTTACGTAAAAACATCTGAAAACAAATAAAAAACAATGCTATAACCAAGCTGCTTTTAGCAATAAAAATTAAATACTCCATTACTTATTGTTTTCTATATGGTTAATAATCTCTTTTAGCTCATCTACACTAATTTTATCTTCATTAACAAAGTTAGACACCAAACTCTTGTATGAGTTGCTGTAAAAGTCTGTAATAGCCCTGCTCATAAATCCTTTTCTGTACACTTCTTTTTCTACTATTGGGTAATATTGATGGGTATTGCCATATGCAGTATGACTAACATATCCTTTTTCCTCTAAATTTCTAATCATAGTAGATAACGTATTGTAATGTGGCTTATCTTCTTTAAATTCTGCCAAGACATCTTTAACAAAAGCTTTTTCTAGCTTCCACAAAATCTTAAGTACTTCTTCCTCTTTGTTTGTTAACTTTTTCATTTTGTATCTATTACAACTCGTTTTTATCAGAAACCAAACTTAATCCTATTTTTTTAGTTACACAACTATTTTTATAGTTAACAAACTAAAATAGCAGTTTTAAACTTCTAAAAACGAGTAAAGGCTACTCTTTTAGGAGTAGCCTTTACTTATAAAATTATGTTATTGCTAATTTAAAACTACCAAATACGCACTCTTTTTTCTGGTGCAACATACATAGGATCTCTTTCTTTAATATCAAAAGCATCGTAAAAAGCATCAATATTTAATAAAGGTTGTACCGCTCTAATCATTCCTGGAGAGTGCGGATCTGTCTTTACTTGGTTACGTAGAGCTTCATCTCTAGACTTAGTTCTCCAAACTGTAGCCCAAGACATAAAGAAACGTTGTTCTGCTGTAAAACCATCAATATCTTCTGGTCTTCCATTTTCTTCAAATAACAATTGTAAACCGTCATAAGCACCTAAAACGCCACCTAAATCACCAATGTTTTCACCTAAAGTAAATTTACCGTTTACGTAAACGCTATCTAAAACTTCTAAATTACTGTACTGTGTTGCTAAAGCATCGCCTCTTTCTGTAAAAGCAGCCAAATCTTCATCTGTCCACCAGTTTTTAAGGTTACCTTCAGCATCAAAACGAGCACCACTATCATCAAAAGCATGAGAAATTTCGTGTCCAATTACAGCTCCAATACCACCATAATTTACAGCATCATCTGCAGTATAGTTATAAAAAGGAGGTTGTAAAATTGCAGCAGGAAAAACAATCTCGTTATTCATTGGGTTAAAATATGCGTTAACCGTTTGCGGAGACATTCCCCACTCGCTCTTATCTACTGGCTCTCCAATTTCTGCAAAGTTTTTTGCTCTACCCCATTTACCAACAGCCGTCATATTATCAAAATAAGACTTGTCTGCTGCTACTTCCATATTAGAGTAATCTTCCCAAGAATCTGGATAAGCTATTTTAACAGTAAATTTGTCTAACTTTTCAATTGCTTTAACTTTTGTATCCTCACTCATCCAATCTAATTTCTTAATTCGGTTTTTATAAGCTGTAATTACATTAGCAATCATTTTTTCTGCTTTTACTTTAGCTTCTGGCGGAAACTTAGCATCTACATACAATTTACCCAAAGCCTCACCAACTGTACCGTTTACTGTTGCTAGAGCACGCTCATCTGCAGGACGTTGTTTTTTAGCACCTCTTAAATATTTGCTGTAAAACTCCCAACTAGCTGTTTCGGTAGCTGTAGTTAACCTACCAGTTGCTCCGTTAAAAGTATCCCATTTTACAAGAGTTTTTAAATCTTCAATAGGTGTATTTTTTAATAACTTATCTAAAGCTGCTGTATATTTTAGTTGTGTTACCAAAATAGTATCAAACTTTTTAGTCATTCCTAAATCAGCAATCATTTTTTTAACATCTAAAGAAGAAAGCATAGCATCTGCTTCTGCAACTGTTTTAGGATTATTAAAATTTCTTGCATCACGACTTTGTACTTTGTCTAAACGTGGTTCTGCTAATTTAGTTTCTAGATCTAAAATAGTTATAGCTGCCTTATTAGCAACTTCTTTAGAATCTCCTAACATTTGTAACATTTTAGAGATGTATTTTTTATACTGTTCTCTAATTTCTTTAGACTTACTATCTTGCTCTAAGTAATAATCACGGTCTGGTAAACCAAGACCAGCACCACCCATATAAACAGCATTCATTGCAGAGTTATTTAAGTCTGCACGTACACTAAAACCAATAAACGGAGAAGAAACCGCTGGATTTTTAGCTAAAACTGTTTGTAAGTCTGATAAACTTTTAACCTCTGCTATTGCTTTTAAAGCTGGTTCTATAGGTGTTAAACCTGCTTTGTTTCTTGCAGTTGTATCTAACTTAGTTTCAAAAATAGCAAGTGCTTTTGCTTGGTCTGTGTCTGCACCATATTTGCCACTTTCTTTAGCTTCTGCAATAATTTCTAAAACATCTGCATCTGTAGACTGGCGTAACACAGAGAAACCACCCCAACTAGATCTGTCATCAGGAATATCTGTATTCTTCATCCAACTACCGTTAACGTAGTTGTAAAAATCTGCTTTAGGATTTACTAAAGTGTCCATATTCTCTAGTACAATACCAGGAATTTTTTCTACTTCGGCTTGGGCTACAACGTCCTCTTTTTTAGCTTCTTTACCATCTTTACATGAGGTAATAGCAAGAGCACCAGCCAAACCAACTACCAGTAGTGATTTGTTAGTAATTTTCATTGTTGAGTTTTTTAAATTGTTAATTAGTATCCATACAAAAATAACAAAAAGATAAAATAAAGCTTCATTTACTATGTTAAATACATTTTTGCAGGCAAATCATTAGATTTCACTAAAATATTTTCAATGATGTTTAATAACACCCAAGATCTAATAAATCTATATTATCTTTAAAAATAGTATTTTTACTTTTTAAGCAACAAATACTTTTTAGGTTAGATTTATGAAGAATGATAAAATAAAAAATGTGTTTAAAGAAGGTGCTATCTCTAGTGCTTTTATTGGTGAAGCTATTGCCAAACACCAAAGCAAAACACAAATTGGCGCTCACAATATATTTTTAGGTCAGGTTAGAGCAGATAAAATAGATGACAAAATTGTAAAAGCTATAGAGTATACCGCTTATGAAGAAATGGCAAACCTTAAGTTTCACGAGATAAAAGAAACTACATTTTCTAAGTTTGATATTACTTGTATGCACATTTACCATAGTAAAGGTATTGTAAACATAGGTGAAATATGTTTATTTGTTTTCGTTTCTGCACCACACAGACAAGTAGTTTTTGATGCGCTTAATTATGTTGTAGAAGAAATAAAGGCACAAGTACCTGTTTTTGGAAAAGAGGTTTTTGAAGACAGCTCATATCAATGGAAAGTAAATAAATAACAATGGTAGATATTACACAAAAAGCAATTACGTTAAGAACTGCAATTGCACAAGCCGTTGTAAAGGTAAGTACACAAGCCACTATAGATGCCATAAACAATAAAACTGTTCCTAAAGGAGATGTTTTTGCCATGAGTAAAGCTGCTGGTTTACTTGGTGTAAAAAAAACACCAGATTTATTACCAGACTGCCACCCTTTACCAATTGAGTTTACAGATATTACGTACCAAATTAACGACTTAGAAATAACAATTTTAATTACCGTAAAAACAAACTACAAAACCGGTGTAGAGGTAGAAGCTATGCACGGAGCAAGTATTGTTGCCTTAAATATGTACGATATGCTAAAACCCATAGACAAAGGCATAGAAATACACCATATAAAACTTTTAAAGAAAACAGGTGGTAAATCTGACATTATCAATAAGTAAAATATTACTTTTTATATTTTACAAGCAATTAACTTTATGGGTTTTGCGTTTTTAAGAGAATAAACTAATTTTAATAACTCGCATATTGCGTGTATTACAATTCTCCAAAAAATAGCTGCTATGGATAACCTTAAACGAGTAATTGTAGATTTTAAAAAACTTACTCCAGAAGTTTTAAAACTACTAGTAGATCGCTATCCTGCTGGGTATGGCGATAGTGACATTATAGTGTTTAAAAATGCTAAAAATGAAACTATTGAGGCAGTAGAAGTACTTACACAAGACACTAAATACCTTGTAAAAATTAGTGCAAAACTAGAGTACACTATGGAGAATTATGACGAGGACGACTATGAGGATTTTAAAGATGATGACCCCACAGCCATCCCAGACATTTCATTACATAATAATGAGAATTAATTTAGTTTGCTAAATTCTTCAGCATTGTTTCTGTAGTTTTTTCTAGATCAAATTCTGCTTTCCAACCCCAATCTTTTTCTGCTGTAGAAGCATCTATACTTTGCGGCCATGAATCTGCTATTTCTTGTCTAAAATCTACATTATAATCAATTTTAAACTCTGGTATTTGTTTTTGTATGCTTGCAGCAATTTCTGTTGGAGTAAAACTCATTGCAGCTAAGTTGTATGATGAGCGCTCTTTTATGTTTTCAGCCTCAGTTTCCATAATAGACACTGTAGCTCTAATAGCATCATTCATAAACATCATTGGTAGTTTTGTGTTTTCAGATAAAAAACAAGTGTATGCCTTATTCTCTAATGCTTTATGGTAAATTTCTACAGCATAATCTGTTGTACCACCACCTGGCTGTGTTTTCCAACTAATTAAACCTGGGTAACGTAAACTACGTACATCTACTCCATATTTATTATGGTAATAACTACACCAACGCTCACCAGATTGTTTACTAATACCATAAACAGTACTTGGCTCCATAATTGTATTTTGTGGCGTGTTTTCTTTAGGAGTATTAGGTCCAAAAACAGCAATACTTGATGGCCAAAATATTTTACTAATTTTTTTATCTTTTGCTAAGTTTAAAACATTAAAAAGGGACCCCATATTTAAGTCCCAAGCACGCATAGGAAATTTTTCTGCAGTTGCACTTAACATAGCTGCCATTAAATAAACCTCATCTATCTCATAATGCATTACAACATTTTCTATAGCCTTATAATCTGTAGCATCTAAAAGCTCAAAGGGACCACTAGCCATAAGATCTTCACCGCCCTCTCTAATATCACTAGCAACTACATTATCGTTACCGTGTTTTTCTCTTAGAGCTAAAGTTAGCTCTGTACCTATTTGCCCACAGGCACCTATAATTAAGATAGATTTTTGCACAATAATTGGTGTTCTAAAGTTAAGCCACAAAGATATATTTATTAAATTAACTTTAGTCGTAATTACATATTTACTACTTATTTAACTAAATTTATAAATGAATTGAAAGTGAACAAACTTCTTATCTTATTCTTTTTTTATACTTTCGCCCTATGAAGAGATTTTTCCTTTTTTTTATTTTGATTTTTAGCGTGATTTCTTGCTCTAACAACAAGAAAGAAACCGTAAAAGAAGAGCAAGTTGCAGACAAAATTACTTTTAATGCTAAAAAGCTACCAAAGAAGATAAAACTAGATCCAAAAGTAGTTACTGTTTTAGAAAACTGGCAAGAATACAAAGACTTTAATACTGCTATAGATGGTATGTATAAGGCTGAAAACGATGAAGACTTACGTTTAACGCTAGACCAAATTATTGACACTCAAAAAAAGCTAGAAAAATCTACTTACCCTGAAGAGTTTAATAAACCACATATAAAGAGCAGGCAAACTGTTATAAAAACATATACTTTAAAAACTAAAGGTGCTATAGAATATAGTTTAGATGTTTTAGAACCTGCGACAGAGTTAATTACTGCTTATAACAATTTTAGAAACCAGTTTAACATAATTGCTAACAATACTTTAGACACTAATTTAATTTTAGAAAATGAATAACAAGCTATTATTAATTATTATGCTAGTTGCAACTTTACAAGTTACAGCTCAAAAAACTGAAATTAATACGGTTGTAGATGCTTGGCATAAGGCTGCTGCCGATGCAAATTTTGACGCTTACTTTGGCTTAATGACAAAAGATGGTGTTTTTATTGGTACAGATGCTACAGAAAATTGGCAGAACAAAGATTTTAAAGCTTTTTCTAAACCTTATTTTGATAAGGGAAAGGCTTGGAGTTTTACTGCTTTAGAACGAAATGTTTATGTAGATAAATCTAAAAAAATTGCTTGGTTTGATGAGTTACTAGATACCCAAATGGAAATATGCCGTGGTTCTGGTATTTTAAAAAAAGTAAAAGGTGAATGGAAAATAGCGCATTATGTTTTATCTATTGCCATACCAAATGAGGATGTAGACAAAGTTGTTGCTCTTAAAAAAGAAAAAGACATACAGCTAAAAAAAGAATTAAAACAAAACTAAAAAAGGAGCGCTAAAGCGCTCCTTTTTTTATTTATAACAAACTAACTCTTATTTTTTTGGAGCCGTTTCTTCTGCTTTTCTTGCCTCTATAGCTTGTTTACTTAAACCAGCTAAATTAAAATTAGGAGCAATTGCCAATGCTTCATTAATTAACGCTAAAGCCGCTTCTGGGTTAGCCTGGTTATTATTAAATTCTATTAATGCTTTTAAGTGTAAAAAAGCTGCTTTAAGAGGTACTTCATAAGGTTGTTGTCTCTCGTAAAAAGCATACTTCATACCATCCTTAGCATTAGCCAAACCATACTCAATATTTGTAATTGCACCAGCTTTATCTCCTGTTTGTATTTTTAAATCCGCTAACTCATACGCTAAAAAAGCGTTAGGAGTTCTTTTGTTTAAAATCTCAAATTGTGCAATAGCTCTTTTTACATCTCCAAGGGCTTTTAATGCTAAGGCTCTTACTTGTACGGCAAGGTTAGAGTCACTATCTTTTGTTTCTACACCAATAACACGCAATGCCTGCATATTTTGGTTGCTGTTTGCATACATAAATGCTAACGTATCTTTACGAGACTCACTTGGCGCTAAAACGTTTAAATGTGTTATAGCATTAATTATTCCTTGAGTATCTCCTTGTGCTTTCATTTGCTTATAGTACGCTTCATAATGCGTTAACAAGTCGCTTTTTTTTTGCGCAGTCATACTTACTGTACAAAGTAACACAACTGCAATAATTATCTGTTTCATTCTCATAATTTTAGTGACTCAAAACTATAAAAATAATTCAAGTAAACAGTAAAAAAATAAACAAGGAGGGTTATAATACAAAAAAAGCCCTCTAAAGAGGGCTTATAGGTTAAATTTGATAATAAGATTTGGGATCTTTTTATATCATTTTTATGAAAAAGGCCAGATTTGGGAAAAAAGGCGTTTTATATCGTTTGTGCAATTAATTCATTTAGATTTTTACAACCCTTGTTTCTTAATTACAGTGTAAATATATGGCGAACCTTAAAAGTCTGGCAATTTATGTTGTGAACCTGCCTTATTCTGTTGTATAAAAAATAAGCGGTTCATTTTCTTCGATAAAGTGCGCTTTTCTAGATAAATAGTAATTTATTACCGCTAACATTTAGTACTCGTCTAAATGCTCTGGGTATAAAAAGTTATTATAAGGAAAACGCGTTACGTGTATGTCTCTAACCTCATCATAAACTCTTTTTCTAAACGTATCTAAGTTCTCATTATTTAATGCTGAAATAAACAAAGCTCTATCCCCTACTTTCTGCATCCACGTTTTTTTCCACTCATCTAAAGTAAAGTGTATTTCGGTTTTTTCAGTTACCAAATCATCTTCATCTATAGTCTCGTGTGTAAACTGGTCTATCTTATTAAAAACAATTATAGTTTTTTTATCGTCTGCCTTAATTTCTTCTAAAATCTTCTGAACAGATGCTATGTGATCTTCAAAATTAGGATGTGATATATCTACTATATGTAATAATAAGTCTGCTTCTCTTACCTCATCTAAAGTACTTTTAAAACTCTCTACCAGTTGTGTTGGCAGTTTTCTAATAAAACCTACAGTATCACTTAATAAAAATGGCAAATTACCTAAAACAACTTTACGTACAGTAGTATCTAATGTTGCAAATAATTTATCTTCTGCAAAAACTTCGCTTTTACTAACCACATTCATTAATGTAGACTTACCAACATTGGTATATCCTACTAAAGCAACCCTAACTAGAGCACCACGGTTACCACGCTGGGTTTCCATTTGCCTATCTATTTTAGATAACTTCTTTTTAAGTAATGTAATACGGTCACGTACAATACGCCTATCTGTTTCTATTTCTGTTTCACCAGGTCCACGCATACCAATACCACCTTTTTGGCGCTCTAAGTGGGTCCATAAACCAGTTAATCTTGGTAATAGATATTGATACTGTGCTAACTCTACCTGCGTACGCGAGTAACTTGTTTGTGCACGCTGCGCAAAAATATCTAGAATAAGTGTTGTCCTATCTACTATTTTACACTTTAAATGGCGTTCTATGTTACGTTGCTGTCCTGGAGTAAGTTCATCATCAAAAATAACTGAACCTATTTCATTTTCTTCAACATAAAGTGCAACTTCATCCATTTTACCGCTTCCTATATATGTCTTAGGATTTGGTTTGTCTATTTTTTGTACAAATCGTTTGTAAACTTCGCCACCAGCAGTATAGGTTAAAAACTCTAACTCATCTAAGTATTCTGTTACCTTTTCCTCTGTTTGTGTGCTGCTTATAACTCCTATAAGAACAGCTTTTTCATATTCTACGACTATCTTCTCTAGCATATGTTTAATTTATAATGCAAATCTAATCAATACTTGCTAAGCTATTTTTGTATTTTAGCATCTAATATTAAAAAGTGAGCACTTTTTTTACTACCTTAAAATAATAAAATAAGATTAATTTGGTTACAATTGCCTTTTATAATTTAGAAAACCTATTTGACACTATTGATGACCCCACAACTTTAGATGATGATTATACTCCTAAAGGCGTAAAAAGGTGGACAAATAATAGGTACAAGAAAAAGCTTTTTAAACTATCTAGCACTATGTCGCAGATAGGAACTCATAATTCTGACAATCCGCCAGCACTTGTTGGTATAGCAGAAGTAGAGAATGAGACCGTAGTAATAGACCTTCTTAATACTGCTAATACAGAGAATATAAATTATGCTTATGTACATTATGATTCTCCTGATGAGCGTGGTATAGATACTGGTTTAATTTACCACAAAGACCATTTTACAGTTATACACTCTGAGCCTATACACGTACATATTATTAATACTAATGGCGAAAAAGATTACACCAGAGATATACTTTATGTACACGGTAAATTAAATGGCGAAGAAGTACACGTTTTTGTAAACCATTGGCCATCTAAAAGAGAAGGAAAAATATCTACAGATTACAAAAGAATTGAAGCCGCCAAAGTACTTGTAAATTTTATTGAAAAGCTTGAAGAAAAATACCCTAACCCTAACTATATTATTATGGGTGATTTTAATGACAGCCCTAAATCTGATAGTATAAAAGTACTAATGGATACTAATAAATTTTACAACCCTAGTGACCACTTATTAACCTTTGAAAAAGGTAGTGCTAGTTACAAAAGAAAATGGAGTTTGTTTGATCAAATAATTATATCTCATAGTTTTTTAAATTATGAGAAAGGCACACACAGTTTTGTAGAGGCAAATATTTTTGATGAACATTTTTTAACCGAGTTTGATGGCAAGTTTAAAGGCACACCGTTTAGAACCTATGTTGGTCGTAAATATGTTGGTGGTTACAGTGACCATTTTCCTGTGTTTTTACAATTTAAATATAACGAGTAGCACCAAAATTATACCCTCTTAATTTCATCGGCATCTAACAACTCTTCATTGCGTAGCCTAAGAAAAACTTGGGCTATTGCAATAACATCTAATTCGCAATACTTTACAATACGGTCTATATCGTTATCAATATAAAAAACATCTCTAACCATACTACCGTCTATATCTTCTTTAGGGGAAGGTATACCAAGTACATTAGCCATTAATTTTAACGAGGTGTAGTGTTTAAAGTCGCCAAATTTCCATAGCTCCATAGTGTCTATATGCGGAACTTCCCAAGGCTTTTTGCCAAACAAATTAAGTTTTGGAGGTAAATCTATACGGTTAATTACCATACGACGAGCTATATAAGGAAAATCAAACTCCTTACCATTGTGTGCACATAATACATATTTAGGTGATGCAAAGTGTGTGGTTAAAAGGTTTTTAAACTCTTTTAATAATATATCTTCTTCTCCAAAAAAAGTAGTGACTCTAAAATTACGCACATCTCCTTTTGTGTTAAAATACCCTACAGAAATACAAACAATTTTACCAAATTCTGCCCAAATACCTGCTCTATCATAAAATTCTTCTGGCGTAAAATCTTCTTTTCTTTTATAAGCTGTTTTACCTGCCCATAATTCTTTCTTCTCATCTGTCATATGGCTATATAACTCATACTCAGGGACTGTTTCAATATCTAAAAAAAGAATATGTTCTAAATTAATTTTATGTAGCATAATATTGGTTTAGTGTACTATAAGAAAAATGAATATAGGTATAAATTACCGTTTATCGAAATACAACATATACAACCAATAAAATCTTACAAATACAGTTTGTTATAAAAACAATTTACATACTATGAATTTAAAATTATTACCATTAGCATTAATTGCCGTTACTTTATTTTCTTGCTCTAGTAGTGATGACAGTGAAAATGACAACAATGTTGATGATCCTGAAAAATCTGAAGAACAAACTGCAAGCTGTGATAAAGTAGAAAACTTTGTCTTTGTTGAAAAAGATGGGCTAGTTAGCGTTGAGTTTGAAAATGCTGTTTTTAATGACTTATGGAAATTAAAAAAAGATAACAACAATGCTACAGGAAAAGGCTATATGGTTTGGGATGGAGCCCAATATTTAAATAAGCCGGGAGAAGGCTTAGCTACGTATAGCATTAAAATAAATAGCCCAGGAACTTATCGTTTTATGTGGAAATCTGCTGTTAAAAAAGGAAACAGTGGATCTGAGCATAACGACTCATGGTTGCGTTTTGCAGATGCTGATGATTTTTTTGGAGAAAAAGAAGGTAGTACAGTATACCCAAAAGACACAGGAAAAACACCAAATCCTAACGGATCATCTAAAGACGGTTGGTTTAAAATATACAGAAGTGGTAACGATTTAGATTTTAAATGGCAAGCAAGCACATCAGACAACGATAGTCACCCTGTTTTTGTAACTTTTGATAAAGCCGGAGTTTATACTATGGAAATATCTGCAAGGTCTTCTGGGCACGCTATAGATAAATTTGTTCTTTTTAAAGATACAGTTAAACAATCTGACGCTATTGCTGACGATATGAAATCTAGTGAAATTACGTGTAAAAACTAAACTATTTTCACCTCAATAAAAAGTAAAATCCGATTTAGTACTAAATCGGATTTTTTTATGTTCTTAAAATAAAGATGTTTGCGTAACTGGGCTCTCATGTTCTAGCAACCACTTTTTACGGTGCAATCCACCTGCGTAACCAGTTAAAGAGCCATCACTACCTATAACTCTATGGCAGGGAACCATAATCCATAATGGATTTTTTCCATTTGCAGCCGCAACAGCTCGTATGGCTTTAGGATCTCCCAGAACTTTAGATAATTCTAAATAAGAATACGTTTTACCATATGGTATTTGTAATAGTGCATCCCATACCTTTTTTTGAAACTCTGTACCTGTTGGGTTTAGAGTTAAACTAAACTTTGTACGTTCTCCTCTAAAATATTCTTGTAGTTGGTAAACTGCATCTTCAAGCACTTCTGGAATTACTTCCGTTATTTCACCATCATCTAAAACAGAAATTACAGAAAGTCCGTCTTCATCGCCTTCTAATTTAGCAATACCTAACGGAGTCTTTATGTAAGCTGCTTCTATCATTTTATATCTTCTGCAGCATCTGGTTTTGTTTCAGAAGTATCAATTTTACCTTCTTCTTCAACAATTAACCCCATTTTTTTAGCTCTATTTTCCCAGTTTTTTCTGGCTAAAGATTGTAGGTCGGCTATATGGTCACTTTCATCCATAATCTCCATTCCTAGCAAGGTTTCTATAACATCTTCCATAGTAACCAAACCACTAACAGAACCATACTCATCTACAACCAAAGCAACATGTTCTCTTTTCTTTATAAAAGTTTCAAATAGTTGCGGAATTGGAGTATTACGCTCTGTTGCTAAAATTTCTCTTTTTATGCTAGATAACGGAGAACTCCCATTTTTATTAATAACTTCTTCTAATATATTATCTTTTAGTACAAAACCCGTTATATTATCTAAGGAGCCACTGTATATTGGAATTCTAGAAAAGCGCATTTTAGGATTAGCGTTATAAAACTCCCCTATTGTTGCTGTTTCTGCAGCAGATTTTAAAACTGTACGTGGCGTCATGATGTGTTTGGCTAAAATTTCATCAAACTCTAATAAATTACGAATAATTTTAGATTCAGATTCCTGAAAAACACCTTCTTCATGCGCAATATCTGCCATTGTTGTAAAGTCCTCTCTACTTAATACACTACCGTGGTGTTCTTTACTACCAACCAGTTTAGTAAACACTTGTAACAACCAAAGTAGGCCTGTATATTTTAAAATTAAGACCATTATATTTAATGCCTTTGTTGTAAAATTTGCAAGTTGTTTCCAATAAGTTGCACCAATAGTTTTAGGTATAATTTCTGATGCTACTAATATTAAAACTGTCATTAAAGTAGACACAATACCAACCATTAAATCTTCTGTAAAAGTAACTCCTAATACACTTGTTGTGGCACTACCATACATTTCTGCATAAGCAACTTTTGCCTGTACACCTACTAAAATTGCACCAACGGTATGCGCAATAGTGTTTAGTGTTAAAATTGCAATTAACGGCTTATCTACATCTTTTTTTAATGCCTCTAATTCTGTAGCAAAGCTTTTACCTTCTTTCTTTTTAACGTTTATAAATGTAGTAGTAACACTTAACAAAACAGCCTCAAGAATAGAGCATAAAAAAGAAAAGAAAACTGAAATAAATGCGTAAAATAATAATAAACCCATAGTATATATTTAAAGTACGAAAATAGCAAAAAGTTAGCAGTTCTAAGATATTAAAAGTTAATTGGACATTGATTTCTCTTTACTTTATTAGGATTGATAGTTACCACAAACAAAATCTGTATGCTAAAATTAACTAAAAAAAGCTAACCTTAACATACAGATACTAATAAGTAAACTAAATAATATTACTCAAAATCCGATGCCTTAAAAGGATATTTTCTTGGCGTTTTTTGAATGGTAATCCAATGTGCGGATGTAAATGATTTTACACCCCATTGACCATTAAATCTACCTAAACCCGAGTTTTTAACTCCACCAAATGGTGCATAGGCACTATCGTTAACAGGCTGGTCATTTATGTGGGTCATACCAGCTTCAATTCCTTTGGCAAAGGTCATACCTTTTGCTTCGTCTTGTGTAAATACAGAACTGGATAAGCCGTAATCCGTAGCATTTGCTAAGCGTAAAGCATCATCCGTGTCTTTTGCTCTTGCAATGGAAACTGCAGGTCCAAAGATTTCATTTTTAAAAAGCGGGCAGTTTTCATCTACATCAACAAAAATATGTGGAGGCATATGCAATCCTTCAGCTTCTCCTCCTAATGCCATTTTGTAACCTTGCTCTTTTGCATCGTCTATTAAGCCCTTTACGGTATCAAATTGGTTTTGATCGATTATTGGACCTATAAAAGTATCCGGGTCGTTCATATCCAGACGTTTTAAGCCTTTTACTTTGGTAATAAACTTTTCTGTGAATTCATCATAGACTTTATCTTCTACAATAATCCTGTTTATTGCCATGCAAATCTGACCTTGGTTCATAAATTTACCCCAAGCAGCTGCTTCTACAGCTTGGTCAATATCTGCATCTTCAAGCACTACAAACGGACTATTACCGCCTAATTCTAATTCAACATTTTTAATTATATCAGCATCTATAGCATTTTTACCTACTTCTCTACCTACCGGTGTTGACCCTGTAAACGAAATTAACTTTGAAATAGGATGCTTCGTAATTGCCGTACCAATTGTGCTTCCTCCGCCTGGTAAAACACTTAACAAGCCTTTAGGGAAACCTGCTTCTTCAAGAAAGGAAGCAAAAATTAAACCTCCTGTTACAATAGATGTAGATGCGGGTTTTAAAACCACTGCATTACCCACTGCCAACGCAGGACCCAAAGTACGGGCGGTTAACTGTCCCGGAAAATTCCAAGGAGAAATTAATCCTATTACTCCTAATGGCTGTCTTACTGCAAGTGATTCTTTGCCTTCTATATCTCGTGGTAGTATTTTACCTTCTACCAGTAATGGTAAGTGTACTGTGCTTTCAAAAACACTTGCCACTAGCTCTGCTTCAAAATAACCTTTGGCAAGTGTTGCACCTACTTCTTTTCTTGCCCATTCTGCAAATTCTTTTTTTCGGTTCCTCACCACTTCGGCAAGTTTTTGCATCATTCTACTTTTTTCAGGTGGCAATACGGCAGCCCATTTTTTTTGGGCGATTGCTGCTTGCTCAAAAGCTTCATTAACATCATCTTTAGTTGCACTTGATAATGTAAAAATTTCTTCTTGATTCCAAGGGTTTATATTCTTTATAGCGGGTCCACTTCCGTCTTTCCAATTTCCTGCAACAAAAATATGCTTTGTGTAATTTGGTAATTCTTCTTGTGTTTTCATATATCGTGTTTTAAATTATTAATGCTATTTTTTAATTCTAGTTCTCAATCTCATTTACAAAAAAGACTTGCTGCGTACCATCAATAACAGCCTTTTTCATTATGCTATTGGTTTCTTGTGCGTATTCTTGTTTTCTGTGAAACGCACCGGCTTCTTTGTTTTTCCAATGTTCTTGAAGCACAAATTCATTATCCTTTGTACTATAAAAATCAAATCTAATATTGCCTTTTTCTGCTCTAGTTAACTCTGTATGCTTGGTTAATTGTGCTATAAATTCTTCCTTATACTCTTCTTTTACATTGAAAATGGAAAACAGTATAACTTCATTATTATTTATATCAGTTTTACTAAAATCATTAGTTGGTAACGGTTTTTTATTAGTTAAAAACAATGTCTTGGGAGCTTCTACTAAAGCAGATTCCACTTGGTCTGCTATGCCTCTTTTGTCAACAGCTTTGGTATGTGATTGCAATGTTTTTTTACTCTCGTTTATACCAAATACTATAAAATTGCCCGGGGTATTCTGGTCTTGATATAACTTCATTTCTAACGTGCCTTTCTCTTTTCTGACCACGTCTTGATTTACAATCATTTTCTTTTTGAAGAAATCTATTTTCTCAGGTTTAATCTTAAAGGATGATAAAATGGTGATTTGTGGGTCTTTCTTCTTATCATAAACCACAGACATTCCTGTTCCTTTATTTAAAATTAAACGCATCTTAGTAGGGGTAACATCAATTTGAATACAATCAGAACCTAAATCCATTGTTCCTAGGGTGCTTGTTCTGCAAAAATATTCACCTTGCCAGTCCCAAGTTCCAGATAACTCTTGTCCACCAAAATTCCCCATAATAATACCATCACTTGTAGCAATAGATTCACCTCCTGCATCGCCATAGTAATTATCTGCGCCTTTTAATATATACTCTTCCTTTGTGGTAATTCTATCCCACGGAACAGGTGTAGAAGCTACCAGCTTGTTATCATAAAAATAGGGTGCATATATAGTTGTACCGTCAGAGTTTATATCTGCTAAACCCTTAATAGAGGTATCTATTAGATAGCTTTCGGAATCGGTAAAGGTGAATAATTGCCCGGTTGGATTACTACTTGCCAGTAACGTTCCATTTATAGAAGTGACACCATCAAAAACCCCTTTTTTATCGGAAGAAGTAATTAGCTCTACCTTTTTAGAAGTAATGTCAATATTGTACAATGCCCCAAAGTCTTTGGGCTTCCATTCTTTTCTTAATAAACCTTCGCCGTTTTTAAGCCCGTAATTAGCCACAACCAAAGTGTTGTCTTCCACTAGAACACCATTTGGAAACGGAATTTTATCAGACTGTAACCATACTACCAACTTATCATTTTCAATAGTATAAATTTTACCGCCGGGTACATCAGAAATAAATACTTGTCCGGTTTTCTGATTAATTGTCAAATCGTTTAAAGAACCAGCTTCATTTGCGGTATAACTTTTTGTGATGTTTCCGTTATCCAGATTTATAAGATGTACCTGCTTTTGATCGGCAACGTATAACGTGTTCTCGTAAATATCAGAGCCTGTAGGAGCTGTCAACCCGGTAACCCAATTCAATTCATCAATTACTCCGTCTTTAGAAACACGACTTATAAAACCTGGTTCTGCACCATTAGTGTTAGAGACATACAACCACTTATGATTGGGTGATGCATATACGGATTCTGGCATTTTAAAACCGTCTAATTCCCATTTTACCGCTACTGAAAAATCGTTTGTAATAACATCTGCAGTTTCATTTGCTGAAGTAAGGCTCGTTACTTTTGAGGTCGTTCCGTCTTTGAATCCAGAAAGAACTACCACAAAAAGAATTAATATAAACTGGAGTAAATTTTTCATAAAATTAGTTTTATAGGGTTACAATTACTTTTCCCACGGTTCTTCCTTTTTCTACTTCGGTATGTGCATCTGCCATCTTTTCAAAAGGAAATGTTTTATATATATGAGGTTTTATTTCTCTGTTTTCAAGCATCCCTTTTAATGTATTCATATCTTGGTCACTAGAATGCACTAGAATATTAGAAACCGTTTTATTTTCTTTTTCAGCTAAAGCTTTCTTTTTATCTGATAAATCTGGAGCTACAGTAGTAATAACTGTTCCTCCTTTTCTTAAAACATCAACTGAATTTTCTAAAACTTTTCCGCCTTGCGTGTCTAGCACAAAATCTATATCAGTTAAAATATCTTCAAAATTTTGAGTATGATAATCAATAGCCTCATCTGCACCTATAGACATTACAAAATCTTTATTTTTAGCCGAAGCTGTAGTAATTACATAGGCTCCCATAGCTTTTGCAATTTGAATAGCAAAATGACCAACACCACCAGAACCAGCTTGAATTAACACTTTATTTCCTTTATTTATTTTTCCTGATAAAATTTGTAATGCGGTTAATGCTGCTAGCGTTGTTGCAGCAGCCTCTGTAAAAGAGACATTGCTAGGCACTACAGCCAAATGTGTTTCTGGAGCTGCAACAAATTCTGCATATGCATTACCAACACCAGGAAAATTGACCATACCAAAGACATTATCTCCTACCTTAAAATTGGTAACTGCCGTACCAACTTCTGTAACTGTACCAGCAATGTCCCAACCTAAAATTATTGGTCGCTCTTCACCATACATCATACCCAACATTTCATCGTTGTATTTTGGTTTAACATCTGCCGGATTTAACGAAATTGCTTTTACGGCAACCAATACTTCGTTTTCTTTTATACTTGGCTTATCAATATTATCTACATAAAGATTCTCTGGTCCGCCTGCTTGTTCTAATAATACTGCTTTCATTTTTATATATTTTTTTAATTTGTTTATTTTCCGTTTTGTTTAGCTGTAGCTTTTGGTGCTGCACCTTGCTTTAAGTCTTTATTTCTAAATTTTTCTGTTTCCGGAAGCTGAAGATTTACTTGGTTTACTTCCTGAATTTCAACTTCTAGCTTATCAAACTTAATATCTTCTAAATGTCCGCCAAGTGTTATATCTTCTGATAAAAAGTGAAAATGCATTCCCGGTATTACTATATTTCCTAGATAATCTGGTGTAAACAAACCAACTAAAGTCCCTTTTATATTTTCTCTTGTGTACATTACACGAGTGTCTAAATATTCAAATAATGACACATCTTCGTTTTCTACTTTATGAGCAGATGCCATTTTTAAATACTTAAATTCTCCTTTAATACGGTAAGCATAAAAGCTGTTTTTAGAAGTTGAATATTTTTGAAGTTCTTTAGTTAAATCTTCATAAGACGTAATACTTTCAACGGTGATTGTTTTTTTCGGCTGAAAATTTATCATTGTCATATTTGGAGATTCTAAGTCGTTTGGAGCTTCAGCTATTCCGCCTTCTGCATCAATAGTGTAAACAACACCATCTACAGCAACCAATTCGCCTGCCAAATGATTTACTGTTCCAATACCAATAGTACCTTGCTGAACCATTTGTTGTGGAGTTATATCGCCTTCGTAAATACTATTTAATAAGGCAACAGTTGGCGCGTATTGGTGAATGGTGTTTTCTGTATGTGGGGCTAAATGGTTGCCATCTTTATCGTGAGAGTGTCCATGTTCAGAAGTTGAAACTACTTCTTTTTTTGTCTGATTTCCGCAACTTGCTATAAAAGCTAGGGAAAATAATAGAATTATTTTTTTCATAATAGAGCTTCTTAGTTGATTATTAATTTCTCTTAAATTTCTTTCACAAAATTCATATACTGTTTTAAGTCACCAACAACAGCTTCTTCCATAAGTTTACCTGTTTTAACTGCATATGGTTGATTAAAGTGAATGTCCCAAACATCAGATTCTTTTCTCCAATGCTCATAAACAGCCAACGTGTCTTCTTGATCATCTACTGTGTATAAGTCAAAAAGAATGTTTCCTTTTTCCTCTTTTCTGGTATGTGTAATGTGGTCTTCAAACTGATTTAAAAGTTGACTTCTAAATGCTGTTTTTAATTTGAAAATGAAGAAGATTATAAACACATCATCTTCTGGGTTTGCAGATTTTGAGTGGTCTGGCAATGGATGTGTATCACCTAGGAAATAAAAATCAGGTTCAGTCTTTAAGGCAGTATTACCTACCTCCATAAGTTTTTTGGTGTGTGGCTCATTGTCGTGAGATGTAATTGCAGCTTTATCTGCCCATCGTTCATAAACAAAGAAAATGTTTTCATCATCTTTAGAAACATAGACTCTTATTTCAATGTTACCTGTTTCTTTTTTTGTAGCCTCTTGCGCTTCCTTTAATGTTTTAGCAAATGAATCTCTGTGTTCTGGTTTTGCCGTAAATTTTACTATAGTGCTTTTCATAATATGACTTTTTATGTTATTGATTTACAATACTATCATTTGTATAGTGACAAAAGTATGTATAGTATAGCAACTGCACAATAACGGTCAAGAAGTATAGTATAAAAACAAAATGCCAAATATTTGATAATCAATTAAATATAATAAAAAATATTTACTATAAAAAATATAGTTGCATACTAAATTAAAGCTCTTTAATTTTACACTTTAATAAATTTTTTAAAAATGGACAGAAAAGAACTGTTTAAAAAGAAACCTAAGATTAAGATTAACGATAAAATATCTTTTTGCCCTACGAGTGCTGCAATGGAACTTATTGGCGGAAAATGGAAAAGCGTTATACTTACACATTTAATTGGAGATAAAAAACGGTATAACGAATTACGTAAAGAAATTCCTGGTATTACAGAACGTACACTAAGCTTACAACTAAAGCAGCTAGAAGCTGATGGTATTGTAAGCAGAAAGGTTTTTACTAAAAAGCCTCCTTTAAAAGTGGAATACAGACTTACCGAATTTGGACAAACCCTTACGCCTATTTTGAACTTAATAGTAGAATGGGGCCTACACGCTGCAGAGACTAAGGGTGAGTTTATTTTTGAAGATTAAATAAATAAAAAAAGGCTACCAAACGGCAGCCTTTTTTATTTATTTAGATAGGTAATTAAAATTTCCCATTTTCATTTTTCCAATCTGCTTTAGCAGGTATATTCTGAATAACATCCCAATGTTCTGCTATTTTTCCTTCTTCAATTCTAAATAGATCATAAAAAGCATTATGTTCTTCTCCTAAATTACCTTCACTCACAGTAAGTACAAAATTACCTTGCCCTAAAACCATATGTATTTTACTATACTTCATAAAAATACCTTGTTGGGCCATAGACTCTAGAGCCGCACCTAATCCGGATAACTTATCTCCAATGTTAGGGTTATGCTGTATATAATTGTCACCATCAAAATACTGAGCTAATTTGCTCATATCTCCATTAACAAGTATATCTGTAACAAATTTAGCAACAAGCTCCTTATTTTCTTCCGTTTTATCTAAATCCTTAATTTCAGTGGCACCATCTATCATTGTACGTCCACTAGGGTTTGGTTGCGCTGCCGTTACTTGCAAATTATCCCAATGCTCAACTATTAATCCGTCTTCAAATCTAAAAATATCAAACCCAATTTTAGGTCCAAAAAAATTATAATCTGTGTGCGTAAAAACAAAATTTCCATCTTCAAAAGCACGCACAGTATTTACTTTTGCAGAATTAGCAGGCAACGCCTTTAAGGTTTCTACAAAGCCATTTAACCCATCTGCAACATCTAAATTATGTTGTTTATAATTACTGGGATTAATGTAAGTTGCCGGTTTTTGATCTCCTGTTTCTATAGATTTTAGCAGAGCAACTACTTTATCTTTGTTAGAGATTTGTTTTGTTGCATCGTCATCTTGACCATTACAAGATATTGCTGTAAGCCCAAGAGCTACAGTTGCATATAAAATTGATTTTTTCATAATTAATTAATTTTTTATGCAAAGATGCAACCAGTAAATTGCTTTAAAGTGATACAAAAAATCCAAAAGATGGTAATTTTTGTCCTATATTAAAAAATGATTATACTTTTAGTTTTGGCTTAACAAAATAGCGTTCTCTTTTTTTGGTTTTGTATATGGTTAATGAAGCCATTACACACCAAATTAAATTAGAAACAAATGATGGTATGGCATTATAATAATAACAGTTTATGGCTATTAATAGTGCTCCAAAAAGATTCAAGTACTTAGCATAGTTAACGTACTTATTATTTTCTATAAGTGTAATCCCGTAAGCAAGGATTAAAAAGCCAGAACCTGACCAACCTAATACATCAATTAACAATTTCATTTTTACTAATTTGTTTCATTTATTGGGGTTAAATTATGAAGCAAATTTGCGCTATCAGGAGTTATGTATTATGATACAAATACGGCTAAAAATGGTAATTTTACGCCAGTAGTATTTTTTTTCTAAATTCGGTTGGCGTAAAGCCTTGATGCTTTTTAAAATATTTTACAAAATTTGTAGGCTCCTCAAAACCAATTCCGTAACCTATTTCTTTTACACTATCTTCTGTATGTACTAATAATCGTTTAGCTTCTAATATTACTCTAGCGTCTATCATTTGCTTTGGTGTAATATCCATAACTTTTAAAGTAGCTGCATTTAAACGTTTTTGAGTTACGTTTAACTGGTCGGCATATTTACTTACAGATTTTTGATTGATAAAATTTTTATCTAACAGGTCTCTAAACTTAATTACACAATCTATATCTGGACCTTTATTTATTTTTTTACTATGCTGATTTTGCCTTTCTCGTTCTGATAAAAGTAAAATATTTTGAAGGTAATTCCTAAGTATATCAGACTGGTAATTGTCTATAGCCGTCTTTAGTTCTTCTTCAATAAACTGAAAAAGACCAGTGTAAATAGGTGTTAGTTTATTAACCTGTATGGTAGAGATAGAATACAGATCGTTAAAAAGCATATTACTTCGTAAAAACTTAGTGTCCTCATCTGTCTTACAAAAAAAATTATCTGTAAACAGTAAAACTACACCCTCTACTGCCTCATCCTCATCAAAACACTGTACACTATTTTTATCTACAAATAAGATAGAGTTTGGCTTAATGTCTATAGGATTAAAATCTACCATATGACGCGGACTGCCCTTTTTAAACCATATAATTTGATAAAAATCTGCCCTATGAGGCACTATTAATTCATCAAAAAAATTATTATACAAGTCTGCTAGGTTTACCAACTCAAACTCGTGCGGCAAACCCTCTTTAAATCCGTGTTTTTGAATATCTGAAGCCAATTGTTTATCTCTTAATCTAAAAACTCAAATGTATGCTAATTATTTTTTAGCTTAAACATTTAAAATTAAATACAAGAACAAACTTACTTCTTTAATAGAATTACTACCTTTTTAGGGATAACATTTTTAACGCATATCGTTTTCCTAGCTCTCTAACTCCATTAGAATTAAAATGCACACTATCTTTACGAACCTCACACCCTTTAGAAGATATTACGTAAGATGTTGGTATTGTTTGTGGCAAAGTATTTACTATAGGGTTCATACTTGCACACCTACCACCTTGCTCTTCATGTACCATTTCACCAGCAAGTAAAGGAACTTTAGTAGCATCTAAATTAAGGTCTGCTAACATATTGTTGTAGATGGTTGCTACGTAAGATGGCCACTGTTTATCACCTGTATTACTTTCTCCTTGATGTAAGAGAATACCTTTTATTACACCTTTTTTTTGAGCTTCTTTGGCAAATTTTATTAAGTGTTTATAGGGGTTACCACCATATGATTTTACTTTATCTGTAAACCAATCTTCTTTGTAAGTATCATCAAAATTGGTATACATATCTTTATCAAATAATCTAATATCACAACCACCAATAGCAACACTAACCAAACCTACAGAGATACTGTCTGGTAAATTTTTAATCATTGTTTTACCAAAATAATCTGCAGGAGACAAACCTGTGTAGCATTGGGTTAAAGGAGGTACAGCCGTATACCATTCCCCTTTTTTTCTTTTAAGATTATCACAATCTAAAGACTGTAATACTTTAAAACGGCTGGCCTCTTTTAAATCCTCTTCTTCTATTGTTGCAGAGCCTTCCATATTAGACTGTCCAAAACATAAATAAATATGAAAATTGGGATCAAAATCTATAGTATTAGACTCTGTAGTGTGTGTTGTATTTTTAGTGTTAAAAGTAGTTGAAGTTGATGATGCTGGTAAAAATGCTTTGTAAAAAGTAAACAAAAATGCAGTTAAAGCAATGTACTTTATAAATGTAAATTTCATTGTTTCAATATTTTAAACACCAATAACTTCAATTATTAGTCAACAACGAATGTAAAAATTTTAACAATTAAAAAATTAGTAAATTATGCGATATATTGATACTTTCATGAAATAACAAATGTCCAAATTAAACTTTTTAAGTCAATTTGGACATTTACAAAACAGGTTTTAAGTAATTCTAATCTAACAAACCTTTGGTTTTACTCCAAAGTCCTTCTCCTTGTTTCATTAGTTCATCTCCTGCTTTTTCTAAGTTTTCTGAGCTAGTATATTTATTGTAGTTTTCTATAAAGCTTTTAAAATTATCTACGGTAGCAAACATTTCCTTAGTATATGGTACGTTTTGCTCCTCCATTATTTTTTGCCAATCTACCTTAGCCAGTAAAGAGAACATATACTTAGTTGCTATTTTACTTAAAAAATATTTATCATAAAATCCGTTTAAAACTTTTCCAGGCTCTCTATTTTCTACGTATCCTATAGACTCTCCCAATCTTGCTTTTTCGTCAGAAGAAAGCAAGTCACTTCCTTTTAATTTTTTTAATGCAGCAATTGCCTTATCATTTTTCTCTTTTTTTAGATATAAATAAGATTCAATAGACCAAATAATTTCATTATCTAATCCTATTTTTTTAGAATCTTCTAAAAACATTTCAAAATCTTCTAGTGCACGTTCCTCATCAATATCACGGTCCATCATTAACCTATCAAAACCTCTAAACAAATGATTTAACGAATGAAAACCAATATGAGTTTGCTCATTATTTAAGTTTCCCCACTCAAACATTGCTCTTGTGTATGGCAAGTCTATATCTGGGTTAGCATTTAACCAATCTATGTTTCTAGATATTTCATCTTCAGATAAATAATACAGTTTTTTCTCAAAAAACAAAAAACCTCTATAGTATTGCAAAAGTGCTTTTATTTCTGAATCTGGCAGTAGTTCTGGCTTAGTTTTAGAGCACTCGTATAAAGACACCTCTTTACCTATATCTCTGCTTAAAACTACAATTGCACTTAAAACTGAGTGCTCTATATTTTGTACATAATCTTTATCTTCTCCTTGTAAAAACTCTTGATTAGATGTTCCTTGCTTCGCATTTGCCCTAGCAAAAACCTCTAACAAAGTAGGAAACTCATCTTCATCAGTCTCCATTATAAATTTTTCCATCTTTTTATAATCTCTGTAAATAGATATATAATCTAAAACAGTTAAGCTTTCAGAATCTTTAGCGTCATACTTAGAAACCTTATCAAAAATTCTATCTAAATCTGACTTAAATTCGGCGTACTCAGGACTAATATCACTTTCTCCTGCTGAAGCCCTAATTAAAATTTTAGCAAATTTATAAGTCAAGACTTTATCAGAATCTATACTTTCAACTAGCGTTTCTTTGTCTATAGCCAATAGTTCTTCATCTGTTTTATCTCCACCAAGACAACTATTAAACAGTATTACAATTAATAGTAGTAGTATTTTTTTCATAGATAATTTTTAAGGTTGATGCAGTAAAGTGCAAAATTAAAAGAATAGTTTATACAATTATACCCTGTTTAACGGGATTATTAAGAGTTCCCTTCTCTAAGAACATCAGATAATTGAGTAATGCCCATAACATTGACTACCTCTCCTTCTTCAACCACAAAAAGATCTTCACACAATACTTCAAAGCCCTGTTTATCAGATAAAATAGCGTATGCATGTAAATTCATAAAATGTGTAATATGCTCTTTATCTAGTAAATTAGAGCACACAAAAATGAGCCCTTTTCTTGGTATTGAAACCAATAGCTCATTAGAATTTAGCATTTTATGTGCCTCTAACATGTGTTTTTTACTTAATATTTTTTCACTAGCAAGTGCAGCTATTTTAACTGATAAAATATCATACTCTATTTTTTCATCAGAGAAATCCCAAAACACAAAAGGTAATTCTAAATTATCTAAATTGATTAGACTATGCTTATCAAACATTTCGTAATCTTCTTCAGTTTTATCACTTGTTTTTAAATGAAAAATATCTATTTCTCCGTTTGCGCCCTCTTTATTTTTATCAATTATTACAAAAGCTTGTACAATAGGAGCATAAATATCTTCTGTTTTATGAAAAACTGAGACTAATTCGTCTACCAAATCTAGCTCTTGTGTTTTTTGAGAAACCAAATACGGATAAACCATAGTGTAATCCACTTTCAACTCATCATTAGCCATCTCCTTCACCACAGATTTAACTGCTGGTTCGTCTGGCTTTTTACGCAATTTTGTTGGTTCTGCAGGGCCAAGTCCTAGAATGTTTCTTAAAAACTGTATCATATATAGTTTGGTTAATAGGTTATTTATAAAACTAAACTATATAATATTTGTAGAATACTACAGTGTGTATGTATTTCTGGTAGACTTGAACCTTTATTCGTTGTAAACGCAAGTATTTTTTAAAGTTAAAACAGACTAATTTGTCCCTTTTTTTGAAGTATAAAAAACCTGCTGTAGTGCTGGTCTAATATTTAGTGTATATAAGTTTCTGTTGGTTCTGGTTGGGTACACTCTGTTTGACAAGAAAATAAAAACCATATTGTTTTTAGGATCTGCCCAAACAAATGTTCCTGTAAAACCTGCGTGCCCAAAACTCTCTTTACTAACCTCTGGTGCCGGATATGCTTTTGCCAACGGCAATGTATCATTGCCCAATGTAGGCTTATCAAAACCCAAACCTCTTTTATTATTATTTTCTGAATACTGTACGCGTGTAAATTCTTTAACTGTAGCATTAGAAAAATAGCGCTTGCCATTATACACTCCGTAATTCAAATACATCTGCATAATTTTAGCCAAATCTGTTGCAGAAGCAAACAAACCTGCATTACCAGATATACCGCCTAAAAGCGCTGCATTTTCATCATGAACAAAATTATGAGTAAGTTCTTTTCTAAAAACTGTATCTATTTCTGTAGGTACAATTGCATTAGCATACTTCTTGTTTTTAGGCAGAAAACCCATTGTATTTAGCCCTAAGGGTGTATAAAAATTTTGCTGTAAATATGTGTTATAATCTACACCAGTTATTTGTTTTACCAATTCTGGATACAGTAGAAAAGTAAGTCCAGAATACTTATACTTTTTTTCTTTTGATACTTTAGACCTGTTTATTTTACGGTACATTTTGTACTTAAATCTATCTTTTACGTACAAACCGTTGTATGCTTCTCTAGAGAATTTTTTGCTTGGTTTATTTTTAACAAACCTATGTTTTAGCTTCCCGTTTTTCTTTAAAACATCATTTAAAAAAACTATATAGGGAGCTAAACCTGCTTGGTGCGCTAGTATTTCTCTTAAAGTAATATGTTTTTTATTTGCTTTATGCCTCCAAGGCTTCCAATAAGTACTAAAGGGCACATCTAAATCTATCTTACCCTCATCATACAGCTTCATTAAAGCTGGCAAAGCAGCTGTAATTTTAGTTACCGAAGCAACATCATAAATATCTGTTAGCTGTACTTTTTGCAAACTATCATACGTATGGTAACCGTATGCTTTATGAAAAATAATTTTAGAATCTTTTGCTACTAAAAGTTGTGCTCCAGGAAAGGCGGTATTCTTAATTCCTAGTTTCATAATAGAGTCGACCTTTTTATAAACTAAAACCGAATCTAAACCCACCTTAGTTATACTAACTTTAGGTAACTCTTGTGCAAATGAAAACAGCACACTAAAAAGTAGTATTGTTAACACTATTTTAGTCTGCTGTTGTTTTTTCATAAAGGGTGTAATTTTATCCTAAAATACGAATTGCATCTTTAGCAAAGTAACTTGCTATAATATTTGCACCTGCTCTTTTTATTGCAGTAAGTTGCTCTATAACTACTGCATCATGGTCTAACCATCCTTTTTCTGCTGCTGCTTTTACCATTGCATACTCACCACTAACTTGGTAAACCGCCACTGGCACATCTACTTCGTTTTTAATTTCGCGTACAATATCTAGGTAACAAAGTCCTGGTTTTACCATTACAATATCTGCACCTTCATCTATATCCATTTCCGTTTCTCTAATTGCTTCAAAACGGTTGGCATAATCCATCTGGTATGTTTTTTTATCCTTAGGTATGTCTTTTACGTCTACTGGAGCAGAATCTAAAGCATCTCTAAACGGACCATAAAAAGCAGAGGCATATTTAGCACTATAACTCATAATACCAGTATTATGAAAACCATCATCCTCTAAAGCTTCACGTATGCTTAAAATACGACCATCCATCATATCACTAGGTGCAACAAAATCTGCACCTGCTTCTGCATGCGATACACTCATTTCTGTTAATACCTCAACAGATTCATCGTTTAAAACTAAACCATCTTCTATAATACCATCATGACCATAAGAAGAGTAAGGATCTAAAGCAACATCTGTCATTACCAACATAGCCGGACATGCGTTTTTTACTGTTTTTACAGCACGCTGCATTAATCCGTCTGGATTTAAAGCTTCTGTTCCTTTATTATCTTTTAAGTTATCTGGAACTTTTGCAAAAAGCAAAACCGACTTTAAGCCCATTTTCCAAAGCTCTTTAACTTCTTTCTCTAACAAATCTAAACTATACCTAAAGTAATTTGGCATAGACGGTATTTCGTCTTTTACACCTTTACCTTCTACCACAAAAAGTGGCACTAAAAAATCGTCTGGAGATATAATGGTTTCACGAACCAAAGAACGTATTGCCTTGTTACTACGTAATCTTCTGTTTCTAATAATTGGATACATAATTATTGTTTACTTTAGTAGAGTCAAAGTTACTTAATATCAACCAAAAATCAAGAAACCACAGCCTTCAATTGCGTACTATTAACAACATTTTACAATTTAAATTTACTTGGCGTACTTATCAACAAAAATTCTTAGATAATTTTGACACACACATTAGTGACAAACACCTACATGTGGTTGCTCCTCCTGGGTCTGGAAAAACTATTTTGGGGTTAGAAATGCTAAAACGAGTAAACCAAACAACCTTGGTATTATCACCTTCTTTAACCATAAGAAACCAATGGAAAGACAGGATGCTTACTTTTTTTTTAGAAGATAATAATTATACTAATTACTCTTTAAACATAAAAAAACCAAAGCAAATTACCTTTACCACCTACCAGGCTTTACACGCTTTACATAAAGATTTTAAAAAAGCAGACAATCCTGAAACTCTAATAAATTTTATAAAGAAGAATAATATTAAAACCATTGTTTTAGATGAGGCTCATCACTTAAAAAATGAATGGTGGAAATGCTTGTTTGAAATTAAAAAGGCAGATGATATAACTGTAATATCATTAACCGCAACACCGCCTTACGATAGTGAAGCTAGTGAGGTAAAAAAGTATTTTGATTTATGCGGACCAATAGATGATGAAATTGTGGTTCCGGATTTAGTTAAAAACGGAGATTTATGTCCGCACCAAGATTATGTACATTTTTCTAAACCAGACAAAGAACAAATAAAACACATTGTTACTTACCGCGAAAACATTTTAAATTTTATCAATACACTTGTAGATGATACTGATTTTACCAACATTTTACAAGAGCATCCGTTTTACAAAAACACAGAAGAAGAGCTAGAAAATATTTATAGTAAACCACTATTTTATTCCGCTATAATTATATTTTTAAATGCCGCAAAAATAACTGTCCCAAAAGAAAAAATAGCAATTTTAGGTTTTAAGGATGATAAAATTGAGTTTCCAAACTTAAACTATAACTGGCTACAAGTACTATTACAAGAACTACTTGTTGTAGAACGAGAATTACTTTTACCTTTTGAAGAAAAACTACACACCATTGAAAAAGATTTACGAAAAATTGGTGTTTTTGAGAAAAAGCGGGTAGATTTTGTTGGTGTTGAAGACTTATACAGAACATTAGCTAACAGCCCCAGTAAATTAAAAAGTATAAATGCTATTATTACTGAAGAAAGCAACAGTTTAAAAGAAAATTTAAGAGCTGTTGTTTTAACAGATTTTATACGAAAAGAGTTTCTTTCTTTTAATAGTACTAAGCTTGAAGAATTAAATAAATTAGGTGTTGTTTCTATTTTTCAATACTTACGTATAAAAAGTAAGCATAAAGAACAACTAGGTGTTTTAACGGGCTCTATTGTAATTTTACATAAAAGTGCTGTAATCAATCTAAAAAAAATAGTAAACCAAACAGAATTTACAACTAAACCCCTAGAGATTGATGAAGATTTTGTTACTATAACTTCTTTTACCAAAGGAAAAAACACTGTAGTTTCTGCAGTCACGGCTCTTTTTGAAAACGGAACCGTAAAAATATTAATTGGCACAAAAGCATTACTTGGAGAGGGTTGGGATGCTCCTGCAATTAACACATTGGTATTGGCCTCTTACGTTGGCTCGTTTGTATCGTCCAACCAAATGCGTGGCAGAGCCATTAGAACCCAAGCTACTAATAAAAATAAAACAGGCAATATTTGGCACTTAGCCTGCATAGATCCTACAGATCCAGAAGGCGGTAAAGATTTAGAAAAATTAACCCGTAGGTTTAATGCTTTTATGGGTGTTTCTCTAAAAGGGGAGCCCTATATTGTTAATGGCTTAGACAGGTTAGGTTTGCCTTTGCAGTATTCATCAGAAATAGACATAGAACAATTAAACAAGGACACTTTTGCTATTGCAACTCAAAGAGATTTAATTACTAAAAGATGGAAAAAAGCAATTGGTAAAGGCGATGTTTTTATTAGAGAGTTAAACATTTTATACCCATATAAAGAACCTTATACAAAACAGAAAAAATTAAAAAGTGTAAACGCTACTAAATATCTTGTTTTAGAAGTATTAATTGGCACATTTGCTATAATACCAGAGTTTATTTTAAAAAATGTTGGCATACTCTTAAGCAAGGGCGTAATGCAGTTTATATCGTTATTTTTTGGAGCTGTTTTTTTAGGTTTTGTACCTAAAGCATATAAAGCGCTTAAGCTCTACTTTTTGTTTGGAAATATGGAGCGTAAAACACAGAAAATAGCACAAGCAGTATTACACTCTTTAGCAGCATTACATAAAATAACAACACCATTAGACAACATAAAACTAGAAACCGACCGCTATAGCAATGGTGTTTTTGCATTTTACATAATAGGTGCAACTACTAATGAGAGCTCTTTATTTATTACTGCACTAGAAGAAATTATTGCTCCAGTAGAAAATCCAAAATACTTAATAGACAGTAGTTCTTGGTTAAAAAGAAAGTGGAATTTACGAACCTATTACGTTGTGCCTACCATTTTTTGTAAACGTAAAGCAGAAGCTAAAAGATTTCATTTTTATTGGAAAGAGTTTGTTGGTAATTCTGCCTTAATATACACCAGAACAAAATACGGCAGAGAACAGTTAATTAAAGCAAGGCTAGCCCATATTGTGTATCAATTTAAAGACGCATCTAAAAAAGCTATTACCTGGAGATAAAAAAATAGTAAGAGATTTCTTAAAATAACTACACAAAAGTGTAACAATTTAACAAATCTGGTTACTAACCTAACAACATCACTAAAAATTAAAAAAATACATATGCTATCTATTAAAGACCTTAACAAAACGTATCCTAACGGAACAAAAGCGTTGAACAATGTAAATTTAGAAATTAGCAAAGGTATGTTTGGTCTTTTAGGTCCAAATGGCGCTGGTAAATCTAGCTTAATGCGTACTATTGCTACATTACAATTAGCAGATAGTGGCAGTATAGAGTTTAACGGTACAGATGTATTTAGCAAGCCTGAAGAATTACGTAAAGTCTTAGGTTATTTACCCCAAGATTTTGGTGTATACCCTAAAGTTTCTGCTGAGATGATGCTAAATCATATTGCAAAAATAAAAGGAATACAAAATAGTGGTGAACGCAAAGCATATGTAGCAGACTTGCTAAACAAAGTAAACCTATACAAGTTTAGGAAAAGAAATTTAGGAGATTACTCTGGTGGTATGCGTCAGCGATTTGGTATTGCACAAGCACTTATTGGCAATCCAAAATTAATAATTGTAGATGAGCCTACTGCTGGTTTAGATCCGCTAGAGCGTAACCGTTTTCATAACCTATTAAGTGAGTTAGGAGAAGAGGCTGTTGTTATTTTATCTACACATATTGTAGATGATGTTATTAATCTTTGTACAAATATGGCTGTTTTTAATGAAGGGCAAGTGCTAGTACAAGGTCATCCTATGGAGCTTACAAACTCTTTAAATGGCAAGGTATTTAGAAAAAGTATTAAGAAAGAAGAAATTGCTACTTACGAAGAAAACTACACTGTTTTATCGTCTTATTTACGTGGTGGAAACCTAAATATAAATGTATATGCAGACAATAACCCTGGAGAAGGTTTTGAGGTTATAAGTAACACTTTAGAAGACTTTTATTTTTACAGTATTAACCAAAAGGCTAAACAAACTGTGTAATTATGAAAGAGATATTTTTATTTGAACTTAAATACAGACTACGCAGACCGGTAACATACATTTACATTTTTTTAATGTTTATAATTCCGCTGTTAATTTCCGTTTTTGAGGATTCTGGAACAGCTCAATTTACTAACAGTCCTAATGCAATTGCTGGCGTTTTAGGTGGCTTAAGCATTCTTGGTTTGTTTTTTTATGCTGCAATTATGGGCGTACCAGTGTACAGAGACGAAGAGCACAAAACCGCACAGACTTATTTTTCTTTTCCTATAACAGAGAAAAATTACATTTTAGGCCGCTTTTGGGGTAGTTTTACCATAGTTACTATTATGAACATTGGCGCTATACTTGGTGCAATGATTGGTTTTACTATTGGTGCAATGCTAAACAGACCAGATTATGGTACGTATACAGACTTTGACTTTACAGCATACTTACTTCCATTTATATTTTTTCTAACGCTTAATTCGCTTTTTATTGGCGCGTTGTTTTTTAGTTTGATGACGTTTTTTAAAAGAATGTCTATTTTATATCTAGGCGGAATTTTAATCTTTATTTTAAGTAATGTGGCTGGCACATTATTAGGAGATTTAGATAGCCAATGGCTAAGTATTTATTTAGATCCGTTTGGATCACAAGCGTATAGATTTATAAAAAAATATTGGTCAATTAACGAAGTCAATACGCTATACCTGCCTATTTATGGTGAGTTTTTACTAAACCGTATTATGTGGTTTGCAGTAAGTATTGGAATTTTTGTTTTTACGTTATTCAAATTTTCATATCCAAGTTTTTTAATTCCTAAAAAGGCAAAAAAACTTAAAGAAGATACTATAGCACCACAAACTTCTGTAGCCATTGACAATATAAAACAAGTATTTTCTAAAAAAGCCAATTGGGGTAACTTATGGTCTTTAAGTAAAATTGAATTTTTATCTATTGTTAAAGAAAATGCTTTTAGAATTCTTATTCTAATTGGTATTATTTTCTCTGTATTTATAGCTACACAGTCTACACAAACATATGGCACACCATCTCTACCATTAACTCGTTTTATGGTAAAAGAGTTAAGCTCTGGCTTACTTGTTTTTTCTATTATAATACTAGTTATTTATGCTGGTGAAGCCGTGCATAGAACAAGAAACAATAAAACATTTGAGTTTTATGATGCCCTACCGGTAACAAACGCTACACTTTATATCTCTAAAATTATTGCTTTAATAGGTGTTTCTGTAGTACTTACACTAATTACCATATTGGTTGGTATGTTATACCAAACATACAATGGCTATTTTAATTATGAAGTAGGAATGTATCTTACATTTAATTTTGCAAACATATTTCCGGCTTACATAACAACGGTATTACTTGCCTTTTTTATTCACATATTGGCAAACAATAAATTTTTAGGACACTTTTTAGTTATTGTAATTTCTTTAGGTTTACCTATACTAATTGCATTAGTTTTTAAAGTGAACAACCCATTATTTATATATGGTGGTGTGCCTAGTAGTTTTTTAAGCGATTTAAATGGGTTTGGCCATTATTTAATTGGCGGATTTTGGTTAAACTTATACTGGATATTATTTAGCTGTATTTTAGCTGTAGTTGGTTACGTTTTTTGGAACAGAGGGTTTTACTCTTCATTTAAAGAGAGGTTACGCTTAGCTGCTAGTCGTTTTAAAGGAAAAACAACAGCTGCATTTTTGGTTTTTACTATTGCATTTATAGCAGTTGGCGCTTATAGTTATTACAACTTACAAGTACTAAACAGTATAGGAAGTGCAGATTATAGCAATAAAATTGCGGCAGATGCAGAAAAAAAATATGCTAAATACATTAACAAGCCACATATACAAATTGTAGACCTAAAGGCTAAAGTAGATATTTACCCAGAAGAAAGAGACGTTTATGCAGAAGGTAATTTTACTGCCGTAAATAATTTTGACACTCCAATAGATACACTCTTAATGGAAGTAAAATTTGGCGTTGCAGATACTAAAATAACTAAAGTTGTTTATAACGGAAAAGAACTACAACCCTTTTTAAAAGATAGTATTTACAGGTTATTTATATACAAACTACCAAAACCTTTGCAACCAAAAGATACTGCTTCTTTAGTTATAAACACCAGAGCAATTACCAAAGGTTTTGCTAACGGATTAGAAACAAATGTATTAAATAACGGTACATTTTTTAGAGATGATATTTTTCCTTCTTTTCATTATGAAATTGCCTTAAATGACAATGGCACTCGTAAAAAGTACGATTTAGAGGAAATGGATTATCTATTGTCTCCTAGAACAGATAGTGTTGCATTGCGTAAAAATTTATTTAATGAAGATGCAAACTATATGAATTTTGAAGCCACAGTAAGCACCTCTAAAGGACAAACAGCAATTGCACCTGGTAAGCTTATTAAAAAGTGGGACAAAGACGATAGAAGTTATTTTACCTATAAATTAGGAGAAAAAACAGATTACTTTTTCAACTTTGCTTCTGCCGCTTATGATGTTAAAGAGGATAGTTGGACAGCCCCAAGTGGTAAAAAGGTAGCTATAGAAATTTATCATTCTCCTAAACATAAAAGAAACTTAGAGCATTTTATAAACGGTATAAAAGTATCTTTAGATTATAACTCTAAAAACTTTTATGAGTATCCTTATTCTATTATTAGAATAGTAGAATTCCCTGCTTACTCAACTTTTGCTCAATCTTTTGCTACAACAATACCTTATTCTGAAGATTTTGGTTTTGTGGCCGATTTTTCAAAAGCTGAAGATTTTAATTATGCATTTAGAGTAACATCTCATGAGGTAGCACACCAGTGGTGGGGACATATTGTAACACCAAGTAAAACATCTGGATCTAATATTATTTCTGAAACTCTTGCAGAGTACGTGTCTTTAATGACAATGAAAAATGAATATGGAGAAAACGGAATAAAATCGTTCTTAAAAAATTCTTTAGACTCTTACTTAAGTGCTCGCCAGTTTAGCTTTAAACCAGAACGTTCTTTACTAAATGTAGAAACTGGTCAGCATATTTGGTACCGTAAAGGTTCTATGGTAATGTATGAGCTACAAGATGTTATTGGCGAAGACAAAATTAACAGCGCTTTAAAACAATTTTTAAACGAGTATAAATACTTTAACAAAGGTGTTTATGCAACATCAGAAAATTTATATGATGCTATTTACAAAGTTGCACCAGACTCTTTAAAGTATAAGGTTACAGATGGTTTTAAAGAAATTGTTTTGTACGAAAATAAAGTTACTGAAGCTAAAACTAAAAAATTAGATAACGGCAAATGGGAAACCACGTTTACTGTAAATTCTTCTAAAATTTATTATGATGACAAAGGAAAAGAAAGAGAAACAGATACTAATATGAATTTAGTTGATATTGGACTTTTTGGACCTGATGTTAAAAATGATGAGAACGTAACCATTAAAGATCCATATTATTTTGAACTAAAATGGTTGGCTCCTGGCGAAAATACATTTACAATTGTAACAGATAAAAAGCCTGAAAAAGCTGGTATAGATCCATACAATAAATTAATAGATCGTAAGTCTAGTGACAATTTAAAAGAAGTATTAGAATAAATAAAATACATTCTTTCTTAACTATTGAAACGCTCCTTTGGGGGCGTTTTTTTGTTTTTTAGAATAATTAATACATCAATCCAAAAAAAGACAACTTTTTTAAAACCCTCTTTTAGTTTTTGCCGTAGGTAAGGTCGTAATCACATATTAAAACACACAAAAATGAAATTATCAAAATTATTAAAATCGACTTCACTAGCTATTGTTCTTTTAATTGGAGCAAATACATTTGCGCAAGATAAAATGATGAAAGCTGAAACAAAAATGGTTGGCGGCGCAGAAATGTACCCATCAAAAGATATTGTATCTAACGCCGTAAACTCTAAAGATCACACAACCCTTGTTGCTGCCGTTAAAGCTGCAGATTTAGTAAAAACGTTACAAGGAGAAGGTCCTTTTACTGTTTTTGCTCCAACAAATATGGCTTTTGATAAATTACCAAAAGGTACTGTAGAAACTTTATTAATGCCAAAAAGCAAAACTACATTACAAAAGGTACTTACTTACCACGTTGTTGCAGGTAAATATTCTGCTGCAGATATAATGAAAGCAATAAAAATGGGTAAAGGAAAAGCAGAATTTACTACTGTTGCTGGCGAAAAATTAACTGCAATGGTTACTAAAGGAAAAGTACAGTTAAAAGATGTTGCTGGTAACGTCTCTACAGTTACAATTGCAGATGTAAACCAGTCTAACGGTGTTATACACGTAGTAGACACTGTAGTTTTACCAATGAAATAGTTTTTTATTAGTTTGATTGATTGTTCCCCAAATGTAAAAAGGTGTCTAAAATTATATTAGACACCTTTTTCTTTGTTATTCTTATTCTAAACCCACTCTTTAGGTGTTTTTAAAACCTGAAGCAATTTTTCTTCTTCACTACCTTCCTCTGGGGTATGATCATAAACCCATTGTACGTGCGGAGGCAAACTCATTAAAATACTCTCTATACGTCCGTTAGTTTTTAGTCCAAACAACGTTCCTTTATCGTGCACCAAATTAAATTCTACATAACGGCCACGTCTAATCTCCTGCCAATCTCTTTGTTCTTTCGTATAAGGCAATTCTTTTCTTTTTTCTACAATGGGCACATAACACGTTAAAAAGCTGTTACCAACCTCGGTTACATAATTATACCAATCTTGCATAGACATAGCGTCTGTTGCCTTACAGTAATCAAAAAATAAGCCTCCAATACCACGCGCTTCATCTCTATGAGCGTTCCAAAAATACTCATCACAACGAGCTTTGTACTTGGCGTAAAACTCTGGATTGTGTTTATCACAAGCAGTTTTACATACGTTATGAAAATGAGTAGCATCTTCATTAAACAAATAATATGGCGTTAAATCTTGTCCTCCACCAAACCACTGGTCTACAATGTTACCCTCTTTGTCATACATTTCAAAATAACGCCAATTTGCATGTACTGTAGGTACCATTGGGTTTTTAGGATGCAATACTAAGCTTAATCCACACGCAAAAAAATTAGCATCTTTAACACCAAAATACTGTTGCATACTCTGTGGCAACTCACCATGTACACCAGAAATGTTTACACCACCTTTTTCAAAAACAGCGCCATTTTCTATAACTCTAGTTCTACCACCTCCACCTTCTGGGCGTTTCCAAATGTCTTCCTTAAATTTAGCAACACCATCTACAGCCTCTAACTTAGCGGTAATAGTATCTTGCAGTTCTTGTATGTATGTATAAAATTTGTCTTTCATTTTAAATCATTGATTTATTACAATAAGTTTCCTTTTCAAAATCTCTAATATTAATAGCTATAAAAGGGACTTCTGGGAATAACTGGTATAATTTTCGTGTTATTTCTTTTGATAAGTTTGCTTTTTGCTCTTTAGTTCTGCCTTCCATAATATTAGCAAAAACGTGAATAAAAGGCTCTTGCTTGCCCCCTACCAAATAGTGTTTTTTAAAAGGATTTAAACGTACTTTTATATCTGCTTCATCAAACAAATTAGAAGCTGCTGCTACAGTATGTATTGACTCTAAAACCTCTGTTGGACTTTGCAGTTTTAAAATATCACTAGAACAATCTATAACAAAGTGTGGCATACTAATTATTTTTTAACAGCTAAAGTGTCTTTCTTTAAAATTTCTATTGTTTTTACCGTTGCTGCAGTTACAGACAAAGGTAAAACAAGAATAATACCTACTAATGGCACAAATAAAAATAGCATAAAAATGATACCATTACCAATTGCTAAACCTCTATTTTTACGCACCAGAACAATACTTTCTTTATATTTTAAATGACGTTCTAAAGTATAGTCCATATTACCAAAACCTGCGTAATATGCTTGCATTAAAAATAACAATATGGTTGAAACTATACCAACAACTGGTATAAGGCCAAGTAGTAGAATTGGCATGGTAAATAAAATTTCTTTAACCAAGTTTCTTACATTTATACGTATACCTCTCCATAATTGCTCACTAAAAGATGTGTTTGTATGACTATGTGCCGGTACACCCGTTAAGTGTGCTTCAATTTTTTCTGATACCGGACTCATAAACGGAGCAGACAATGCCATTACAATATGCTTGTATAGCAATAAACCTATTACAACAATTATGGTTGCACCTAAAAAATTAGATACTGTAGTAAAAACCTCTTTACCCCAATCCCAAATCCATATTTGAGCTATAAAGCCACCAATACTACCAGACAACCAAATAGCTAACAACACAACAATAGCTGCCGTTAACACACTAATTAGTATAGGTACAAGAAAATATTTCCAAAGTTTTAACTTAGAAATTAGAGCAAAAGTACCTGTATAGGCTTTTATTCCTTTTAAGATATTTTTGAGCATTTTTTTTGTTTTAAAATTCTTAGTAAACTAAGGTACAATATATACCATATTTGCAGGGTATAGTTTTATATCTTTTGCACTTACTATTTTTTCTGCAACCTTACTTTTTTCAAAAATAAAGTCTATTAATTCTACTTGGTCCTTATCAATAAAATTGAAGAAATATAATCTGCCTACTGCATTATTTTGCAAGTCCATAAGCTCATCTAACTCATTATTATTAGTAACTTTTTCATACAAATTGGTTACTTTTTGAGCCCAAAACACACTTTTTTGCTTGTTTTTGGTTCGTTTTAATGAATAAGAGCACAAAAGAGCATTCCACACTGCGTGCCTAAATGCATTGCCTTTATTACTTTTACTATGACCTCCTGGGTAATACGTATTGCAAAGTACAAATGTTTGTTTTGTTGCCTTTATACTAGGAACCAACAACAATGGATGTTTAAAAAACAGCAAAGACAGTTTAAAAAACTGTCTTATGCTTAAACTTTTTATTCTGGTCCAGATTTTCACTAGTTAGCCTTATACTCTTTTACAGCATCTATAAATGCTTTTGCATTTTCTAGCGGTATGTTTGGTAAAATACCGTGACCAAGATTTACTATGTATTTGTCTTTACCAAAATCATTAATCATTTGGTGTACCATTTTTTTAATCTCTGCTGGTGGTGACAATAGTCTAGATGGATCAAAATTACCTTGCAACGTAATATTACCACCTGTTAAGTAGCGTGCATTACGTGCAGAGCAAGTCCAGTCTACACCTAATGCAGATGCACCAGATTTAGCCATATCACCTAAAGCAAACCAACACCCTTTACCAAAAGCAATTACAGGTGCTTCATCTTTTAAAGCATCTATAATTTGCTGTATATACTGCCAAGAAAACTCTTGATAATCTGTTGGAGATAGCATACCACCCCAAGAGTCAAAAACCTGAACTGCATTAACACCTGCCTTAACTTTCTCTTTTAAGTAAGCAATAGTAGTATCTGTAATTTTTTGTAATAATTGGTGAGCTCCAACAGGGTTTGTAAAACAAAACTCCTTTGCTTTATCAAAATTTTTGCTTCCCTGACCTTGTACACAGTAACATAGAATTGTCCAAGGAGAACCAGCAAAACCTATTAAAGGAATATCATCATTTAGTTTCTCTTTTGTCATTTTAATAGCATCCATAACATAACCAAGTGTGCTATTTATGTCTGGTACAATAACAGATTCTAAATCTTTAGAGGTACGAATAGGATTTGGTAAATATGGCCCAAAATTTGGTTTCATTTCTACCTCAATATTCATTGCCTGTGGAATAACTAAAATATCAGAAAATAAAATAGCTGCATCCATACCATATCTGCGTATAGGTTGCACTGTTATTTCTGATGCCAATTCTGGTGTCTGACAACGTGTAAAGAAATCGTATTTCTTTTTGATTTCCATAAACTCTGGCAAGTATCTACCAGCCTGACGCATCATCCAAACCGGTGGTCTGTCTACAGTTTCTCCTTTTAAGGCTCTTAAAAATAAATCGTTTTTTATCATATCCTCTCCCTAACCTTCTTTATAACAGAAGGAATTTGTTTAACTTAAACTCAACTTTATAACAAACAAAAGCTAAAAACCAATAGCCAACAGCCAAGGTTAAAAGTTAGCTATAATGCTCATTTACTAAATCTATAACACTTTCTACAGTTGGTAGATTTGCTACTCTAACATCTGAAAAATGCTTTTTTGCCTCTGCAGCAGTTGTATCTCCAATACAAAAAGCAATTGCATTGGCTTTATTTTCTTTTAAAAAGCTTTCTATACCAGACGGACTATAAAATAACACTGACTCTACGCTATCTGGTGCTTTTTTAGTATCAAACTTTGTTTGGTATGCTTCAATCTCATTAATCTTAATATTGTTTTTTTCTAAGATTGTAGGCAAATCATCTAATCTTAAATTTCCCGAGAAATAAGTTACTTCCTTTGTATCTAAGTTATCTGCTAAATAATGTGCTAATTCTGTTGCGCTTTTTTCAAAATGTGCAACAGGACCAATATTATTTTTTATAAAACGTCTTGTTTTACGACCAACACAGTAAATATTTTTAAATTGTAATTCTGAACCTGCATAATTTGTAATTACAGATTCTACCGCATTTTTACTTGTAAAAACAACGTTTTCAATTTCATTTTTAAAAAAACGAGGCGCAATTCTATTAGAGCTGATTTTTATAAAATCGTTACTTTCTACAGTTATTCCGCTTGTAAATCTATCTTTTTGGTCGTTGGTTAGTAATTTGGTAGAGTAAACAGTGGTCTTTTTATCCTCACTATGTAGTCCTTCCATTATATATTTACCACCACGCTCTAAAACAAACTCTGCAATAGTCTCTGCCAGGTCTTGATGTTTACCTAGTTTCACAACTCTGTCTGTTTCAATTTTTTTAGATCCGTCAGGGCTTAAAAGTACAACTCTAAAAACTACTTGCTCGTTCTTTATATAAGCCAATGCACCAATTGGTGCAGTACAACCACCTTCTAATTTATTTAAAAATGTACGCTCTATTGTAGTACATATTTCTGTTTCTTCATGATTAATTTCTGAGCAAATAGCCAAAATATCCTCATCTATTTCCCTAGCGGCAACCATTATTGCACCTTGTCCTGGAGCAGGCACCATCCAATCTAAATTTACAGCTTCTTCTGGCCTTAAATCTAAACGACCAATACCAGCAGCAGCAAATATAGCTCCGTGCCAAGTTTCTGAATCCTCTAGTTTTTGCAAACGTGTGTTTACATTACCACGTATATCTTCAACCCTATGCGTAGGGTAACGGTTTAACCACTGTGCTTTACGGCGTAAACTGCTGGTAGCAATAACACCATCTCGTGCACCTAAAAATTCTTCGTTGTTTTTGTAAACCAACGTATCTTTTACATTACCACGTTCTAAAACAGCAGCTTGTACAATACCTTTTGGTAAAACAGTTGGCACATCTTTTAAAGAGTGAACGGCAATATCTACATCACCTTTTAACATAGCTATGTCTAAAGTTCTTGTAAAAATACCCGTAATTCCTAACTCGTAAAGTGGTTTATCTAACTCTAAGTCTCCTGTAGATTTTACAGCAACAATTTTTGCTTTGTGACCTAATTTTTCTAGTTCAGATTTTACTCTGTTTGCCTGGTAAAGTGCAAGTTCACTATCTCTGGTACCAATGCGTATTATTTTGCTCATTTTGTTGAATTCAATTCTAATTGAAAAACTTTCTGTATTAAATCTAAACTATTGTTTGCATCTGTATTTTCATCTTTTAAATGATTAGCAAACTGTTTTGTAATTTTTTGTATAATACGGTCTGTTATAATATCTGCTTCTTCTAAGTTAAAGTTAGCAGCCTTTTTGCTATGAAAATCTAGCTCTTCTTCTTTAATTGTATTAAGCTTTTGCTTCAATGCTTTAATTACCGGAGCAAATTTGCGGGTCTCTAACCACTTTATAAACTCGGTTTTAATTTCATCGTTAATAGCTTCTGCCTGAGGTATAAACTGTTTTCTTTTCTCTAAAGTTTCATCTGTCATTTGCGATAAATGATCTAAATGAATTAAAGATACATTGTCTAACTCCTCTACATTATCTGCCACGTTTTTAGGAATAGAAAGGTCTAAAATTAAAAGTGGCTTTTTAGTATAAATTAACTCTTTAGAAATAGTAGGTTGTGCAGCGCCAGTAGCAACTATTAACACGTCTGTATTTCTAATTTCGGCCTGTAAATCTCCGTAATCCTTAACTACTAAATTAAACTTGCCAGCAACTTTTTCTGCCTTGTCTTTGGTTCTGTTTATTAAAGTTATGTGAGAGTTTTGGGTGTGTTTTATTAAATTTTCACACGTATTACGTCCTATTTTACCAGTACCAAAAAGTAAAATATTTTTATCTGATATGTTTGGAACGTTTTTAATAATGTACTGTACAGATGCAAAAGCTACAGATGTTGCTCCGCTAGATATTTCTGTTTCGTTTTTGATACGTTTACTTGCACGTATAACTGCATTGCACAAACGTTCTATAAACGGGTTTGCTAAATTGTGTTTTTTAGAACGAACAAAACTTTGCTTAAGTTGACTTATAATTTCAAAATCGCCTAGAATTTGACTATCTAAGCCTGTACCTACTTTAAATAAGTGACTAATAGCATCGTTATTTTTATATACATATGCTACTTCCTGAAACTCTTCAACCGTACCCAAAGCATTATCGCACAACAATTTTATTAATTGAAATGGATGCTTTGCAAAACCGTGTAATTCTGTTCTGTTACACGTAGAGGTTACCAATAAGCCATCTATACCTTCCTCTGCTGCCTCTACTAGCAATGCATTCATTGCTTTTTCATCTAAACTAAATTTACCTCTTACAACTGCATCTGCCTTTTCGTAATTAAGACCTATAGTGTAAAAAGAGTTATGTTTAGAAATATGATAATTCTTCATTGGGAATTTTTCAAATCGGTTACAAAAATAATTCTAGCATTACAATAAAAGTAACGCTAGAGGAACAATAAGTATCGATAACCGCTTTTTACACCAACATTTACCCTGAAAAGGTGCTAAATGCTTATATTTGTTGCTATAACAATGATTTTAAAATTTCTATTTAGAACCTTTCTAAATAGGTGTAAGTTGTAATAATTTTTAATATGGAAGCAAAAAATGCCGCTAAAGGTTCATTTGAAGAAGTACTGATTGAAGACGGGTTTTACGTACTTAAAATACAAAACGATAGTATTGAAAATCAAAAAGTTGAACGTGAAATAGACAGTTCTTTCATACAGTTTCATTACTGTTTAAAAGGCAACGGAAAGTTTATTTTTAATGACAGTAGTTATGCTTTAGAGGTTTCTGAAGAAAACTCTCTTCTACTATACAACACACAAAAAGATTTACCTTTAAATTTAGAGCTAAGCCCTAACTCTTGGATGGTTTCTGTGGTAATGACAATACGTAAGTTTCATTCTTTATTTTCTAAAGAAGCAGAATATATCCCTTTTTTAAGTTCCGATTTTAAAGACAAAAAATACTACTCACAAGAAAATGTGAGCCCGGCTACAGCAATTGTTCTTAGTCAGATTATGAACTACAACCTACACTCGTCTATTAAAAGCTTATATATAAAAGCAAAGGTTTATGAACTTATTGCGCTATATTTTAATATGAGTGAAGATGCAGATATAGAACAATGTCCGTTTTTGGTTGATGAAGATAACGTACAGCGAATTAAAAAAGCAAAAGAAATTATTATTGCAAGAATGGCAGAACCACCAACGTTAGCAGAATTGTCTGATGAAATTGGCTTGTCTTTAAAAAAGTTAAAAGAAGGTTTTAAACAAATTTATGGCGACTCTGTCTACAGTTTTTTGTTTGAACATAAAATGGATTATGCACGCAAAATGTTAGAAACGGGTCAGCATAATGTAAACGAGGTTGGTTTAAAGGTAGGTTACAGTACAGCCAGTCACTTTATTGCCGCCTTTAAAAAGAAATATGGTACAACACCTAAAAAGTATCTAATGTCTTTAACTAATGGCTAATTTAAATTGGCCTTGCAACCATAATACCAATATTACTTTTTATCTTTTTAAGATAATCTACCAATGGTAATTTTGTTATCTCTACTTGCATAGACCCTGTAGAAGCGTGCAACATATGTATGTGCCCATCTTGTGCACGTATAGCAATACCTGTATGCGTAACGTCTAGTCCTTTAATAGAGGTTGCCAACGCAATAATATCACCAGTTTGTATTAAGTGCTCATTAGCTGCAATATCATCTGCAGATAATACACAAAACTCGTTTTGTTTTAGCACTTCTTCAGACTCTAAAATAGTATTATAATTAGCATCATCTTTTAAAAACGGATACAAATCTCTATGTGTACCCATAAAGTTAATTTCCTTTTTAACAATTTTACCTCCAAGGTCGTTTGTTATATTTTTAACCAAGTCTTTGGTTTCATTATTAGAAATCCACTCTGTAAAGTAATGCAGTCTAGAGCCATAACCATCTAAATTACCATCTCTATATCTAATTTTTTTTAAGGCATTAGTAAAGTCTAAAAACTGTAAATTATCTGCTCTAGAAATTAATCCAAAAGCTAAAACGTTTTCTACAAAAGTGGTACAATCTAAACCTTGTAAATTAACAACTAAAGATTCTTTTTTTCCAATTTCTAGCGTTTTTGCAACATACGGAATTTCTAAAAAAGTTTTTCCTATAGCCGTTAAACTATCTCCAAAAGTATTAGATTTTGGCAAGGCCTTTATCTGTTTAATTTTGTCATTAAAAGCAATACTATCTTTTGGTGAGCAGGTAATATGTTGCGCAAAAGAAACTACCGAAAATAAAAGAGTACACAGTACTATTAATTGTTTTTTCATCATCATCAAAAGTAATTAAAAATTAATAGTTGTAGTTCATAAACTGTGTACTGTAAGCATTTGGTCTATAAACTGCGGCACGTTTTCTTTCTTTTAAAATAAACTCCTCTGTAACCATATCTAAAACCTCATCTTGTGTATAAACATTGTCAAGAATTTTACCGTTATTCTGATAAAAAGGCTGATCTCCAATTTCTTCATCTTTAGGATATACTAAAAGGTATAATTTCTTAGTTTCGTCATAAGTTGTTTTTTGTGAAAACTCATAATAATAACCTTCATAGATTACACCATTGTAGGATATATCTTTTGTAGTCACAAAGGCCACTTTATACTTATTGGTATTATACCTGTTTCTAATGTATATTAAGCTCTCACCTAAACTTTCTTCTGTATAATACTCCTTAGGAAAAATATTTATTTTTTTAGCAACTTTAAGCTTATTAAACAACAGTTTTCTACTTTCTGGATTAGCAGCTAAAGAATCTAAAATACCATTTGGTATAGGGGAGTTTGACCTAGCCAGCAAGGCTGCATATGTTGTTTTTACGGCTGCATCATTACTTAGTAAAAGTTTGGTATAAAACCACTGTACTTCTTTTTCTTTTCTAAAAGGAAAAAGCAAAATTGCGTAATCTTCTAATGTATTATAAGCTATATTTCTAGAACCAAAACCTCTTGGCATACCGTTTTTATTATCCTTTCCTAAATGTCTTTTAAGCTGAATTTTAGCATCGTTTAAAAACTGTTTTTTATACTTTTTATAACTGTTAGACTTTATATGAGAATGCAATTGCAAGCGAGCTAAAATAGAAAATATGGGTGCTTTGTATTCTTCAATAGCACTATACTCCAAAATTTTAGGAAATAAATGCTTTGCTAAAGAGAGACTATCTAAATACGGTTTAAAAATGGTATTAATTTCATAATCGTTACTTACTAGTGGCAAGTCTTTAGACATTAAATCTAATAACGTATGAACAGATTTTTCATTTGCTTTTGAGGCTACAGCTTGTAGTATTTTTGTTTGAGCATTAGAGTTGTTATAAGAGTCCTCATAAAAAGAAGTAAAAAAAGGTGTAACTCTACTGCTATTAAGTTTACCCATTTCTTCAATTAAATAGGATTGTATTTTCTTTTGACTATCGTTAAAATCAAAACTAGTAACGTAATAGGCAAGTGAATCTAAGTGCTTTTCGTCAAAATTTAAAAATCGATATCCATTAAGCGCTATACTATCATTTTTACGCAATCCTTCAAAAAACAAAGGTGTTTTATCTTCTAAAAACGATTTGCCAATAACGGTATCCTTAGGTGTAAAGTTGTTTATAAATGCAGTTATAAAACCGCTAGATTTTTGAACGGTGTCAACAACCGCTTTAATCTCGTACAACAGACCATCTTTGGCTATGTTCCTCACAAAAATACCTCTTGTACTAGCTGTATCTGTTAAAATCAAATTTAACTGCTCATACCCTTCTGGCGTTTTAGATTGCTGTTCTTTGTACAAAATAAAACTCTTTTTTTGATACATTTTTTTACGCAATCTCCAAAGAGAATCTACACTTGGCAGCATTAGAAAATCGTGCGCTTTATTTACTGCAACACTAATAATTTCTCCATTAGCATTTTGGTAAAGATTAGTTTTTGTGTACGGATTATAAGCTTTTGGCTTTTTTCTTCCACTATTATAACTATAATTATTCACTGAAAAACTCGGCGGCTTTACGGTAGATTTTGTTGTAAAATACAATGCGGTGTCTTTTACAAAAGTGAATTCTTTTTTATAAGTTGGCGCTTGTATTTTAAAAGAATTAAAATAAGTATTAGCAACAGCAGAGTCTTTACTAACAACACCTAACAAATAATAATTTACACCGTTTACAACCGATTTTAAAAACAGTTTTTTATTAGAAATAGAATCTAAAACTCCGCTAGACACTAGCATATTATTTTTAAAGTTCTTGTAAACTGGTTTTATTTTTAATTGTTGATAAAAACGCTTTTGAATTTGTTTTAGCTCAAACGTATCTTCCTCTATAAAGCGCAAATCGTTTTGACTAACCTTTTTAAGAAAATAATAGTCATCTGTTTTTGTATTTACGCCCTGCACAAAACGAACTCCTTTTCTGTATTTATTAGTAAACGTATGGTTTGATGGTATTTGCACAGAAAAATCTTTAAAGCCAGAAGTTATCTTAACATTTTTTAAAAGATCCTTTTTTAATGTAATTGTATTAAAAATAGTATCTGAATATTGTTGCACATAACTACCCTCACCTCCCATTTTAAAAATAATAATTTCTAGTGGTGTTATATAAATTTGGTACCGCTGGTAGTCACCGTTTTTAAGTAAGTTTTTAATCTCAAAAAAGGGAACTCCGTCTTTTTCTTTCTTATTTTTTTCTAAAATTTTTCCGGGAATATTCTCAAAAAGCAACTCATCAATCTTGTCAAAATCAAAAGTTCTATCATTTTTTAAATAAGAAAAAGTAGGTATGCGGGTAATCATCACATAACTACCATTTGCCAAATCTGGCACTATATAACTTGTATTGTTACTATCTGTTACTGGATATAATTTATTAGGTAACAAAACTGTAAAAGCATCATCATCTGGAGACTGTTTTTTATAGGTATTCTGCTTAAATGTTTTAACTATTTTTTCTTTTAGCAGTTTGCCTTTATAACCAACTTTAGATGTTAACGGCTTAACTGTATAACCCTTATTACGCAAAAGCGCAATTACGCCTTTATCACCTGGCAAATGTGCTGCGCCAATACCCGTAAATACTTTATTATTTTGTAAAAGAGAATCTAACTTTACAACCATATTGTGGTTGCGTATGTAGAGCATATTTTTTAAATAATGATCGGTATAAATTCCAGAATCTAAAGAATCAATTAAATTTATATTACGCTCTCTGTAAGCATCTTGCAATAGAAAATCCATTCCTTTTTGCTGCATTTTTTTAAGCAACCAATCGTCTGGTTTAGCTTTCATAGGGTTTAAATTTGCCCTACCTACTAGTATTCTAGATTCTTCTAAACCTTCTAAAGCAACTATTTTTTTATCAAACTTTTGTCCCGCTTGGTATATAAACATATCTAAGTATGTTTCTTCTTCAAAATCCTGACTAAAAGAATTGGTTCTATATAGTAATCCATTTAAAATACGATCCTCAAAAGCCAAGTAAGAACTCACCTCTTCAACCTGTGGATTATTCATTAAAAAAGAGCTAGCATAAAAACCCTTTGGCACATAATTATAACGCGTAGAAGTCTGGTTCATATCATCCTCTAACCAAGTAGCTGGGTCAGACTCCAATGCAACAACATCACTCTTTAGTAAAGACTCATAAAAAACATCGTCTAACCTAAAAGCTATTTTTTTACTTACGTGCATTGTTCCGTATAAGTAAGACGTTTGCTTTAAGCCATTACCAGAAATCTCCCAAAGCAAACTATTTTTTTCTTGAGCAAAACCTAAACAAGAAAAAAAAAGTAAAACAGAACCAATAAAAATGCGCATAAACATTTGTTTTTTATAAAATATCAACGTAAAAATTAGTTGTAAGTTGCACTAAAAAAAATTACCGCAAAAAAAATACGGCTTAGTTAACATTACATTATGAAGATACTAAACTTTTAAAAACGATTCTAGTTATTAAAGAATAAGTATAAATTATAGTCAAATGTGTTAAAGTTGAGTTACAAGCCCTATTTTTGCATTTCTAAAGAGATACAATTGTGAAAGGAGTTTTATTAGTAAATTTAGGGTCACCAGATAGTCCAACTGCTAAAGATGTTAAACCGTATTTAGATGAGTTTTTAATGGATGAAAGAGTTATAGATGTACCTAATTGGTTGCGTAATATTATTGTACGTGGTATTATTTTACGCACTAGACCTAAAAAATCTGCAGAAGCTTACAAAAAAATCTGGTGGGAAGAAGGATCTCCTCTTGTTGTAATCTCAGAACGTTTTACTGCTAAAGTAAAAGAACAAACAAAAATGCCTGTTGCTTTGGGTATGCGTTATGGTAGTATGACTATTAAAAACGGATTACAAGAGCTTAAAAGCAAAGGTGTAGACGAGGTATTACTAGTTCCTTTGTATCCGCAATATGCTATGTCTTCTTTTGAAACCGTTGTAGTTAAGACTATGGAAGAAAAAGAGCAGCATTTTCCTGAAATGAAAATTACTACACTACAGGCTTTTTATAAAAATGAAGCCTATTTAAAAGTACTATCTGATAGTATTGCTAAAAACTTAGAAGGTTTTAATTACGATCATATATTGTTCTCTTACCACGGTATTCCAGAACGTCACATAAAAAAATCTGACCCAACTAAATTTCATTGCAAAATAGATGGCTCTTGTTGTAGCACAAACTCTGTTGCACACAATACGTGTTACCGTCACCAATGTTATGAGACTACAAAAAGAGTTACCGCCCTTTTAGGTATACCAGAAGATAAAATAAGTGTTTCTTTCCAATCTCGTTTGCCAAACGACCCTTGGTTAAAACCATACACAGATTTTGAGTTTGAACGTTTTCCTAAAGAAGGCAAAAAGAACTTGGCTGTAATAACACCTGCCTTTGTTGCAGATTGTTTAGAGACTTTAGAAGAAATTGCTATGGAAGGTAAAGAGCAATTTACAGAAGCTGGTGGTGTAGAATACAAACACATACCTTGTTTAAACACAGATGAAAACTGGGTTTCTGTTATGGCAGACTGGGTAAACAATTGGGAAAAAGATGGTAGCTTACCTAGCTAAATAAACTATTGCACTAATGGATGAGTATTACCTGTATATAAAATCGCTTCACTTAATTTTTGTAATTACGTGGTTTGCTGGTTTATTTTATATACCTAGGTTGTTTATTTACCATATTGAAGCTACAGACAAACCCTCTCCAGAAAAAGAAATACTTACAACACAGTTTAAATTAATGACTAAGCGCTTGTGGTACATTATTACCTGGCCATCTGCAATTTTAGCTGTGTTATTTGCTGTATTACTACTTATAATTAACCCTTCGTTTTTACAACTACCTTGGATGCACGTAAAACTTGGGTTTGTTTTTTTATTGATTTTATACCACTTAAAAAATCACCAGATAGTAAACCAGTTACAACAAGACCAAGTAAAATACACCTCTAAATTTATGCGTATTTGGAATGAAGCCTCTACGCTTATTTTATTTTCTGTAGTGTTTTTAGTAATTGTCAGGAACGCTATTAATTGGATTTACGGTGTACTTGGCATTTTTATCTTAGCTATACTTTTAATGCTAGGTATAAAACTGTACAAACGCATTAGAAGTAAAAACCCAAACGCATAAACCACTTCCTTATTTAATTTCCTTGGCTTGTAGTTTTTACCTATTTTTAGAAAGACTAATTACAACCAAGAATATTATGAAACTCAATCACTTAAAAAACAGCACGTTTTTGTTGCTGCTTTTATGCATTTCTCAGATTTCTTTTGCTCAAAAAAGAAAACAAAAATCTACAACAGACCAGTACCCAGAAGCCATATATAGCAGTATGCAATACCGTTTAATTGGCCCTTTTAGAGGTGGCAGATCTGCAGCTGTAACTGGTGTACCAAATAAACCAAACTTATTTTATTTTGGTGCCACAGGTGGTGGTGTTTGGAAAACCGAAGATGGTGGCAGAAGCTGGGGCAATATCTCTGACGGATTTTTTGGTGGTAGTATTGGCGCTATAGAAGTTGCACAAAGTGATCCTAATATTATTTACGTAGGTGGTGGCGAAAAAACATTACGCGGTAATGTATCTTCAGGTTATGGTGTTTGGAAAACCGAAGACGGCGGTAAAACTTGGAGCTCTGCTGGCTTAAGTAAAAGTAGGCATATACCACGTATAAAAATTCACCCTAAAGACCCTAACATTGTTTACGCAGCAGTTTTAGGTAACATATACAAACCTACAGAAGAACGTGGTGTTTACAAAAGTACAGATGGCGGTAAAACTTGGCGCAAAACCCTATTTGTTAATAGCAATGCAGGCGCAGTAGATTTAACGCTAGATCCTAATAACCCACGTGTTTTGTACGCATCTACGTGGCGTGCAAAAAGAACACCATATAGCTTAAGCAGTGGCGGAGATGGTTCTGCTTTATGGAAAAGTACAGATAGCGGAGAAAGCTGGACAGAGATCTCTAAAAACGAAGGTTTTCCAAAAGACACATTAGGTATTATTGGTGTTACTGTTTCACCTAAAAACTCAGAACGTGTATGGGCAATTGTAGAAAACAAAAATAAAGGTGGCCTGTACCGTAGTGATGATGGTGGCAAAAAATGGACTCAGGTAAATGCTGAGCGTAAATTACGCCAACGTGCTTGGTATTATACGCGTTTGTATGCAGACACAGAAGATGTAAACACTGTTTATGTACTAAATGTACAATACCACAAATCTACAAATGGCGGTAAAACATTTAGCACTTTTAATGCACCACACGGAGACCATCATGATTTATGGATAGCTCCAGAAAACCCAAAGAGAATGATTATTGGTGATGATGGTGGTGCGCAAATTACTTATGATGGTGGCGCTACTTGGAGCACATACAGCAACCAACCTACTGCACAGTTTTACAGAGTAACTACAGATAATGCTTTTCCGTACAGAATTTATGCTGCCCAGCAAGACAATTCTACTATACGTATAAACCACAGAAGTGACGGGCGTTCTATTAGTGATAACGACTGGGAGGAAACCGCTGGTGGCGAGTCTGCACATATTGCGGTAGACCCAACAAATAATGATATTGTTTATGGTGGTAGTTATGGCGGATTTTTAACTAGAAAAAACCATAAAACAGGTACTACAAGAGCTATAAATGTATGGCCAGACAACCCAATGGGTTATGGTGCAGATGGTATGAAATATCGTTTTCAATGGAACTTTCCTATACTATTTAGCAGACACAACCCTAAAAAACTATACACCTTCTCTAACCACGTACACGTTACAGAAAATGAAGGTCAGTCTTGGAAATTATTAAGTGATGATTTAACTCGTAATGATGCTGATAAGCTAGTTTCTAGTGGCGGACCAATTACACAAGACAATACAAGTGTAGAATACTACTGTACTATTTTTGCAGCTAATGAGAGTCCGCTTAAAGAAGGTTTGCTTTGGGTTGGTAGTGATGATGGTTTAATACACGTATCTAAAAACGGAGGTGAAACTTGGGAGAATGTTACACCTAAAAATATGCCCGAATGGTCTATGGTAAACAGTATAGAACCTTCTGCTTTTAATGAAGGTACCTGTTATGTAGCTGCTACAAAATATAAGTTGGGCGACTTTGCACCTTACCTATACAAAACTACAGATTATGGACAAACTTGGACAAAAATTACCAACGGTATAAATAATGAGCATTTTACACGTGTGGTGCGCGAAGATCCTAAACAAAAAGGATTATTGTACGCTGGTACAGAAACAGGAATGTATATTTCTTTTAATGATGGCGGCAGTTGGAAACCTTTTCAGTTAAACCTACCAATTGTACCAATAACAGATTTAACAATTAAAAACAACAATTTAATTGTTGCTACACAAGGTAGAAGTTTATGGATTTTAGATGATTTGTCTGTATTGCATCAATTAAATGAAAATGCAAAAAATGCAACATCAATATTATACAAACCAAAAGATACTTATAGAACAAAAGGTGGTAGCAGTAGCAGATCTTCTAAATTAGCCGGAAGCAACCATCCAAACGGTGTAATTACACATTTTTACTTAAATAAAGTAGAAGAAAAAGACAGTGTTAAGCTTATCTACTTTAATAAAAAAGGAGATACTTTAGCTACGTATAGCAACAAAGCCAAAGAAAAAAACAAAAAACTAAAAGTTAAAGAAGGTGGCAATACATTTGTTTGGGATACTCGTGGTAAAGGTGCAGAAAAATTAAAAGGAATGATATTTTGGTGGGCTAGTTTTAACGGGCCAAAAGCAGTACCTGGAGATTACAACGTACAATTAGTGGTTAATGGCGCTACACAAAGCAAAGATTTTACTATTGTGCCAGACCCAAGAGCAGAAGCTAGTGTTGCAGATATGCAAAAACAATACAATTTTATAACTGAAGTAAATGAAACGGTAAATAAAGCACATACTTCTATTAAAAAAATGCGCAAAATTACGGCACAACTTGCTGCTTTTGAAAAACAATACAAAGATACTGAAGTAACAAAAGAACTGGTAAAAAAAGCCAAGGCAATGCGAGAAAAGTTAGAAAATATAGAGAAAAAGCTGTACCAAACAAAAAACAGAAGTAACCAAGATCCACTTAATTTTCCTATAAAACTCACCAACAAATTAGCGCACATAAATAGTTTAATTGGTTTGGACGATTTTCCGCCAACAGACCAAGATATTGCTGTTAAAAATGAACTAACAGCAAAAATAAACACACAACTAACTGCTTTTAACAAGGTGTTAGATGATGAAATTACTGCTTTTAATACTGCCTTTAACAACCTAAAATTAAATTATTTGTTTGTTGAAGAGTAATGCGTTGTAAGAACAATTTAAAAATTATGAACCTAAACGAATAACCCACAATAGAGAATAATAAGTAATATAAAGAAGCCTCTTTTTAGAGGCTTTTTTTTGGTTATAGATTTGTTTAATAAAAATTAGAAATTAGACAAATACGTATTTCTGTAATTATAGTACAAAAAATGTTTTTATATTGTAAGAAAAATAGTAGCCCAAAATGCAAAACGTGCGTTTATACCACCAATATGGCCGAATAAACGCAATAAATTGCGTTTATTAACTAGTTATGCAAAATTAAAATCAATGCCTTTAAAAATCAATGTTTCATATAGCGAAAAAGAAGAAGCTAAATCCAAAGGAGCTTTTTGGGATACGGATTCTAAAACTTGGTATGTACCAAAGCATAAAAACTATAATGATTTTATACAGTGGATTGACAATGAAAAATTCTCAATTATTGCAAAAAAACCATTTCATATAGCTCTTAATAAGCGAGGTTGCTGGAAATGTAATGAAATAACAGATGTAGTTGCATTAGCTTCTAATAATTTTTATGAGTTTGATTACATAAATGAAGATGATGACGATAATATGACTAAAGAATGGTTGAAACAGGATTACTTCACCTTTTTTAGTATACCAGAATATATAGACAAAGAAATTATTGATTTGATACAAGAAAGATTTCCCTTTTACAAATATGGATATTCAAAAACAATCGATGGAAAATATTGGGCAAATCATTGTCAAAATTGTAATGCTCTTCAAGGTGATTTTTTTAATCATAATGAACCCGGAGGTGCTTTTTCTCCAATGTCAATTGAGGAGTGTAAAGAAATAACACTTATTGAGGTTCCTTCAAAATTTGATTTAACCCTTAGCGCGGGTACTGGTTGGAGCAGTATTGAGGATATGATTCTGAAGTATTGTAAAAAGAAAGAGTGGAAATAAACTTTGCATAACAGTACCTATACGTAATGCGGGTTTTGGCTTAATCGTAAGGTCGTTTTGTATTTGGTTTGTCGCCAAAGATTTAAATTTAGTATTTTAGAAAAAATAAACACAAAACATAAACTTTGGCTAAGTGCTAGTTCGGAAAATCAGTTCCTTTTAATCCCGCACTACGCATAGCTAAACGTTACCACACATTAAAACCAACTAATTGAAATTTTTTAATTCATCAAGACTAAGAGAAAGAAAAGAAGGACTCGAACTACTGAACGAGTTGCTTAAAGAAAAAGTAAAGTGTAATGTAATACATTACTCTTGCGAATCTTTTGTTACGAATCACGGAAGAACACCTAGAGTAACATCAATTTGCGTGATGAATTTAAGGACTGCTCAAACTAAATCTTTTTCAATTCATCTCCAGGCACAAATTACAGGACTTGACTTCAACAATTTGACAGATTCTGAATATGATGATTTAGAAAAAGAAATGCTAAATGATTTCTCTTCTTTCGTTTCTCAAAATGGAACACATAAGTGGATACATTGGAATATGCGCGACTCAAACTATGGATTTGAAGCAATTAACAATAGAATCAAAATCTTAAAAGGAACTACTTTTCAAATTCCAGATGATTTTAAATACGATTTCCCACGAATCCTAGGTCGAATTTACACTTATGGTTATGAAAAAAATAAACCTAGTGGAAGGTTACTAAATTTAGCAAATAGAAATAATATTTCGACTGTTAATGCAATGACTGGAAAAGAAGAAGCTGATGCGTTTGATAACAAAGAATATTTGAAATTACATATGTCTACTTTACGAAAAGTCGATATAATTGAAAGCATAATACATCGGGTTGAGAACCAAGAATTAAAGGTAAATGCAAAGAAAAAGCATATTTACGGATTGACATTTAATGGAATTATTGCAATAATAAGGGAAACACCTTGGCTACTGTTAATTATGTCAATAATTGGATATTTAATAGGTAGTGCTCTCGAACCAATCGTTCAAAATTTATTTGGAACAAACGGATAAAAAAACGTGTATAAAACATAGCTAATAAGTGATATACCGAAAATTTTGTGTATACTTACTAAGTCCGCCAAATTTTCAATTTGGCTTTTAAAAAGAGAAAAATTAAAAACAAAATATAAAAATTCGGCTCTGTGTTTAACCGAAAAGTTAGTGCCTTTTTGCACGCTACGTTCCATACACAAGTCCGTTGTAAAAAATTAAAAATGAAATCAATAAACATAATAATCTTATTTTTAATCATTTTATTTTTTTCTTGTAATCAAGATAAGACTGAGAAAGATAATTTAATAAACAAGTTACACAAACAAACGCTTACTAATGACTCATTGGTAAGTGTACTAAAAGAAAGAGAAAAGAAAAGAATTATTCTTGAAGAAAAAAATGAGTATTTATCTATGTTATCTGGGCAATTTTCAGACTATTTCCCCAATAAAATAACTCTTTTTGAATTTATTTTCAATCGATTAACAAAAGACGAAGACACATATCGTTCTATTGCTTCTAATAGAGATTTATTACTTAGAGATGCTTCGTTTGATATTAGTAATTATAATTTTGGATTTAAAACTTATACCAAAGAAAAGGCTTTTACTCATATTTTCAAAACGATGAGAAGAGATCCTGAATTTTTAAAAAACTTACTCTCGCCAGAAGAAAAAAAACAGATATTTAAAACAATTAAAAGTAGTGATTGGTATAAAACCTCTGACTTAGATAAATTTCTCAAAACACTTATATTATCTTATGAAGACATAGAACGACAAAATGTAAATGGTGAAATTTATGATTCTATAGCAAAACCTAATTATGACATTTGGGCTGTAGCAAGTGATGAAGTGCAAAGCCTTTTAGAATTTGACAATGGTAAAGGACATACATTTTGTTGTGGTGACATTTTACCTTATTCTCACTCTTTTTGGTTTAGAAGAAACTCCGAGGGAAATAAAGAGGTAGTATATGAACTTTTAAATCAATTAAATGATTTTGTAATTACTGAATAACCACAATCGCAGATAAACTTTTTACAACAATATATTCATTATTGAGAATATTAAAACACCTTACAACCTCATACTTTTCTACAATAGAAAAAAATTGCTAACAAGGTTTATAAAACATAGCTAGTAAGTGCTAAACCGAAAGGTTAAAACTTATTTACAAAGAACGCCAAATTTTTAAATTTGGCTTTTAGAATAGAAAAATTAAAAACAAAATATAAAAATTCGGTTCTGTGTTTATCCGAAAAATTAGTGTCTTTTTGCACGCTACGTTTCATACACAAAACCGTTATAGCACATTTGAGAAATGAAGAAGCGAAGTCCATATTTCACCTACATTCTGATAATTGGGATAGTCTTTTTAATGACATTTATTGACAGAATTGAATTCTTGAAACCATTAAAAAATATTGTATTTCTGATTTGGATTCCATTCATTATTTGGGATATAATAGAAAGACTAAAATACAGAAACGGAAAAAAAACGAACATCTTAAGAATAAGAACAAACAACGATGATTACAACCGAATATTCCCTTTTATTTTCGGAACTATTTTAATTGTTGCCAGCTACTTTGGTTTAAAAAATATTGAATCTGAAAAAATTCTTTCATACTCAATACTTATCACTGGAATTCTATATTTAATAACCGGGTTTCTGTTTGTTCCGACTGGAATAATTGAATATAAAAATGATAAATTAAGTTTCGCGAATGGAAATAATAAACACACTATCGGAATTGATAATATTGAAAGTATTGAATTAAAAGCAAGTGACATAATAATAGCGGACAGAAACCAAAAGAAATATAATGTGAATTTTATGAATTTAATTGAATCTGATTATCAAGAAATATCTGAATTTATAAAAAATAGAATAGGAAATAATATAGAAATAAAAAACGTACCACAACAAATTATATAATTTATTGCTAGGTTTAGTCTACTTACCAAAGTACTTGCGGACTCTTTTGGCTGGTAATTATTTACTAAATTGAGTGCTTAAACACACCACTAACCATATACATACACGTTGCGCTTAATTCTAAGTATAGTAACCAAAAAGAACTAAATGATGAAAATTGGAATAAAATCAATACTTATGTTTCTGTAAGAATTTTCATTTTTAAAAACCAATGGACAAAATATAATTGAAGAATATCTAAAGGTTAAAAAAGACAGTATAAGAATCAGAAAACCGGACAGTGATTTTCTAAAGTATATTGAAAAAGGGTATACACATACGAAACCAGTGACGGCTTAAAACACATAACAGAGAAAAACTTTAGAAGATATTTAACAAACGCTATAAAGGCAAAATATCAAAGTAAACCTTATTTAAGTTCTAGCCAAAAAAAATGAAATGTTCAATAGATATGAGAGACTCACAGGGAAGACTTTGTTTTGGGTGCCAAGTTTCCAAACCGTTATCGAAAAAAAATAATTATAATGTATAAATACGCTTTTGTTCTATTAATACTCATTCTTGGGTGTAAATCAAATAAAAACAGCATAGAGATAAAAAGTAATGAATTGATATATTATGAATACACACAGAAATATGTTCAGCAAGTTAAGACGCATTTATTAAGTAATATTGCCTTTAACATTAAAATAAAAAATAATAGTGATAGTACCATTATCATAGGAAACAAAAATAGTTTTGAATATTACAATAATGAAGCAAATAATGATTTTCTTGCTATAAATGATACCTTATTTGAATTAACTCCTTACAAAAGAGACTATATTAAATCGTTTAAACAATCCTATCATATTTTGCCTAAACACTCAATGAATATTTCATTTAGTATGGACATTCCGTTAATTCCTGGAAATATTAATAGAATAAAAAAATACTTAAAAAATAAGGGAGGAATTTTAAAAATATCATCCTTAATAATTAATAAAAAAGACACAATACTAAATATCCCCTTTAGGATAAATAATCTAAAAGAAGTTTTTATTAAAAACAATGAATTGATAGAAACAAGATAAACACAAAGTTCAGTTACCAAAATCGGATAAAACAATGCGTAATTTAGTGCTTAATCAAAGGTTAGTGCAATTTTGTAACGTCTAAATTTCCTTCAGAAATTCCTTGCATACAAACCCGTACTGTTCATACACAAAACCGTTAGCAAAAATTATAAAATGACTCTAAAAAAAACGTTTCTAATTTCAATACTAATTCTAGTCTTTCAAAACATATTCAGTCAGGAAAAAATTAGCACACATTTAATTACTAAATACATATTTTCAAACGACTACAGAAATGTCAAAAAGTATTCTCAATTTCAAAATAAAAAAATAAAAAACTTAAAACAAAAACTTGACAGTATTGAGCATTACAAAGAAATATATAAAATAAATACAGATAGTCTTGTTATAATTAAAAACGTAAGTAAATCTATTACAAGTGACTCAATTAAAATGACAAAAAAATCTAGTACTATTAGATATAAGTTTAGTCCAAAATATTCAGATTACTTTAAAGCTGGGCATATTATAGAATTATCATATGAAACTTATTTGGATAAAGATTGTAATACATGGAATTCCTCAAAGTGTATAGAATATGATTCCAAAATAAAAGATATTACAATAATCAATAACTATCTTAAAAAGGATTTCAGTTTAAATAATTATTTTAATTCCTATTTTAAGGAAAATGAATCTACACAAGCTAACATTATAATAACCGATAAATTTAAAACTTTAATTTCTAGCTCTTATTATAAAGAAAAAAGAGCTCCAAAATTTGTTGAAAATCTCAAAGAGTTAAAATATCAAACTGAAAAAGGTTATGTTTTAAATGAAAGTTCTAATATTTACATTATTTATTTTATAAAAGGAAAAAATGAAGATTCAAATTATTTTAAAATAATTTTTAATCCAAACGAGGATAAAATAATAATTAATATCAATGAAAAATTTTATATCGCGAAAAACCCTAAGATTGAATTACTTAAAAAGTGGATTTCAGACCAATTTAAAATAAAATAACATTTACTTACAAAACCTACAAACAATACTAACCTCAGACCTACTCCCTCACTCTACTATCAGTTAATTTTTTAACACCGAATATAAATTGAAAAACCACGAATATATATTGGTGGTTACTTTAGTATTAAATAATCTTAATATTTAGACTATTAAAAATTTGAAAAGATTACAGTTATGATTAAGAGTACTCACATATTAAGCCTAGTGTTCTTATTTGCTTGTTTTTCTTGTAAAAAAGCCATTAGCCCACAGAAAGACCAAAGTAGTAATGAAAAAAAAATATTAGCAAACGATGAAGCTTCTATAATTAGTGCGGCCAAAACAGCAACAAAAAACACTGTAGATTTAGACATAATATCTTCAAAAGGAGTATCTATTATGAGCAAGCATATAGTTACATTTGATTTTGGTCATGATAATTTTTTAGATGCGCTAGTGTTTTGGGGGTTTAAAAATAACTCAGACAATTCATTTTATAAGTCAAAAATTTTATTCTTAAGAAATAATGGAAAAGAACTAATAGCTACAGATTCTTTAACTTCTACAAGCAAATACATAATACCTTCCCAAAGCAAAACCTTTTACTCTAATAGAGGTGATGGTATTATAATTGAAAAATACTCTTCTGATGCTTACGGAAAACTATCAGATACTATTAGCAGTAGAGGAATAGTTATTTATCTTAAAAATTCATTAAATCTTGATTATATATCAACCAACGATATCAAGTTCAACTTTACAAGAACAAACCATTGGAAATACGTATCAGCAAAAAAAGGTCTTTATTGTAGAGATCAACCTGGAAAAAAAGGAAAAGTAATTCATACATTAAGTTACGGAGAAACTGTTAACGTTATCCGAAGAACAAATAAAGAATTAACAATTTATAATGAGGATATAAATGAATACATTACTGGAAACTGGGTGTGTATAAAATTAAATACAAACAGTACATATGCTACTGAAGGTTATGTTTTTAATGGTTATTTAACAGACGACAATCCTAATTAAAACACAGTAATTAATAAAAGTTAGAACAATTTAAAAGCTAAAAATATGAATTTTAGAAAACACATATTAAGACTATATTTAATAGTTCTTTTATTTGCTTTATACTCTTGCAATAATAAAACTGAAGAACAACAACTTCAAATTAATAATTTACAAAGACAATTAACAGCTAAAGACTCTATTATTAATGTTATATCTGGGGATTTAGACAAATCGAACCATAAAATTGAAAATAGTAGCGCTGAAATTTTAACTTTAGAAAACCAAATTAATGCAGAAACTCTAATTAGTTTTACTGATGAATCTACTCCAATTATAAATACCAAAAACTTTATAAAATTTGCTTTTAAATCTCATGACCTTGATAATATAAATATTATGACAAGTATATGGAGCAGTCAAGCGTTGGTAAATAGAAAAATTCTTGGAAAAGTAAACCCCACCCTAGATCAGTTTTCTGTTGTAAATCATATCTGGAGCAGTATAGATAGGAGTCCAGAGAACTTAGAGAAACTTATAACACCTAAGGAAAAACAAGTACTTTATTTATTATTTAAAAACAACAATTTATACAAAGACTCAGGTGCGTCGTCAATAGTAAAAGCCTTATTAACTGCTTATACTGAAATAGAAAATAATGAATCTATTAGGTACAAAAACGACTTAACCAATAAAATGTATTCTCAAGACCCAGACGCAGATAACTATTGGGATGTATATGAAGAAATTGAGAATACAATTAATGATTTTGCTAGCGAAGAGGTTAAAGGTATTTTGTCTGATGAAAATTACTCTCCTAAAAAAGACCAAGGCAGTAAATTAAGCAACAGAGTGTTTTTTGTTTATTCATTTTGGATAAGAAGGTATAAAGAAAAGAATCAAACACTAGTTTATAAATTACTAAAAGAACTTCATGAAAACGTATCTAAGGAAAGCTCTAATTCTTTTTAAAATATTCCATTGTATTCATGTCCTACATTAGGCGCTTAACCTCTCTACTAACCATATACGAATAGGTTAGCAAATATTAAAAAAATGAAAAAAAGAAGATTAAACATACTTACATTATTTCTATTATGTAGTTTTTGTTCGTATAGCCAAAATATAGTAGACCTATTTTATATGTTACCTGAAGAATATACAATTATAGGCAAACAAGAACGAAAATCTTTAGTGAAAAATAAAAAAATATCGGATGGTGAGATGAATCAAAATATCTTTATTGATAAAAAAAATGGTTATTTATCAATAAAGACTTCTTTCGATTCCAATATTAATACAGAAATTAGATTTGAAATGTGTTACTGGAATTTTGAAAATAAAAAACTGATTGCTATCTCTACTTATGGTGGAAATACAAGAACATATAGTTATGGTCAAAGTGATTTTAAATTTTTTATCTATGATAATGACCTAAAAATTTCAGACAAACCTATATTCAAAGAGTATTATCCAAATTTAGAGGTAACAAAAAGGTTAATAATTACTGATTTTTATTCTAAAATGACTCGTAAACAAATTTTAGAATACGAATCTCTTCATCCTTCACTTACTTTTTCATTACCCAGAAAAGGAAAAAATATAGAAATCAAATATGAAAATCAAAAATCAGAAAGTGATTCTGGACCATTCTTTGATACACCTACAAAAATTTTAAAATGGAATGGAGATGGAACATTTAGCGAATAACGTTTGCTAATACCGTATGTAATTAATTACTAGTGCTCCCCTCCTTTAGAATCCCGAAGCGTAGGGACTTGCGGATTTTTTGCATATTATTTATTTGTTAACTTTAGTGCTTAAACTATATAAATACGTTAACACACATAAATATGAGTGAAAAACTTAACAAAATTAAATTAGAAATTGATAACTACGCAAAGGATTCTAATTTAACTGAATTACAAATAGTTGAAAAATTAGAAAAATATTACTTTAATAAAAAAGTAAACGATAATTTAAAACTGTATAAAAAACGAAAGAAAAAAGTAAGTGAAATTACAAAAGACCTAAAAATATCTCCCCGAAAATTTTATGCAATTTTAGAAAAAAAGAAAATAGAGCATAAAAAATATAAAAAAGACTAAAGCAACAAGAGCAAAAGTATTCCTAAAAATTCTTCGTTTTAGTACACTTACAATGGCAATAGTTTTAAAAAGTGAGTAACAATATATGAAGTCAGAAAACGCATCTGTTTTTTATCAGTCTAAAAAAGAAAAAGCTATATTAATACTTGTGTTAACTGTTCTTCTTCTTATTTTTATAGGGCTATCTACACTGTCAGTAACTATGTTTTTGAGTTTTTTTGACGGCAAAACTATAACTGATGCAAAATCTATATTTTTCTTGGTATTTATGTCTGTAATATTACTTTCTCCTGTAATAATTTCAATTTATTTAGTGCTAATGATTTACAATCAGTTTAAACAAAATAAAATAATATGTACAATTAACAATAACAATGTATACTTTACTGACTACACTATCTGGATAAGAAAAACAACAACCATTCTTAATAAAAAGACAATTCCTATCTCTGATATAAAAAGTGTAGAAACTAAAAAAGTACTTTTTATAACCATTATAAAGTTAAATTTTACTTTAGATAAATACAAAATGCTTAAAGGAGGAATAAACTCATCTTTAAATAGAATATCTGATAAAGACAAAGAACTCTTTAAAAACAAAGTTGAAACTATACATAATAACAACCAAAACCTATGAATGCACTTGTTATTGACAAAACCTTTACTAAGGAAGACTACAAAACAAACAGGCTGGCTCTTGCAGAGTATGATAACTGTACTTTTGTAGACTGTAATTTTACGGAAGCCTACCTGTCTGATGTTAATTTTATAGAATGTACATTTACAGAGTGTAACTTTACCAACGCAAAAACTAAAAACACTTCTTTTAACACCGTTACATTTAACAATTGCAAGTTACTAGGTGTACAGTTTACTAGCTGTAATCCGTTTTTATTGTCTTTTACTTTTAATGATTGTAATTTACAACTAGCATCTTTTTATCAGCTAATTATAAAAAAAATGCTTTTTAAAAACTGTAATTTAGAACAGGCAGATTTTTCTAAAGCAACATTAACAGAGTCCGTTTTTGATAATTGTAACTTAAAAAACACTGCTTTTAGCAACACTATATTACTTAAAACCGACTTTACCACCGCCTATAACTTTAGTATAGACCCAGAAGATAATGCAATTAAAGGGGCTAAGTTTTCTAAAGACAGTTTGTTTGGCTTACTCACAAAATATAAAATTAGCATTAGCTAAATTTAACATAACAGTTTTATTTGTAACTTGTTAAGCATAAAAACATTAAAAAGTTACTTTTAAATTTGGAGACTACTTGCCTAGAATGCGGAAAAAAACTTGTTGGCAGAGCAGATAAAAAATTCTGTGAAGACTATTGCCGTAATGCCTACAATAACAAAATTAACAAAGACAGTAAAAACCTAATTAGAAACATAAACAATAGGCTGCGTAAAAACTACCGAATTTTAGATAGTTTTACTTTAACCGAGGGCAAAACTAAAACTACACGTACCAGGCTAATAGATAAAGGTTTTGACTTTGAGTTTATAACTAGCAATTACACCACCAAAAAAGGAACTACTTACTTTTTTGTGTATGACCTTGGGTATTTACCCTTAGATAATGATTATTATATGATTGTGAAACGCGAGTAGCTCTACTCCTTTTTAAACAAAAAAAATAGGTATGCATTAAAATACACACCTATTTTTATAAAAGCAATATTGTAACTTGTTATGAAATTACTGTTCCTTTTTTTATTTTATTGATATATACTTGCCTACCAATTAAAATAAATATCACAGAAAAAACAAGCAATACTATCACCTTAAATAAAACTAAGTTATTTTTAGGAGCCTTGTATTTAAAACTAGGAAGCTCTTTATAATCTTTAGTTGTAAAATTCTTATTTCCGTACAACATAGGTTTAAAAAAGTTACGCCACTCTTTAGAAAATTTAAAAACCTGATTTCTGTAACTTTGATAGTGACTTGTAGAGGTATGCGCTAAATTATTAAAACTTTGCTGCATAAGTATTGCTGGTGAACTATACTGCCACAATCTAACCCAGTCTTGCTGTTTTGTTAGCTGATCTTCATAAGAGCTTATTAAAGGCTTTAATTCCTCTTCTACGAGCTCTTGAGATGCAATATATTTATGCCAAAAAGAATAATTGTTATTCCCGTCTTTTGATGCATACTCAGTATGGTCTCTTAAAAAGTTATCTAGTATTTTATCTTGTTTACTAGATAATTCTTCTTTTAACTCCCTCACTTCTGTAATCATTTTAGTTCTAGATGGTATTGGGTAAAACGAGTTTGCCAACTGCCCCACTACTGCCGGAACAATTAAAATTACAAACACCCATATTGCCAATAAACTAACTGCATTTTTAGCCGAGTTATTTATTACTAAATTAACAAGCAGCACAATGGTAAACCAAAAAAGTATGTAAGCACAGACTAAGGACACTAGCTGTAAAAACGCTAAAAAATTAGCACTAAAATTATACCCAAAAATTAACAGTGTAATTGTAATAACAGCCATAGTTATTAAGGTTAACCAAAAGAACCTTAGTGCTGTTTTTTGCAATATCCATTGGTAAATAGATATTGGTTGTGACGCCAATAATTTTAAAGATCCATACTCTTTTTCTTCAGACAAAATATTGTAACTAAACGCTATAATAATTAAGGGCAAAATGTAAATAATTACAAAAGACAAATCAAAAGATCCAAAAAGCAACTGTATAGGATTTGCAAGTTCAGAGTAATCTAAACTAAAACTATCTCCATACGCACTTGGCTTTATAAAATGCGTAAAAAGATCACTTTGTCCTGTAGATATAAATGTTAAAGGTGCTGCCGGTATTGCTGCTACCCTAGGGTAATTATAAGCAACATTCATTGGAGCATTAGGCATTCTCCTTGGGTTAATACTTACCTGCAATCCTTTTTCTATAGAGTCTAACACTTTTGCCATTGTAGCATCATTAGTATTTGCCTCTAAAACAACTTTATCTAACTGTTTTACGCGTTCATTTACTTTCTCTTTACCATTATAGCCTGCAAATAAAACTACAATTAAAAGTAGTAATGATAATAGTAAAAGCCACCTACTACGTAGTAATGACTTTAGTTCATATTTAAAATTATATCTAAACATTTTAATATTTTTTATTAGTGAAAAATAATAGTGCAGCTGTAAGCACAAACCAAATTACAAGCACAGAAAAAACACCTGTATTTTGCTTGTAGACTTCTGTAAAAGTTGGACTCTCATAACTAAACTCTTCCAACTTACTCCAAGTGTCTGCTGGTGCAACATAACGCTCGTTATATTTCGCATTTTTTTCTGTAGTACCATTTAAAAATCGTTGTACACCTACTCTATACTCTTCTGCTGCTTCTGTAAAAGCCCAGTGAGACTCATAATCTGTATTGGCAATTGCCATAGATAAAAAACGAGTTGGTAAAAAAGGTGATATAGAAGATAAAGATTTGTACACTCCTCCTTGCTTTTTAGCTTTTTCTTTTAAAAGACCATAATGTTTAGCATACACCTGCGCTTGGTATTCTTCTCCTTTTTGCATTAAAAATGCATTAAAATTAAAAGGCAATTTATGTACACTATCTACTTTATACTCTTTTAGTATTTGTAGGCGTAACTTTTGCGATTCCTCATTCCAAGGATTATGTCCGTCTAAACCTTGCTTGCTTTCATTCGCAATTTGCTCATTAAACTCTTGGTGAGAAGGATAGGGATACTTAGCATCTGCCAAATTACTAGCTACTTTAGGCGCTACAAAACAAGCTAAAACCCAAAATACCAAGTTAATTACAAGCGCAATACCAGATTTTTTTACTTTTGATGATATAAATAATACCACATTAATAAAAATTAAATAGTAAAGTAAATACACAAAATACAGTGCAAAAATTTCTTTCCACTCAAACAAACCAAAATCATTTAAGCTAGTTAATGCAATAGCAGCTACGGCAAATAAAACGGTTGCAATGACCATAGTAGGTATTAGAGCTGCAAGCCATTTACCAACAAACAATTTCCAGCCTACCACACCTTGACTTTTTAGAATAAAGAAAGTATTCCCTTCAACCTCTTTTGAAAAAATATTATAACCAATTAAAATAATTATTAATGGTATAATATAAAGCAGAATAAAATCTGGTGTTAATGCTCCAAACCTAGACAATGCTGTTTGGTCTGCTGCATCACTAAAAGCAGCTTCGTTTCTATTATGTGCTTCTAAAAATACAGAAACACCTGTATATTTATCTACACCTTGGTCTATTAAAGATAAAGGAGATTTTGGTTTAAAAACATAATTGCCATAATGTGCAGCAGAATGCGGATTTTTAGCTCCTTGTGACTCCCAAACTTTACGCTCGTTTACTTTAGCTTCGTTATACTGTGCTGCTGTATTTTTATACTGTTTAAAAGTGACAAAAAACGCCACTAATGCCAATAAAAATACTATTGCTGCAGAAATTTTAAAACGTCCGTCTCTAAAAATTTCTTTTAGTTCTTTTTTAATTATATACCGTATCATATAGCTTAGTTAGTTAAAGTCATTGTTTCTAAATACACTTTTTCTAGATCTTGTAGTGTAATTTCATCATTAGAAAAATGATGCTTTAAAACGCCTTGTTTCATAATACCAATATGCGTACCTATTTCCTTGGCTCTAAAAATGTCGTGTGTAGCCATAAGTATAGCTACTTTGGCATTTTTCATACTTTTTAGCAATTCACCAAACTCATTACTAGATTTAGGATCCAAGCCAGAGGTTGGTTCATCTAACAACAATACTTTAGCGCCTTTTGCAATTGCTAGCGCAATACCTACTTTTTGCCTCATTCCCTTAGAAAAAAACTGCACACGCTTATTAAAAGCTTCTTGTTGTAAACCTGCCTCATCTAAAAAGTTTTTTAGCTCTGCTTTTGAAAAACTTTTACCACCTATCCCAAGAAAATAATCTAAATTCTCTATAGCTGTTAGTGTAGGATAAAGCATTAGATTTTCTGGTATGTATGTTAAAAACGGCTTAGTCTTTTTGGGATTTTTTACCACATCTAAACCATTAATAAAAGCGTTACCAGACGTTGGTGTTATAAAGTTAAGTAGTAAATTAATAGTGGTAGATTTTCCTGCTCCGTTAGCACCAAGCAGACATAAAATTTCGCCTTCTTTTATTTCTATATTTAAATTATCTAAAGCGGTAAAATCACCGTATTTCTTAGTTAAATTAGTTGTTTTAATCATTTTGAATATTGTTGGTTTTATAATTTTTATTTGTGTGTTTTTTCAAGAAAATGGGATAAGAAAATAGCAATGCAGTTACTTTAGTGAATACTATAGCATATATAAATACTAGGTGTTTAGATACAACACATACCTATGCTAGCTATGTATTGTATCTAAGACACTTAATTAATTCTTTTAAAAAAATTACGCTGCTAAACTTACAGTAGGAGGTGCTCTAAGAGAGCTGTTGCTTAATAAATAGAAAAATGTATACGGTTCTACATATTCTATTTTTAAGTAGTGAGTTGCAATAGGCTCTTTTACTTTTAGCTTATTTTTATAAGCTATAATTACTTTTGTTAACTTAAATTGATGACATAAAAGACAGTCATAAATAGCGGTACTAAATTCTGCTGTCTCTACAGCCAAAGGTGTAAAATCTACCGTACTAAATTCTAATGCATTATTTGTGTGGGTATGATTATGTGGCTCTAAATATGTATGAAATACATAGCTTGCCTGACTTACCAAAAATAGCAAGCAAAAGAACAACGCAATATGTTTTTTAAAGAATTTCAAGAAATACACAAATTAGACCTAACTATAAATTTGCGTGCCAAAATAGACAATTAAACAAAGGGCATTTTTTAAATCTTGTTAATATTTTCTAAAAATTTGAGAAAATGACAACAAAAAAGAAGAATAGTAATTTATCTGCTAAATAACAGAGGTATATTTTGTAATATTATGTTAAAAATAAAGCAATAGCAAAAAATGAAACAAAAAAAATGGTTTCTGGGGACAGAAACCATTCATAAATTAAGAGAAATCATAAGGTATGCTATTTATAATTTTGTCCATTTAATTTTAAAGCTGCTATTACCACATCTTTACGGCTCAATTGCCCTACTAAAATATCGTTTTTAAGCACAGGAAGCCTACGCCTGTTATGACGCACAAAAATACCTGCAGCATCAAAAATACTTATGTCCGGAGAAATAAACTCTACATCTCTAGTCATAAAATTTTCTACACTTTTGTTTAGTATTGGCTGGTTAAAATAACGACTTTCAGATATTTGTTTCATACAATCTGCCTCAGAAATAATACCAACTAAAAATCCGTTATTATCTAATACTGGTCCACCAGAAATATTGTGCTTGGTAAACAGCTCCATTACTTCTAAAATAGATTGGTCTGGACTAAAAGTTATTAACTTTTTAGTCATATAATCTTCTACTAATATTGGCGCCTCAAATTCTTTTTTTAAGGTCTTCCGCACTCCTTGAAAGCTTTTAATTCCCATAATATTTGGTTTTAGGTTAATTTTAAACTTAGTGATTTTTAATGAATTATCTAAATAAATTGCGTTAAAAGCATCAAATTTGTATAATTTTAAGGCATACAACCAGAAATACGCAACAAAATGAGCAAAATAGCAAGAATTTTAACTCTAATACTTTTACTACTAGCCATTTACTTTAGTTTTATAGCTATAATGCCAACCTATTCTGCTGATAAAGACTCGGCTCTCACAAATTTTTCTACAGACAGAGCATTAAAACACGTTGCAGAAATTGGCAAAGAACCACATGCAGTTGGTTTTAAAGCACACGCAGATGTTAAAAATTATATTGTAGCAGAACTACAAAAATTAGGATTAAAAACCACCGTACAAGAAGGCTATACTGCTGGCGATTGGGGTAACTTATCTTATGCCAGCAATATTTTAGCAAAAATTAAAGGCAAAACAAGCAATAAGGCTTTGCTATTACTATCTCATTATGACAGTAACCCACATTCATCTCTTGGGGCTAGTGATGCAGGCAGTGGCGTTGCTACTATTTTAGAAAGTATACGTGCATACCTAGAGGAAAATAAAACACCTACAAACGATATTATAATTTTACTTTCTGATGGCGAAGAACTTGGCCTTAACGGAGCCGAACTGTTTGTAAATAAACATCCGTGGGCAAAAGACGTTGGTTTGGTATTAAACTTTGAGGCTCGTGGTAGTGGTGGACCTAGCTATATGCTTATTGAGACCAACCAAGGTAACGGTAAACTTATTGAAGAATTTACCGCTGCTAACCCAGAATATCCTGTGGCAAATTCTTTAGCTTATAGTATTTATAAAATGCTTCCTAATGATACAGATTTAACTGTTTTTAGAGAAGATGCAGATATACAGGGTTTCAATTTTGCTTTTATAGACGATCACTTTGACTATCATACCGAAAAAGATAATTATGAACGTTTAGATAAAAAGACTTTAGCGCACCAAGGAAGCTATTTAATGCCGTTGTTACGCCACTTTGCAGATACAGACTTATCAGCCTTAAAAACTAATGAAGATGCAATTTATTTTACTGCTCCAGTATTTAAAACAGTGTCTTACCCTTTTAGTTGGATATGGCCAATGTTTGCCATTGCTGTAGTCCTGTTTATTGTTATTACTGTACTTGGTTTAAAAAACAAAACACTAGATGCTAAAGAAATCATAGTTGGGTTTGCACCTTTACTTATTTCCATACTTATTACTGGTGTTGCAGGTTATTTTAGTTGGACTCTTTTAAAAGTTATGTATCCGCAATACAAAGATATTTTACACGGATTTACCTATAACGGGTACACATACATTGCAGCATTTACCCTATTAGCACTTGCTATTTGTTTTTATATTTACCATAAGTTTAAAAAACTTAAAACACCCAATTTAGTAGTTGCACCACTTTTTATTTGGCTGGTAATTTCTGGTTTAGCTGCAGTATATTTAAAAGGAGCTAGCTATACTATTGTACCAGTGTTTGCGCTATTGGTTTCTTTTGTAATTGTTAGTAACCAAAAAAAGCCAAACCCATATCTATTGTTCTTTTTAACCCTACCCGTGATAACTATATTTGCACCTTTTGTAAAAATGTTTCCTGTAGGACTAGGTTTAAAAATGTTAGTTGCCAGCACAGTTTTAACAACACTTTTATTTGTTGCTATTACTCCAATATTTGGCTTTTACAAACATAAAAATAGATTGGCGTTACTATTATTTATACTAAGTTTAGGTGGTTTTGCAATGGCGCATTTTAATTCGGGCTTTACTAAAGACAACGCAAAACCAAGCAGTTTACTTTATGTTTTAGATGCAAACACCAACACTGCTAAATGGGCAACTTATGACAGTTATTTAACAGAGTGGACTGCACAATATGTAGACGATACCAAAACAAGTCCAAAAGAGTTGGCTAACACAACAATTAGCAGCAAATACAATTCTAGTTTTAATTATGTTGCCAATGCTGCCATAAAAAAAGTAGCTGTTCCAAAAATTGAAAAAACGCAAGACACGTTAATAAATAACAAAAGACATTTAAAAATTTGCATTACGCCACAACGCAATGTAAACCGTTTGGATATTTACAAAAACAATGTTGCATTAGAGCAAGCAGTTGTAAACGGTGTAGCATTACCAGACTATTCTTTATTAGATAGTACTAGCAAATTTATGACGCATTATATTAGCAATAATAATTATACAGAAATTAGCCTAATTTTAGAACCTAACACTCCTTTAGAACTTACTTTTTTTGAAGCTTCTAATGATTTGTTAACTAATGAACATTTTAGCATACCAGCAAGACCAGAAAATGAAATACCAATGCCTTTTGTTTTAAACGATGCTATACTAATTATAAAAACAGTGAAATTTTGAAAAATAAAATAGCAGTATTTGGCTGCGGATGGCTAGGCTTACCTTTAGCCACTACATTACAAAAGCAGGGATATACAATTAACGGTAGCACAACCTCTAAAGATAAATTGGCTCTCCTAGAGGAGCAGTCTATACACCCTTTTTTGGTCAATTTAAATGATGAAGATTTTACAACACAATTAGATTTGTTTTTAAGTGATGTAGAGGTGCTTGTTATTAATATTCCTCCAAGAATGAAAACTGGCGATGCAAGTAACTACCTTAACAAGATGCAAATTGTGCACAAACAATGCAATATTGCAAACGTTAAAAAAGTAATTTTTGTAAGTAGCACATCCGTATACGGTAATTTAAATGGCGAAATAACCGAAAAAACAACCCCTAAACCTGCTACAAGCGCCGCAAAACAATTAGTTACTATAGAACAGTTGTTTTTAAATGATAGCAGCTTAAAAGCTACCATAATACGTTTTGGAGGTTTAATTGGTAATGGCAGACACCCTATTTATCATTTGGTAAAAAAAGACGAAGTAAGCAATGGTAATTATCCTATTAACCTAATAGATATTACAGACTGTATATCAATAATTAGTCTAATAATTGAAAAAAATTACTGGAACGAAATCTTTAATGCCGTATATCCTTTTTATCCTACAAAAGAAGAATATTATACTCAAATAGCTAACAATAAAAGACTTAAACCACCTGTATTTACTAGAAACAAGAGTGAAACTGGAAAGAAAGTAATTTCTCACAACCTTATTTCTGTTAAATTTTATGAATTTAACACATCAATATAAATAACTTTCACAACACTTTTTTGACGTTTCACAACAAAGCCATAGACCAAATGTTAATTACAGTCGTTGATTAACAGGTATTTGACGATTATTTGGTAATTTAGGAGTATCAATTAATCAAAAAATAGAATGAAAGATTCAGATATTAAATCGAAGATAGAGAATAACATCTATAGTTTAATTTCTTCTACTTGCTCACAAAGAATAGACGATCAATCTAGAGCATTACATATAGCAATTATTAAAAAACATTATAATGCTACAGATGTTACTATAGATTACTTTAGAAAAAGATTAGTGATGGATTTGGTTATAGACGATACTGTTTACAATCCCAACACTATAAATATGCACATACCTACTTTTAAAGCTAATTTTTACTATTTAGACTTACAAGATTTTTTAAAGTCGTGCATACAAAGAGATGATAGGAGCATTGCTTTTTACGCAAGCTTGTTACGGTCCTTAAATTTTTTGGACGAACATCATAAACTCCTAAAGAGTGCTTAAGTATAAAAACAAAAAAGACCGCAATTGCGGTCTTTTTTTATATTGTTACTTTAGGTATTAAAATGCGTAGTTTAAACCTAACATCCAAAAAGATTGTAATTTGTTATCTACATCATCAAAAGAAGTTGCTGTAGCTGGTGTTTGAGCTAAAGAGTAGTTTAAAGCTTCTTGCTTATTACTTCTTAATCCAAAATCAAAACCAACACCAATCATTTTCCAAAGTGTGTACCCAAAAGAGTTTGTCCAAGTTACGTTAGACAAATCTGAGCTCTTGTAGCTTTGAAACATAGATAAGTTAGACTTAAAGTTTACTGCACCAATTTTTTTAGTATAATCTGCAACTATTTTAGCACCTAAAGATGACTCAAAAACAGCATCGTTATCTGCAAATACAAAGTTGTAGTTTAATGGGTGTATAACTACTACTAAATCTTGTATTGGAGTCCAAGTAGCACCAACACCTAAATCTAAATAACCAGGATTATTAAAGTTATTTAAAATTGTAGTTCTGTATTCTGCTAAACCAGAAATTGCAAATTTCTCTGATAATTTACGCCCGTACAAAGATGTTAATGTAAATACATCTGTAGTTCCTTCAAACTTATCACTATCAGCTGGGTTATCTTTATTATCTAACTTTACCCAAGCAAGGTTTACGTTAGCAGAGTTTCTCCAGAAAAATTTATCTTGTTTTAGGTTAGCAAAAGCATTTACTGTAAAACCTATGTTACCAGAGTTGTTGTTTGGTGTTCCTTGCGCATACCAGTTGTCAAAACTAGAGATAGTACCACCAATAGTACCAAAAGCTCCTATTTTCCAACCTGGCATAGCATCTAACTTAGCCTGTATAGCTCCAATTCTTGCTTGTATAGCCGCTACAGAATCTTTTTTTACAGCTTGTTCTGCTTTTAACTCTTCTTCTGTTTGCGCAAAAGATACAGTTGCAACAAATAATAGCGCAGCTGTTAAAATAATTTTCTTCATTTTATAGTTTATTTTATGGTTTAATGAATGGCAAATGTAAGCATAGTTCTTTAAAATAAAAACCAACTTCTATTTTCTCTTGTACAACGGTACAGAAGAACAAGCCTCACCATACATAATGCTTTTTGCAAAAGATTGCATTTTAGCAGTAGCCCATAAGTATGCATTTGGTGGTACAGGTTTATTGCTACACCCTTTTATAATTACTGGTTTATCTTTATAAACAGAAAAATCTAATTCTGATATAATAGATTGATAAACAGAAGAGTATAGCTGCTCCAAATTTCCCTGAACAATGTATTTTGCATGTGGTTGTAAATAAGCGGTAACCAACATATATGCCCAACCTGGAACTATGGCATCTGTAGAGCAATATACAGCTACATAAGCGTTGTTGTATTGCTCCCAATTATGATTTGTTATGTGCTCCCTAAAGTCTTTTTCTTTTAAAATAAAGCCCTCAAAAAGCCAATTTTTTATATCTAAAAGCACTTTTTCTCCTTTTGGAAAGTAGTCTTCCAAGTCAAAAGTAACCAGTTTAGAACTAGCTACTCTATTAATTATTTCGTTGGATTGTGCCATAAACTATAATTTAAAACTACTTAAAACCAGTACTAATTATAAAAGGCCAAGCTCTAACTTAGCTTCTTCACTCATTAATTCTTGTGTCCAAGGCGGATCAAAAGTAATCTCTACTTCTGCACCTTTTACCATATCTAAAGACTTCACTTTTTCTTCAATCTCTACAGGTAAAGATTCTGCAACAGGACAGTTAGGAGACGTTAATGTCATTAATATTTTAACATCGTTATCTTCATTTACAAAAACATCGTAAATTAAACCTAACTCATATATATCTACAGGAATTTCTGGATCATAAATAGTTTTTAAAACCTTTACAATTTCCTCTCCTAAATTGTGTGTATCTAATGCTTCACTCATAACTTGTATAACTATACTTATTGTTATTTTAATTGTGTTTGGTATGCAATGGCGTACATTTTTATTTGCTTTATCATACTTACCAAACCATTTGCTCTAGTAGGAGACAAATGTTCTTTTAAACCAATTTCATCTATAAAACTGGTGTCTGCCTCTAAAATATCTTTTGGATGCTGACCGCTATAAACTCTAATTAAAATAGCTATAATTCCTTTGGTAATAATAGCGTCACTATCTGCTGTAAATGTAAGAGTATCACCTTCTAAATCTGCGTGTACCCATACCTTACTCTGGCAACCTTTTATAATATTATCATCAGTTTTATACTGCTCATCTATTAAAGGTAACGACTTTCCAAGATCTATCATGTACTCGTAGCGTTGCATCCAATCATCAAACATAGAAAACTCGTCTACTATTTCTTCTTGTATTTCTTTAATTGTCATAGTTACTTTTTAATCTTCACAAAAACCGAAGAATTTATTTAAAAACAAAAATACGATAACAAAGGTGCTTATCAAATTAGCGTGTAGTAATTAATTTTTATTGCAGCATTGCTACAGCTCTTTTCACACCTGCAACTAGGGCATCTACCTCTGCTGTAGTATTGTAAAAGCTAAAACTAGCTCTTACGGTACCAGGAATGCCGTAAAAATCCATAATAGGTTGTGCACAATGGTGACCTGTACGTACTGCAATACCTAATTTGTCTAAAATAGAACCAATATCATAAGGGTGTATACTACCTACGTTAAAAGATATAACCGATGTTTTATTTGCCGCTGTACCGTAAATTTTAAGTCCGTCCACAGTTAATAATTGCGCTGTTGCATATTCTAGCAGCTCATGCTCATAATCTGCAATAGCGTCAAAACCAATTGTATTCATATAATCTAGTGCAGCACCAAAAGCTATACCTCCGCAAATGTTAGGCGTACCAGCCTCAAACTTATGTGGTAAATCTGCATAGGTTGTTTTATCAAAAGTAACCTCAGCAATCATTTCTCCACCACCTTGGTAAGGCGGCAATTTATTTAACCACTCCTCTTTACCATATAGCATACCTGCACCAGTTGGACCACACACTTTATGAGCAGAAACTACGTAGAAATCTACATCTAACTCCTGTACATCTGCTTTTATATGCGGTGCAGCCTGTGCGCCATCTATTAAAGCTGCTGCACCCACTTTGTGTGCAGCATTTATAATTTCTTTTATTGGATTAACCGTACCTAAAGCATTAGAAACGTGATTACAAAAAACAAGCTTTGTTTTGTTAGACAGTAACTCGTAATAAGCATCTAGCTCCAACTCTCCATTTAGGTTCATTGGTATTACTTTTAAAACCGCACCAGTACGCTCACACAACATTTGCCAAGGCACAATATTAGAGTGGTGTTCTAATGCAGAAACAATAACCTCATCTCCTTTTTTTAAGAGTGATGAAAAACCGTTTGCTACAAGGTTAATACCGTGTGTTGTACCAGCAGTAAAAATTACTTCATGCGCAAATTTAGCATTAAAATGATGCTGAATTGTTGCTCTTGCCTGCTCGTATTTATCTGTAGCTTCTTGAGAAAGTGTGTGTACACCTCTGTGAATATTTGCATTGTAACCACTGTAATAGTCTACAATAACATCTAACACCTGTTTTGGTGTTTGCGATGTTGCTGCATTGTCTAAATACACTAAAGGTTGCCCATTTACAGTTCTACTTAAAATAGGAAAGTCTTTACGTATTGTTTGAATATCTAGGGTTGTTTTCTGCATAATTTTTAAGCTAACAGATTTATTTTTACAAATCGAATCCTAAATTAACACCTAATTTATTAGCTATTAATTTATTAATTCTAACTTTTAATTCTGGTATACGTACACTTTCTAAAACGTTGTTTGCAAAAGCATACATTAGTAATGCTCTTGCTTCTTTTTTAGGTATACCTCTAGATTGTAAGTAAAATAAAGCTTCTTCATCTAACTGACCAATAGTACAACCGTGAGAACATTTTACATCATCTGCAAAAATCTCTAATTGTGGTTTTGTGTTAATAGTAGCTTTATCACTTATTAATATGTTGTTGTTTTGCTGAAAAGCATTTGTTTTCTGAGCAATTTTATCAACTATAATTTTACCATTAAATACACCTGTAGCGCTATCTGCGTATATACCTTTATAATCTTGGTGACTTTCGCAGTTTGGCTCTATGTGGTGCACTAGTGTATGGTGATCTACGTGTTGTTTATCTCCAATAATAGTAATACCCTTCATGGTAGAATCTATACGCTCACCATTTTGATAAAAATTAAGGTTGTTACGCAATAACTTACCACCAAAAGAGAATGTATGTATTTTTACGTGACTACCATCTTTTTGGTCTATATATGTATTGTCTACTAAAGAAGCAGAATCTACATCATTCTGAACTTTGTAATAATCTACAATTGCATTTTTAGCTGCAAAAATTTCAGTAACACAGTTTGTTAATACCGCATTGCTAGTTAAACTCTGGTGACGCTCTATAATTTGCATTTCAGAATTTTCTTCAGCAATAATTAAGTTACGTGGTTGTAACATTAAAGCGGCATCATTACCTGTAGAAAAGTGTATAATTTCTATAGGCTTTTTAGGCACTTTATTTTTAGGTATGTAAATGTATGCACCTTCTCTACTAAACGCAGTATTTAATGTAGTTAAAGACTCGTCTTTAGAGGCTACTTTGTTAAAGTAAACATCTATAACAGCTTTGTACATTGGCTTAGTTAAAGCAGAGCTCATTAAACAAATATCTACACCATCATGGGTAGTTTCAGATAAGTTAGAGCTAAACACACCATCTATAAATACTATTTTGTAAGTATCTATTTGGTGAATAAAGTACTTTTTAACATCCTTATATTCTAAAGAACTTTCTTTTTTAGGAAAGATGCTAAAGTCTATTTTTTGTAAGCTGTTTAATGAAGTGTATTTCCAAGCTTCCTCTTTTTTTGAAGGAAAACCTTTAGTTTCAAAATTTTTAATAGCCTCTGTACGTACATCATGCACAGGGTTGTGCACGTCTACGTTGTTCTCGAACGCTAAAAATGAAGAAACTAATTTATCTTTTAAATCCATATTCTTTAATATTGAGTAGTAAGTAATAAATAATGTATGTGTTACATTATCCTAAAAATTAACTTAATACTTTTTTAAACTGCCGCTTCTTGCTTAATCCAATCATATCCTTTCTCCTCTAGCTCTAAAGCAAGCTCTTTAGTTCCAGATTTTACAATTTTACCATTATAAAGTACGTGTACATAATCTGGCACTATATAATCTAACAAACGTTGGTAGTGTGTAATAACAACAATAGCGTTGTCTTTGCTCTTTAGTTTGTTTACACCGTTAGCTACAATACGTAAAGCATCAATATCTAAACCAGAATCTGTTTCATCTAAAATAGCTAGTTTAGGCTCTAACATTGCCATTTGAAAAATCTCGTTACGTTTTTTTTCACCACCAGAAAAACCTTCGTTTAAAGAACGAGATAAGAACTTACGGTCTATCTCTAACAACTCAGACTTATCTCTAATAAGCTTAAGCATATCTTTGGCAGGCATATCCTCTAGACCTTTAGCTTTACGAGACTCGTTAATAGCTGTTTTCATAAAGTTAGTTACAGAAACACCAGGAATTTCTACAGGGTACTGAAATGATAAGAAAACACCATTATGAGCTCTTTCTTCAGGAGAAAGGTCTTCAATATTTTCTCCATTTAAAAAGATGTCTCCTGCAGTAACCTCGTAAGTTTCATTACCAGCTATAACAGAAGCCAATGTACTTTTACCAGAACCGTTTGGTCCCATGATAGCATGTACCTCACCAGCACCAACCTCTAAATTAATTCCTCTTAGTATTTCTTTGCCATCAACATTGGCGTGTAAATCTTTAATTTTAAGCATTTTATCGCTACTTTAATGTTCTTTATTTTTCTTTTCTTTTTTAGGGCGATTTTTTTATCAATCTAAAAACACCCAGCGTTTCTTTATTAGAGAAACAAGTTTATCCTACAGAGCCTTCTAAACTAATTTCTAGTAATTTTTGAGCTTCTACAGCAAATTCCATTGGCAACTTATTTAGTACTTCTTTACTAAATCCGTTTACAATTAATGCAATTGCTTTTTCTGTATCTATACCACGTTGGTTACAGTAAAAAATTTGGTCTTCACCAATTTTACTTGTTGTAGCCTCATGCTCTATCATTGCAGATTTGTTTTTAGCCTCTATGTATGGGAACGTATGTGCACCACACTCATTACCCATTAAAAGAGAATCGCACTGAGAAAAGTTACGTGCATTGTCTGCACGGCTACTAACTTGTACTAAACCACGGTAGCTGTTTTGAGATTTACCTGCAGATATACCTTTAGAAATAATAGTACTTCTAGTGTTTTTACCTAAGTGAATCATTTTTGTACCTGTATCTGCTTGCTGGTAGTTGTTTGTTACAGCAATAGAATAAAATTCTCCAATAGAATTATCTCCTTTTAAAATACAAGAAGGATATTTCCATGTTACTGCAGAACCAGTTTCTACTTGTGTCCAAGATACTTTTGCGTTTTTCTCACATAAAGCTCTTTTAGTTACAAAATTATAAACACCACCTTTACCCTCTTTGTTCCCAGGGAACCAGTTTTGTACGGTAGAGTATTTAATTTCTGCATCATCCATTGCAATTAACTCTACAACGGCTGCGTGTAATTGGTTTTCATCTCTAGATGGTGCAGTACAACCCTCTAAGTAACTTACATAACTACCTTCATCTGCAACAACCAAAGTACGCTCAAACTGACCTGTACCTGCTTGGTTAATTCTAAAATAAGTAGATAGCTCCATTGGGCAACGTACACCTTTAGGAATGTAACAGAAAGACCCATCTGTAAAAACAGCTGAGTTTAGTGCAGCATAAAAATTATCTGTAGTTGGCACTACAGTACCCATATACTTACGCACCAATTCTGGATGTTCCTGTATAGCTTCAGAAATTGGCATAAAAATAATACCTTTTTCTGCTAATGTTTTTTGAAAAGTAGTAGCAACAGAAACAGAATCTACAACAATATCTACAGCAACATTTTGCAGTTTCTTTTGTTCGTCTACAGAAATACCTAATTTCTTGTACATTTCTAACAACTCTGGATCTACATCCTCTAGCGTTTTGTTAGGATCTGCCTTTTTAGGAGCAGAGTAATAGCTAATAGCCTGAAAATCTGGTTTCTCATAATGAACATTTGCCCAATCTGGTTCTTCCATTTTTTCCCAAACACGATACGCTTCAATTCGCCAGTCTGTCATCCATTGTGGCTCATTTTTCTTTTTAGAAATAGCTATCACAATTTCTTCACTTAATCCTATAGGAAAAGTATCAGATTCTATGTCTGTATAAAAACCGTATTCGTATTCTTTGGTTTCTAGCTCTTTCTTTAACTCTTCTTCTGTATATGCCATTTTCTTCAATTTACCAATGGTGTAATTTTGCTAAAGCAACTTTACCTCATTGTTTCATTTTTTCTATTTTCAGTTTCGTTATAGCGAAAAACTTTCACCACAACCACATGTTCTTTGTGCATTTGGGTTATTAAACACAAAACCTTTTCCGTTTAATCCTCCAGAATACTCCAAAGTAGTTCCTACTAGATATAAAAAACTTTTTTTATCTACTACAATTCGTACTGCGTTATCTTCAAAAACTTTATCTGTTTCTCCGGTAGTTTTATCAAAATCTAACTCGTAAGATAAACCACTGCATCCACCGCTTTTTACGCCAACACGTACAAAATCTTTTTCAGCATCAAAGCCACCTTCGGTCATTAAATCTACGACCCTCTTCTTTGCTGTTTCTGAGACTTTTATCATACTAATCTTAATTTAAATTAGACCTCCACTCAAATTTTATTTGGTTTAGTTCTAAACAATTTACAAATATAGTGTATAAGTAGGGTTTTACCATACTTCCTAACATTATTATAACGAATGATAATATAAGATTTCTCTATTTACTATAAAAGTTAAAGTATATTAAGATTCTTTTATGTGTAAAAAACACATTTTGTACAATATCCTTATTATTTTTGCAGCATGTTAGACGATAAAAATCCAAAGAGAACATCTCTTGAAGAATTAGGCGAGTTTGGTTTAATTAATCACCTTACTAAGGACTTTGCCATAAAGCAAAAATCTACCCTAAAAGGTATTGGTGATGATGCTGCTGTTTTAGACCTTGAAGATAAAAAAATGGTAGTTTCTACAGATTTATTGGTAGAAGGCGTACATTTTGATCTTAGCTACGTACCCTTAAAACACTTGGGCTACAAGGCGGTTATGGTAAACTTATCAGACATATATGCAATGAATGCTACCGCTACACAAATTACAGTTTCTATTGCTGTATCTAACAGGTTTCCGTTAGAGGCTTTAGAGGAGTTATACAGTGGTATTGCATTAGCTGCAAAAACGTACAATGTAGATTTAATTGGTGGCGACACTACCTCATCTACTAAAGGAATGCTTATTAGTGTTACCGCAATTGGACAAGCTAATGAAGAAAACTTAGTATACAGAAACGGAGCAAAACCAAACGATTTACTTGTTGTTACAGGAGATTTAGGTGCTGCATATATGGGGTTACAGGTTTTAGAACGCGAAAAAGAGGTTTTTAAAGTAAACCCAAACAGCAACCCAGACCTATCTATGTATACATATATTGTAGAAAGACAATTAAAACCAGAGGCTCGTAAAGATATTGTTCCTTTACTAGATGCCTTAGGTGTTAAACCAACATCTATGATAGATATTAGCGATGGTTTATCTTCAGAAATTTTACATTTATGCGACCAGAGTAATGTTGGTTGTAATTTGTACGAAGACAAAATACCGTTAGACCCAACTGTAATTAGCTCTTGCGAAGAGTTTAAAGTAAACAGTACAACTGTTGCATTAGGCGGTGGCGAAGATTACGAGTTATTGTTTACTATAGACCAAAAAGAATTCCCAAAAATAAAAGGTAACCCTAACTTAACTGTCGTAGGGCATATGACAGATAAGAATGAAGGAGTTCACTTAATTTCTAGGAATAATACTAAAATTCCGATTACCGCACAGGGCTGGAATTCACTTACTGAAGAACAATAACACTAAGCTGCGCGCTGCGGTGCGTGTTGGTGTTTTTTTCTGTATACTTTTTGTAATGTATTGTTAATGTCTTCTAACTCTGGGGTTAGCTCAGACAAATTACCGGTTACGTCTGTAGTTACTTGTTTTTTGCAATGTATGCACTCGTACTCATTTATATGAGATGTTACTTTTTTTGTTACCGTATAATAATGACCAAAAATTCCGCAACATAACGCGTTAAATACTGAGCCAAGAGTGGCTAAAACTTTTTTCATAGCTTGTAGGATTTAAACAATGTTTGGTGGGGACCAGGCACTGTAATTATTTTTTAAAATTTGATGAAAAACAACTTTTATTTGTCATCAGTTTTTATTTAACGTTGACTTGTTAAAAATATTGAGTCTCTGTAAATTTATTTTACCAAAAACCATTTTTTTCGATGAAATGCTTAAAAATTTATGAACAATTAGCCGTTTGACGGTAATTTATAATATCCTATCTTTCCATCATAATACAACATATACCCAATGAATAATACCAAAGAAACTCTAGTATCTGCCTTTGCATTGTTTTCGCTCTTTTTTGGTGCAGGAAATTTAATATTACCACCGTTTATCGGTTTTAATGCTGGCGATTGGTGGTGGCTTATGGCAATAGGCTTTTGTTTGTCTGCTATTTTAATTCCTATTTTAGGCATTTTTGCACACGCAAAATTACAAGGCACTATTTTTGACTTTGGCAAAAAAGTATCTACCTCCTTTGGTTTAATTTACTCTTTACTAATTTATGCCATTGCAGTTGCACTACCCTCTCCCAGAACAGCATCTGTTACCCATGAAATTGGCATTGCTCCTTTTTTTGATATACCACCTATATACACCAGTATTATATATTTTGGTTTGGTACTGGTTTTTGCATTAAACAGATCTAAGATTTTAAATATACTAGGTAAGTTTTTAACTCCCGCTATACTGTTAATACTACTAGCTATTATTGGTATTAGTATATTTTCTTTTGATTTTAATTTTGGAGTATCAACCATAAGCAATCCTTTTACGGATGGTATTTTAGAAGGCTACCAAACTTTTGATGCTATTGCAGCTGTTGTAGTTGGGGGTGTTTTAATTATATCAATTAACATAAAAAATAAAGATATTTCTTATACAGACCGCAAAGCTCTAATTAGAAATGCAGGTATTTTTGCTGGCGTAGGTCTATTGTTTGTTTACGGAGGTTTAATTTTAACTGGCGCTCTAATGCACGGTAATTTTGAAACTGGTATTAACCGTACAGATTTGCTTAATGGAATTAGCAGAACTCTTTTAGGTAATGAAGGAAATAAATTTTTAAGTATTTTGGTAAGTTTAGCGTGTTTCACAACAGCTATTGGTATAGTTACAGGTACAGCAGATTTTATAAAAGACAGGTTTAACAACTCTAACAAAGCCTATACAATTACAGCCATTATTAGTTGTTTGTTGGGTATAGCTATGGGACAATTTAATGTAGACCATATAATTGTGGTTGCCATACCTGCTTTAATGTTTATTTACCCTATTACAATAATTTTAATAGTGCTTAATGTGCTACCAGATAAATATACAGAACCTAAGGTCTTTAGAGCAGTTGTATTTACTACTATTTTATTTAGTGTACCAGACTTTTTAAACAGTATTGGCATTACAAGTGTTGCTAATTTTACAGCAGCATACCTACCATTAAGCAAATATAGCCTTGCCTGGGTTTTACCAGCTGTTATTGCATTAATTGTTGGAAATTTAACTCACAAAAAAACCACAACGGTATAATTTTTGAATTTTATTAAATATTGATAGACATCTGGTTACCATACCATTTGTTTTTTTAATAATTTTACAAACGTATGAAGAGTACTTGCAACTATTTTTTAAGAACTACCACCTTACTTACTTTTTTAGTGGTAAGTTTTAGCTATGCACAAGAAATAGAAAACAGTGCAGATGTTTTTTTAGAAGACTACTCAGACAATTTTCAGGAAGCTTTTTTTGAAGGATTAAAGCAAAAAGGAATAGAAAATTATGACCGTGCCGTTAATAGCTTTTTAACCTGCCAAAAATTAGAACCTAAAAATGCCGCTGTAGCTAATGAACTAGCCAAGGCATACATACAAGGCAAACAATATAGCTTAGCACAAGAACAGGCAGAGTTGGCTCTTAAAGTAAACCCAGACAACATGTGGTATTTACAGAGCTTGTATACCTCTTTAAAAAAGCAATATAAAAACCTAAGCCACTTAAAAGAAATAGTGCCTTATGACAACGAAAAATTAAAAGAGAATTTAGCACACATTTTATATTTAGAGCGTAATTACAACGAGGCAAAAAATGTACTTACCGAGGTAAAAGATAGTCCGTTTAAAACCGATTTAAGTACAAAGGTGCAAGCTGCAATAGACCAAAGAGGAGCTAGTAGCAGTAGTTTTACTTTTACAAGCACCACAACAACCAACAACACAACAAAAAACACTACTGCTAAGCAAACAACTAACAGCAATAGTAACTCTGCTTTTAATTATAAAAGCAGGCTAAAATTTACCTTAAAGCAAAAAAACTTTGTTTTTTTAGAAACAACGGCAAAAGAAGCCTTAGAAGCTTACCCTTCACAACCTTACTTTTACTATGCTTTAGGAGCAGCATATAATGGCAGAAAAAAACACAGAGCAGCTATAGAAACTTTAAAAACAGGTTTAGACTATGTGTTAGATGATATTAGACTTGCAGATGATTTTTATAGAGAAATTGCAGCAGCATATACAGCAATGGGTAATCCTGCTAAAGCAAATATGTACTTAATTAAAGTAAAATTTAAAAAATAAAAAATGATTAAAAATCTTCAAATAACACCAAAATTAGGACTTGCATTTGTTATTGCGGTGTTTTTTGTATCGTGTAAATCTAAAAAAGTTATTGCAGATGGTACATCAACCTTAAAAAAACTAAACACAAAAACTATAGTTAAAAACCACTATGCAAATGCCTTAGATTTTAAAACTCTACGTGGTAGGTTAAAAATAGATTATACAGACGGTGAAGATGAACAAGGGTACACAGTTAGTTTTAGAATGGAAAAAGACAAAGCTATATGGATTAGTGCCACACTTGGCGTAGTAAAAGCATATATTACACCAACAAGAGTTAGCTTTTACAACAGGCTACAAAACGAGTATTTTGATGGCGATTTTACCTATTTAAGTAATTTATTAGGCACAGAGTTGGATTACAACAAAGTACAAAACTTGTTATTAGGACAAGCTTTGTTTGATTTACGAAAAGAAAAGTACAACACAGTAGAGTTAAATAACAAATACCAATTAGCTCCTAAAAAAGCAAACGAGCTTTTTAAAACACTTTTACAAATAGAGCCTACAAATTATAAAATTGCTGGTATGCAATTAACCCAGCCAGAAAAAAACAGAGTATTAGATGTGCAGTACAAAAACTACCAAGTAGTAGATAAAAAATTAGTACCTAACATTATAGACATACATGTAAAAGACAAAAAAAAGACAGACATTATTGCTTTAACTTTTAAGAATATAGAGCTAAACAAAAAATTTAGTTTTCCTTATAAAATACCAAATGGTTTTAAAGAAATTGTTTTAGAATAATTAAAAATATAGAATGCGCCAATTTAAGCTAATTACATTACTTTTAGTAGTACTATCTACCAGTTTTTTGTTTGCACAAACAAACGAGCAAAAAGCGTTAGAAAAAAAGCGTGCGCAATTACAAAAAGACATTAGGGCTATAAACAGACTTTTATTTGCCGAAACAAAGCAAAAAGGTAATGTACTAGACCAAATGGAGAGTTTAGAACAAAAAATAAATGCCCAACAGCAATTGGTTAGAATAACCAACCAACAGAGCAACTTGTTAAACCGACAAATAAATGCCAATGTTCGTAATATTGGTACGCTAAAAAAAGATTTATTGACTTTAAAAGATGATTATGCGCAGATGATACAAAAATCGTATCAGAATAAATCTAGGCAAAGTAGGTTGTTATTTTTACTGTCTTCTGAAAATTTTTTACAGGCGTACAAACGCCTTCAATATATAAAACAATACACCAATTACAGGCAAGAGCAAGGCTTAGCTATTGTTGCCAAAACAGACACCTTAAAACTAAAAAACCAAGCTTTAATAGACCAACGTAAATTAAAAGAACAATTACTTAAAGAAAACGTTGCCACTAGAAAAGAACTAGAGAAAGAAAAAAAGGCTAAAGACATACTCTTAAGCACTATAAAAAAGAACGAAAGCAAATACACTGCCAGTATTAACAAAAAGAAATCTGAGGCTCGTAAAATAGATCAGCAAATAGAAAAACTAATACGTTCTGCCATTGTAGCCACCAATAAAAAAACTACAGGAAAAACCACTACAAAAACCAGTAGCACTAAATTTGTTTTAACACCAGAGGCTAAAATTGTTGCCAACAACTTTACCGCTAACAAGGGCAAGCTAATTTGGCCTGTAGCAAAAGGTTTTAAAAGTAAAGGCTTTGGCGTATATAAAGATGCTGTGTACCCAGGAATTAAACACCAAAACAACGGTGTAATTATAGCTACAGACAAAGGCTCTAAAGCACGTTCTATTTTTGAAGGTGAAGTAATAGCAGTACTTGCTGTACCCGGCGGAAACAAGGGTGTGCAAATAAAACACGGTAATTACATAACTACATACTACAACCTATCTGCAACCTATGTAGAAAAAGGAGATAAAGTAACTGCCAAGCAAGAAATAGGAGAAGTTGCAACCAATAAGTTTAGCGACCAAACATTACTAAAGTTTTATTTATACAAAAACGTTAGCAAGTTAAACCCAGAAGAATGGATTTACCAATTATAGTATTTTAGTTTTTATTTGTTTAACTTGATAAAAAAACTAACATTAAAATTATTTTACAATTTTAATATTCCAAGGACTATACGCTAATTTACTCATATACTCTTGCTTGTGCACAATAAGCATTTTATCTACTCCGTTTTCTTTAATAGGAAGGTACCCAAACTCATAACAAAAAAAATAGGCTCCTGTTTTAAACGGATACATATGCGTAAACAAGTCTATACGGTACCCTAATTTTAGCAATACCTCTTTTTTAACTGTGCTTTTTCCGCTTGGACAAAAATGAGCTAGCAGACTTCGGTTTTTTCTTAAGGCACTATTTATCTTCTGTATACCTATTTCATGTACTGGCCTGTTTGTATTGTGGTAAGTACTTCTGCATTCTGTATCACAAAATTTTTTATCAGACCTACCCGCAAGCTCTTTATTACAAGACAAACAAAATTTCATTTTCATAATTCGTATTATTAGACGTTTATACACGTATATAAACGCTTAAATATAAGCTTTTTAACTCTGTTTTATTCATTTTTACACAATGAAACCTAATACAATAGTTACTAAATTACAGGAGACCGAAGAAACAAAACCAGATTATGCATTGGCTATATCCTTGATGCATGAAAAATTACTACTTAAAAACTATAGTAAAAACACCACTAAGACTTACATACATATGTTTAAGCAGTTTTTAAGGTATACTTACCCAATGCCTTTATACAAAGTAAGCACTGCACACATAACGCATTACCACAAAGAGCTTATTACCAAGCAAAATATTTCTGCGTCATACCAAAACCAAAGTATTAATGCTATAAAATTTTATATTGAAAAAGTACTAAACTTACCAAAAGTACAGTACGATTTTTGTAGACCCCGAAAAGCTAAAAAATTACCTAAAGTATTATCATTAAATGAAGTTGATAGCCTACTTAAATGCACTTACAATATAAAACTATTTTTATGATTATATATAGTTGTGGCTTACGCATATCTGAATGTTTAAACTTAAAAATTGAAGATATAGACTCTAAAAATATGCGGGTATGGATAAGAAATGCAAAAGGTAATAAAGATAGAATTACATTATTATCTCCCACTATGCTACTACAACTAAGGGCGTACTACAAGCTATATAAGCCTAAAGATTGGTTATTTGAAGGCGTAGAAGGCAAACAATATAGTGCATCTAGCATTAGGCAAGTTTTTAACAGATCTAAAAGAAAAGCAAACATAAATATACCCGCAACTGTACATACTTTAAGACATTCTTTTGCAACACATTTACTAGATGCAGGTACTAATTTAAGATTTATACAGCAATTACTTGGCCATAACAGCTCTAAAACTACAGAAATTTACACGCACGTAAGTACAACAAATCTTATAAATATTACAAGTCCTTTAGAAATGTTACCTAAATAATATTATATTTGAAAGAGAAATAAACGCAATAAACTGCGTTTACTAACAAGTTATATTTAATAGCTCGGCATTGTTTGATACAATGCATCACTCAGACGCAAGTAATACGCAGATGGACTCCGACTCGGTTGAATAAAAAAAATTGAAGTTGATTACGGAGGGTTATAATGATGGATTTTTAAAAAAAACTTTTCTACCTAATTAAAGCTTTAGAACTTGGCTTTATTTTCTTTTTGCCGCTAAGCTGCTCGTCTCGCCAAAAAATATAACACCGTATAAATTTAATTGCTAAATTTAAACATTAATTAAGGTCATTGCTCATTTGCTAAGCCCGAATTTTCTTCGGAAACTCTTTGCTCGCAAACACGCAACTAACCTTATACGAACCGTTAGCAATAATTAAAAAAATGAAAATTACCTATAATAACAAAGCTTACATAATTATTATCCTAGGACTATTTCACATTGTATCATGTTCAAATGACAATGAAATCCAAAACCCGATAAATGATATTTATTTAAGTATTCCAGATATTCATTTTGAAACAAAATTAATTGAGCAAGGCATAGATTCAGACGGTATCATTAACCAACAAATATTAAAATCAGATGCTGAAGCAGTAAGTCAATTGAATTTAAACCTTTCTGCCAATTTTGGTGAAATAATCGATTTGACAGGAATTCAGGGGTTTGTGAACATAACATTATTGTCTGCGGCTATGCAGGAAATTAAAAGTGTTGACTTAAGCTTTAACACTAAGTTAGATACTTTATTTCTTTATGGAAACCATCTTACCAATATTGATATTGGTAACAACTCAAATCTAATTTTATTGGATATTCATTCAAATAAACTTAGTTCAATTAATGGGGTATCAAAATTGTTAAATTTGAAAAAGATGAATTTATCCTATAATAACTTTGAAGAAATTAGTATTAAAAATGAATCTATTGAAGATTTACTTATTAGTGATAACCTATTGATATCTATTGACACTAGTGATGCTTTAAATCTGAAAAATGTGTTATTAACACTTAATCAGCTTACAACAGTAGACTTTAGCTCTAATACATTGTTAGAAAGTTTGTTAATTTCTGGCAACAAGCTTCAAGACATAAATATAGAAAATAATACTAGTTTAACACACCTTTATAGTTCAAGTAACTTACTTACCAGTCTCGATGTTAGTAACAATCAAAAATTAATAGATTTGAGGGTAGATAGAAATTCAAATTTAACCTGTATTAAAATTTCAAGTAGTCAGGAAATCTCAACTGTATCAATATCTGAGTATCAAGAATTAAATACAATTTGTAATTAGGATAAAAGACATTTTAAAGAAACCAAACATATTGCTAACAAAGTACTGTGGTAAAAACCAAGTAAAAATTCACTAATTTTTAGCTAAAGTACTTCTATAAGAATCATCATATATTAATCCTGATTTTGCAATAGCAAAAGCTTGCTTTAATAGTTTATTACATACAGCTATTAGCGCTAACTTTTTACTCTTTCCTTTGGCAACGATACGCTCATAAATATCACGACAAGCTTTATTGTATTTACAGGCATTAAAACTGCACATAAATAAGAGATTACGCAGTTTTTGATTTCCTATCTTACTAATTCTACTTCGTCCATTTACGCTTGTTCCACTCTTTCTTATCAAGGGTGTTAACCCAGCATAACTGCATAATTCACCACCACTATTAAAACGCTCAAAACCGTCTGTTAAAACTACTAACATTAAGGCTGTTTTAGCTCCTATTCCTGGTATAGTTTTTAATCGTGTTAAAACATCTTGGTGCGCCTCTTTTACCAATAACAACAATTTAACTTCTAAGTTGTTTATTTCTTTTTCTAACTGTTTTAAACTTCGATTTAAAGAACCTAAAACCGTTTTACTTGGGTTTCCTAAAACTGCTTCGCCGTGTAGCTTGTTTTTTAACATTGTGCTTTGTTTTGTATACACAGAAAGGAGTCTGGTCATTTGTAAGCATTCTATTTGATGTTTAGAACTACCTTTCCACAACTTTAAATCTACCTGACTGGCATACTCACAAATAAGTTTAGAATCACTCTTATCTGTCTTTATTTTAGACAGCTTCATTTGTATAAATCGCTTTACCGCTAATGGATTTTCTACAGATACTTTAATACCAGATTCAAGCAAATAATAAGCTAATTGATAGTGATAATATCCTGTAGCTTCCATTACACAATGGCTCGAGAGATCTAATAATTTTTCGAACTTTTTAAAGCCTGAAATAGTGTTTTTAAACTGATAGTATTTACCATCTGAATCTGTGACATCAAAAACCAAATGACTAATGTCTATTCCAAAATATTTAATATCTTTATTCATAAGAAAATGTTTTTTTTGAAAGGACAACCTACGCGAGTTTCAACGACTTAAAATCGAGGTCTAATTGCCTCATAGAACTGTACGAAATCTGTGTAGAAAAGAGAGGGGATTTTCAATGTTGACGAGATCTGTAGTCTCTCCGTATATAATAACCTTATTCCTCTCTTTTGTCTTTTCTGATTAATACTCTAATTTAATGAATTACAAACTTAAGCCGTGTATAATTAATTGCTTGGTTTTAGCCAATTTACGAAAGTCCTCGCGGAATTTCTATCTGTGATTTATTTACTAAATTTAGTGCTTAAACCACGCAACGAAATCATACACTAGACCGTTCTACGCAATTTGAAAAAAACAGTACCAAACTTAATACGAATTGAATCGAGCTATGAACCAATAGCATCCGAAAGATTATTACTTTGGAGATATAATCGTATAATCGATGAAGGATATACTTTTCCAATATTTGACTTTTATTGCTACTGCGCTCTTCTAATAAGACACGCTAAATTGGAACATTATCCTGAAATAATGTTAAACGGAACTGAACTCAAACCGGAAATAAAATTTCAACTAATAAACTTTCAAATTAACAACGATGAAGAAGTTTCAAAAACTGACAAGGAATTTCATCTTGTAGAAATGAAAAAAATGCTAGTTGAACGAAAAAAGTTTATAAAAAAAGAAATTCGTCAAACTAAAATTGACAGAAGTGAAATAGAATCAATAAGTCCTAAAAACTCTGAATTTTACCGAACTCTGTTAATTCTGACAAGGGAATTTACCGACATAACACTTATGGATTGGTTCATTCCAATTGTTTTGACTTATGAGCGACTTATACATATTTTTATTAGACACGTAGAAGAAACCAAATTTGCAGACGGAAAAAAGAAACGACAAACATTTTTCAATTATGAACCGAAAGAAATTTGGACTCTTTTAAAAACATTAATAAAATATGACAAAGAAAACATAGAAAATCATTTTCTAGAAAATAGTGTTCATCACCAACTGGAAAGGAAAGATTTAATGACAGATTATCTTAGGAATTATGAAAATCCAATAGTTTTTAATGGAGATAGTTTTGTAATACGAATTGACAAGAATGGATTTATTAAGCAATTTTATCAGTTATAAAAACTGCGTAGAACACCGTATATAATTTATTGCTTGGTTATAGCCTACTTACGAAAATCCTCGCGGATTTTCTATTCGGTTTTTATTTGCTAAATTAGGTGCTTAAAACACGCAACAAACCATATACAACAACTTTGTGTGCAATTTAAGAAATGACGAACCAAGAATTTGAAATAAAGATTTTAAGACAGCATTGGATAAATGATGATGGAATTGACGATAAAGCCGATTTATGTTCTCACGGAGTCTTATTTATAAAAATCGGAGACGAAATATTGTCGGATTTGGAATCGGATTCTTGGGCTTTGACAGCAACTGGATTATATCTACTGAGAACTCTTAAAATTGATTATATGATTGAGGATTTCGGAAGTCAATTAGTTCCTTGTTGTGGACATTTTATGATACCAGACGAGAAAAAAAATCACGTTTCGATTTTAGGTTGTAATGAAGGTGTTGATTGGAATATTAAACACGAAAATGGTAACGTAAAATTGTCGACTGAAAAAGGAACAGTTGCAATAATCTCATTTGAAATTTATAAGAATATCGTTCTTGATTTTACAGATAAAGTTGAATCCTTTTACGGAGACCCAAATGAAAAAGAAGTTCCCAATGAAGAATTTGACCAAAACGGATTTCGACAATTTTGGGCGGAATGGACTGAATTAAAAACTGAATGGAGAAAAACTGCACACAACACGGTGTATAAAACATAGCTAATAAGTATTTAACCGAAAGGTTTGTGTATATTTAGAAAGTCCGCCAAATTTTTAATTTGGCTTTTAAAAAGAGAAAAATTAAAAACAAAATATAAAAATTCGGCTCTGTGTTATACCGAAAATTAGTGTCTTTTTGCACGCTACGTTTCATACACAAACCGTTATATTTAATAGCTCGGCATTGTTTGATACAATGCATCACTCAGATGCAAGTAATACGTAGATGGACTCCGACTCGGTTGAATAAAAAAATTGAAGTTGATTACGGAGGGTTACAATGATGGATTTTTAAAAAAAACTTTTCTACCTAATCAAAGCTTTAGAACTTGGCTTTATTTTCTTTTTGCCGCTAAGCTGATCGTCTCACCAAAAAATATAACAACGTATAAATTTAATTGCTAAATTTAAACCTTAATTAAGGTCATTGCTCATTTGCTAAGCCCGAATTTTCTTCGGAAACTCTTTGCTCGCAAACATGCAACTAACCTTATACGAACCGTTGTACATAATGCCACCAAACCAAAAAGAAAATTGATTTTGGAACAGATACCTGACAATCTAAAAAAACAAATTCTTGGAATTTCTGGACTGATTTTTCTAATTCTAACTTTTGGAATTGGACCAACTAATATTTTTGGATTAGAGCAGATTATTCAAGATAAAACGGATTACTTTTTTGGTGTAACTATCTACTTTTTGGATTATGGATTATTATCGTTAATTCCTTTTTTCGGAATAATGTTGAACTCTAAACGAACTGAATTCAAATACTCTGAACTGATAATAGATATTTTGAAAATTCTTTTTTGGACAATTTTTTTGTTTATAATTGGACTCTACCTCTTGACATTTATTGGAAAACCATCGAGTCCATTAATACCACAATATTTAATTACAGAACCGATTTTCTTATACTCGACTATAATTATCGGAATTGGAATATCAATACCATTTTTATTCGCAAAACCTAAAAAGAAAAGTGATGAAATAAATGAAATTGGAACTGAAAAATAAAGCACTATGTACAACAATGGCTAAACGTAATACGGGCTTTGGGGCTAAATCGAATGGTCTGTGTATATTTATGAAGTCGCTAAATCTTATGGATTTAGCTTTGTACAATAAAAAATAAAGCAAAACAATAAGCTTTAGCTTCGTCGGCAGACGGAAACGAAAAGTTTCCTTGCCTCCGCACTACGCTTAGCCCAACCGTTGTGTGTAATTAAGAAAATAACTGATGAATTTTAAGAAAAATGAGATTTGGGAAGATTATTGGTGTTTTGTGCCCACTGAAAATATCTTATTCAATGAATTTGAAAAACTTGACTACCGATGTTGGCACGACAATAAGAAACACGATATTAAAGTAGAAATAGAACTTTCTGACAATGAAAACTCTGTTGAACCTTCTAAAAAGCAAATAGAGACTTTAAACTTCATCAAACAAAATCAAAAGTTAATAATTCAAAATATTTGGAAATATTATAACGATTTAATGATTCCAATTTATGACGAAGCTGTTGGGTTAGAAAACGATAGAATAGCTAAAAATATAACCGAAATATCTAAAATTTTTGGCATTAAAAAAATTGAAATACCACAATACAATCAATACGAGTCTAATTATTTCTCAATAGTGTTTGACTTTGATTATGATTGTGAACACGGTTTATACATTCTATTCAAAAATAATGTACCAATAGACTTTTTTGATTTTGGAACAAAATCTGATGACGCAGTAATTCTTTATGAAAATGGTTTGCAGAATAAAGACAAGTCTAAAATCAAAATTAAGGTTAACAGACTAAATGGGGAAAGAGTTTTTGAGGGCAATTATTATGATAATGAAGAGATTAATGTTCAACTGAAAAAAGGCGCTTATAGAGCTTATTACATAATCAATTCATCAAGTAGAATAAGAAATATAATTATAGATTCTGATAAGGAAATATTTAACTTGAATCATATACTTAAAAACTGTATTTAATAATAAAAACTACACACAACAATGTATAAAAAACATAGGGCTTTTGTGTTAACTCCAAAGGTCTGTGCTTATTTAAAAAGTCCGCCAAATATAAAATTTGGCATTTCAACAAAAAAGATAAATACAAAATATTTATATTTAGCTAAGTAATAAACCGAAACGTAAGTGCTTATCAACTGCCCTACGTTTCTTATACTAGACCGTTGTGCACAATAAAAACCAATCTCTATGGGAACATTTGGAACAGGAATTTTAGATAATGATACTTCTAGAGAAGTGTATAATAAATTCGTTGAACATTTAGAAAATGGACTTGCAATTCCTAAAGTAGTTGATGAAATTAATTCTCAATTTAAAGAGTATAAAAAAGGAGACTCTAAAACTGATTTCATTTTCGCACTTGGTTTAGCTTTATGGGAAAATTGTTCGCTTGACCAAAAGACTTTAACTGAAATAAAGAAATACATTGAATTAGGTGTTGATATTGATATTTGGGGAAAATTAGAAGGTTCCGAAGAAGATATCAAACAACGAAAAAAAGAATTAAAAAAATTTCTAAAAAAAATAGAGGTTCCAAGAAAAAACCCTCTAAAAAAGCAAAAAAAAATAACGATATACAAACCACCGATTTTCAAAACAGGAGATTGCGTTTGTTTCAAACTATCTAATGGAAATTATAGCGGAGGAATAGTTCTTGGAGAACATAAAATTGACAAAAAAGAAATGGGAAGTAATGTGATTATTTCCACCGATATTAATCAATTGAATAAGCCAATAAAAGAGGATTTTTTTAAATCAAATGTACTCATCACAAATTTCGGAGATTTAAAAAACTGGGTCGAAGTTAGTGAATATTCATCCGATTTTTTTATAGACTTTAATGGAGAAATTGAGGTCGTTAATAGCATCGAAATAAAAGAAGAAATACAAAACTATTTTAGTGATAATTTTTGTGGTTATTCACATTGGAATTTTTTGATTACGAATATAGAAAATGAATTATCGAGAAAACCTGTGAGGAGAAAAATTAAAACTTTGTCAATTAAAGATATTTTGATTGACTTAAAGTTAAAGGAAACAAGAAACAGAATATAATTACTGTGCACAACAATGTGTATAAAACATAGCTATTAAATGCTTTACCAAAGATTTATGCTTATTTTCCAAGTCCACCAAATTTTTATAATTTGGTTTTTAAGAAAATTAAGATAAAACAAAATTATAAAAATTCGGCTAAGTGTTAATCCGAAAATTTAGCGTTTATTTATAAGCTACGTTTCATACACCAACCATTAGCATTCATTAAAAAAAACAGAACAAAAATTAAAATATGGGATTCAATATATCAGGTTTAGCCATAAACAAAAATTACGAAAACGACTTTGAAAAACTCCAAGAAGAATTAGGTTGGAACTTAGAAAAACAATCTGAAATTGATTTTGAAACAGCTTCTTCAAATTGGACAGAAGATGGTATTTGTGATGTATACTTTTCAGAAAAAGGAACTTTATTGTTTATTAGTATGGATATGTGTGCTGAGTCCTGGGTCTTAAAAAATAATAATACACTGACTTTTGCTCTCTCTGAAACCTCAATGGCTTTTAATATTAATTATTGTGAGAATGGAATTGAGAGACGTTCAATTATGGAGGTTAATGATGAAAGAATGCAAGATGAAGGAGAAAAACTTAGTATAGAAGACAAGTCTGAAGATACTTCTGAAATTATTTGGAATCAAATAGAGGTTGTAATCGGAAAAAGATTTTGGGATATTGAACCTGATGAAAAAGCAATAAGATATGTTTTTGGTAAAGCGAAAGTAGCAGAACCAAAAACTGAATCTCAGTCTGGAAAAGAAAAGGTGCAAAAAGCAGTTGTTTTAGAACCAAAAAGATGGTGGGAGTTTTGGAAATAAATAACGAAATGCTAACAATGGCTAAAATTAATACGGGTTTTGGTGCTTAATCCAAAGTTTAGTGTATTTTTATAATGTCCGCCAAATCTTTTGATTTGGCTTTAGAACAGAAAAAGATAAAATAAAAAGTTTTGGCTAATAGCTTAATCCGAAATTAATTACTTTTAATCCCCGTACTAACCATAGCCGAGACGTTAGCTTTAATTTGAAAAATCGTTGAAGGAAGAGGATGAAACGAAGTGAAATTTTAATCATATCCATGACTTTTATTGGATTTGCCTCATTATTAGTATGGTTTGGACACCTATCTTTTGGAATTTTTCAAAACTCGAAACCAATTATCTTGGAAACTCCAATTACTGGAGTTATCAACGACCTAAACCAGTACAAAGGCTTCACTTATATTCAGCTCGAACATGAAAATGAGTATTGGAAAATAGATGGTAGCAAAAATTATGACTATTCAGAGCCTTTTATTGCCGATTTTTTACTGAAAGGAGATTTTTTGGAAAAAAATAAATGCTCGGACACACTTTTTGTTAAAAGGGATAATCAAAAATTTCATTTCTTGATTGGCGACGTACTTTATAATAGCAAAACGCGTTCGAAAGAATTCATTGAATATTGGCGAAATCAAAGACGAATTATAACGGAAAAAAGTGATTGTAAATAAAAAAACTAAAGCTAACATTACCTATAATTCAGTCTTACCTTTTTCTAAAAATAAAATTTAGTACTTTTAATCCGGCTCGATTCCAATCTTGAAAAATCCTAACGGATTTCCCAGACCGAAATCATAGCCTAACCGTTGGCAGTAATTAGAAAAAAATGGGATTTAGAGCAATTTTTAATAATAATTCAGAATTCAGTTTATATGACAGTAGTTATTTTAATGACAAGGCTATATTTAACCTACAGCATCAATCAAATCTAATTTCATTTAGTGTAAAAATTGCTGAATATGGAATACCGAAATCAGTAATTGATGACTCGGATAATACAATTGAATTTAAGAACTCTGAAAGTTTTGAGACTTGGTTTAAACGAAATCAGTCAGTAAGTTTTGACTTTGGATTTGCCGATAAAGTTGACAAAAAAGAAATATCAGCTGAATGTAAAAAGAGAAACGATTTAATTATTGAATTGCTGACTAATGAAATTAAGGAATTAAAAAAAGAACAGAAATTTAACCCTTGGAGATTAAACGGAGGTTATAAAAATATTGAAAAATTAGTATTGGTTACTAACAAATCAATTGAGCAACTTGAAAACAAAAAAGTTGGATATTTAAAAACCACAAAATTGATTTTCAAAATAGTTGAGGAAAGTAATATAATAAGCCATAGTAAAAAACACAATGAAATTGAACCCGAAAAACTATTGACTCAAATTGAGAATACATTGAAAAAAATCGAGAAGACTAATATTAAAAAATGGTCGTCAATATAAACTACTGCCAACACGGTATAAAAAACATAGGGCATTTGTGCTAAACCGAAAGGTCTGTGTCTATTAAGAAAGTCCGCTAAATATAAAATTTGGCGTTTATAGTAGAAAAGATAAAAGCAAAATATTTATATTTAGCTAAGTAATAAACCGAAACGAAAGTGCTTATCACCTGCCCTACGATTTCTTATACTTAACGTTAGCAATAATTGAAAAATAAAAAGCTGTACAAAATAATTATAATAACATTACTATTTCTATCAACTATCAGTTGGGCACAACCTGGACTAGGTGGTGGTGGGCTTACAATTTCTAAAATTACAGACAAACACGGTAATGAAATTAATATTTCAAAAGATACTCTTTTAAACATTAGAACCTTTGATATCATAAATGGCACTATCTACTGGGAAAGATTTCCTCTGGAGGATATAAAAAGAGACAAATCAGATTTATCGCACAGAAAGTTCATTGAAATTCCTCCAAGTAATTATTCTCTAGATAGAAATATTAATAATTATCGTAATTCACAAAGTTTAATTTACATTATCTATAAAAAAGATACTATGATTATTAAAGCTAATATAATGGCTGAAAATCATCTTTGGGAGAGAGATTCTATATCAAAGCTAAAAATTCGACAAGGTTATTTTAATTATAAATATACATTAGAGAAAATATCCTCTGAAATAAGTTTGGACTTTTTAAAAGAAGAAAACCTTTCCTATCAGTATTATCTAAGTCATTTTTATAAATATTATGCAAATGAGAAACTGACTTTAGCAGAAGAATACCTTAATAAAGCAGTAAGAAAAAATGATAACAAAAAAAATTGTGAAATGTTAAAGGCCTTTTCTGATTTAAATCAGAAAAAAAACAACTTTAATAAAGCTCTAAATTACATAAGTAAAGTTCTAGATAGAAAATGCACTCCTCCCTTTGAAGATAGTCAATACAAATATTATTTAAATAGAATTGATTTATTTAAAAAAAATAAAGATTATCATAACACTTTAAAAGATTATGATACTATAGCAATTAAATATCCAATTGATAATGAATATTATACTAAAAGAGAAATTGAACGTGCTTATTTTAAACTAATTTATTTAAAAAATTATGATGAAATAATCAAAGAAATGAATTCTTTTATCAAAAAGAATATAGATAAAAACAAACTAAAAGGAAGGAATCCAGAATATTATGGAATGGGCTTAGCAGATGGACTTTTTGTTATTGGAGCCTCTGAATATTTTAAAGGAAATAAAGATAAAGCCTTTAAACATTGGTTTAATTTTATAGATTATGTGAATTTTAACACCAACTCTATAGATAATATAAAATATTTTTTTAGCAATTTGATTGATAAAAACCCACAAGAACCCGAACTATATCTATTAAGAGCATTATGCTATGATGAATATGTTAGTGGTTATTACAAAAATGAAAGTAATTTAAAATTGTACAAAATTGCACTAAAAGATATTGCAAAATCAGAAGAATTAGGTTTTAAGGACTATAAAATTAATTATCATCGGTCCTCTCTCTTATTTGATTTAGATAAAAAAAGAAAAGCATTTGATGAAATTGAAAAAGCTTTAAATAAAAAACCTAATAACTTGAGATGTCTTTATTTAAAGGCACGGTTTAAAGATGATGAAAAATTAAAAGATAAATACCGAGAATTATTAAAGCAAATTGATTTAAAAAAACTTTGGTTTGATTAGCTTTTAAAAAAGAACTATTGCTAACAGTGTATAAAAAACATAGGGCATTCGTGCTAAACCGAAAGGTCTGTGAGTATTTACCAAGTCCGCTAAATATAAAATTTGGCGTTTATAGTAGAAAAGATAAAAGCAAAATATTTATATTTAGCTAAGTAATAAACCGAAACGTAAGTGCTTATCTCCTGCCCTACGTTTCTTATACTGAACGTTGTGCGTCATTTAAGAAAAACCGTGAAATACAAGAAAATAAGAGGATTAAAACGAAAGGTTGCTAATATTCAGAATTGGATAAATGAATATTTGGACTTAAATGTTGAGCATTTGAATGAGCATAAATACGAATACACCAAAGTTTATGTTGAACCTTGGGACAATCTGTCTTTGACTGACAGTCTGATTCCTGAACCGAAAGGAAAAGCCAAAAAGGATATTCTAAACGGACTTGAAAAAATCTATGATAGTTGGAAAATTGAATTAGAGAAATTAAACAAACCGTATTATTTGAAAATATGGTTGTACGAACCAAGGATTTCTAAATCTCAAGTCGTTTGTGCAATTGACGAAAAGATTGAGTATTACGAAAACATATTTGAAAAAGCCGATTTCAAGCCGAATGACTCGTCATTCACTAATCAATTGAGTTCTGAATTTAAATGGCAACCGAATATTGACGAAGAACCTTATTGGGAAAGTGATTTACTTTGGCCAATTGACCAATACGAAAGAATAGAAGACAGTTATTCGGACAGAAGACTTTTGAGTAAACTGAAAAAAGGGAATTTTAAGAATAAGAAAATAGACAGTTCAAATGGAAATAAAGACACAATTTATTTCTTACCAAAGGGGAAAATTTGGGTTGGAGAAAAATAAAAAACGAACGCACAACAATGGCTATAAGTAATTGCTTGTTCTCGCCTACTTCTGAAAATCCTCGCGGATTTTCAGTTTGGTGTGTACTTGCTAAGTTTCGTACTAAACCACGCAACTACTCATAGCCGAGACCGTTGCCAGTAATTTAAAAATGAACGGACATTACTTCTTTTTTGGAATATTAATGATTTTTCTAATTTCAATGCCAATCTTTTTGCTTTGGGATTGGAACAAAAATCGACAGGCCTCAATCAAAGAATTATTTAAAAATTATTGGAAAAAGAATAAAGTTTATTTTGGAGCTTTTTTAGGTATTATAATTGTAGATTTTTTTATTCCTTTAAATACAAATCACGGAATTGAATTTAATATTGAACGTGAGAAAATAGGAATCCCAAAATTAGAAACTGACTGGAAAAAAGACAAAACTGAATCTGAAAAATATACAACATATTGGCGGAAACCTGAACCAAGAAATGGTCATTTTAAGAAAGTAATTGATTATGGAATTTTAGGTGCTAAATCTGAAACAGATTATTATCATAACGAAAATCAAAAAGGAACATTTGCGTGGTCGAAATATGATTTTGGAAATAACTCTTTCGAATATTTTATTGAGAAACCGAATGACAAAAGCGTTTCTGTAACTGAATCTGGAAAACTGAAAGTGGAAAAACTAACTATCGTCGAAAAAGTAGATAAATCGGAATTTGAAAAATATTTAGTGGAATAAAAACTACTGGCAACACCGTGTATAATTAATTGCTTGGTTCTAGCCTACTTGCGAAAATTCCTGCGGAATTTTCACGGATTCGTAAAAGTTTGCTAATTTAGTTGCTTAACCACGCAACTAACCATACACAAACACGTTACCTGTAATTTATGAAAAACTTTGTGCCAATTGTAATTCTCTTATTTACTGGAGCGATTTCCTGCTCGAATGAACTTGAATTGAATGGCAACTGGATAAACACTTATTATTCAGATGAAAATAGGCAAATACAGAATATTGATTTGGAATCAAGAATATTGTTAAACATCAAGAATAATAAAATAAGAATAAAAGAATTCCCAAACCATCAAGACCAATTCGAACAATTGGACACAATATTAGATTTTCAACCAAAAAAGCAAAAACTAATATTTAAGGATCAAATTGGAAAAATAAGTGGTCAATTTATCTTTGCGAAAGATAGTATCATTTTTAATAGCCTTAACTCATCAAAATCATATTCTGTTTTTAAAAAAATACCTGACCAACCTAAAAAAGCAACTTGGAATCCAATAAATAAATCATATCGATATAGCGGCAATAAGTCAATTATGTATGCCGATTTTGTCAATGATACTTTGATGATTCATTACAACGGAAATAATGAAAAAGTTTCGAAAAATGAATGGTCCATCGAAGACATCGGGAATTTAAATTTTCTACTATTAAATAATAATCTTTATAAAATTCAAATAAAAATTGACTCTGTAATTAATGAGAAAATCTACTTAACATCTTATGACAATAGAACTCAGAAATATGTCTTTGAAGAGCAAACCAAAATAAATTTGGAAAATTTACTTGGTAAATGGCAAATCAAAAACAAAAATGATTTAAAAAAGCCTACACCAATCATTGACCCATATTGGAGAAATTATATTGAAAATCTTACTGTATTCAAGGATTCGATTAAAATTTCAAGTACTGGACAAAACTTAACTGGTAAGTGGGAACTTAGTGGGTCGGGAGGGCTTATTTTTTTTTATGGTAAGAGCTTCAGGACATTTCGAATCTTGAGTTTGACGGAACAGGAAATGGAATTAGAAACTGGAAGTGAAAATTGGGATGGAAAAATGCGTTTGATTTACCGGCGGAAATAAAAACTACAGGTAACAATACCTATAGCAAATAGGGCATAAAGTGCTATATTTAAAGGGCTGGATGTGTTTGCTGAGTCCGCCAAATCTTTTGGATTTGGCAATTAAAAAAATAAAACTAATTACAAAACAAAAGCTCTGGCTAGCAGACCAGACGGAAACGAAAAGTTTCCTTGCCTCCGCACTACGCTTAGCCCAACCGTTGGCATTAATATATACCTACCATCAAACTAATGGAAAACGAATTTGCGAAAGTAATGTCCGAAAGGACGGATGAAGAATTAATAAAAATTATAACAGTAGAAAGAGGAAGCTATAATCCGACTGCAATCGAAGCAGCGGATGCAGAAGTTGAAAAGCGGAATATCGACACATCTGAATTCGAAAAAATCCGAGAAAAAACAACAGCGGAAAAAGAACAAAAAGAAAAAGTGGACTCGAATGTTGTTGGTTCGGGAATACGCTTTGTGAATTTCCTAATCGACTTTATAGTTTGGTTGATTTTAGCATTTATCATTAGTTTTATAATCGGACTTTTTGTACAACCGACTGACCAAGGAATGATTTCTCTAATTGGTTATATTTTAATTTTTGGAACTTTTATAGCTTACTATGCGATAATGGAAATTAAATTTAAAAAAACAATCGGAAAGTTTGTAACCAAAACAAAAGTTGTGAAAATGAACGGAGAAAAACCGACTGATGGAGATATAATAACTCGTACTTTTTGTCGACTAATTCCATTTGACCGACTTTCGTTTCTATTTGTTAAAAACGGAATTCACGACTTTTTATCGAAAACCAAAGTTGTAAAAGACAATGTGGAATAAAATACTAATGCCAACAATGTATAACCGCAATTACGGCGGATTCGACTACGTTCGAATCCACTCCCAATTGCTAATGGCTGTGATAAGTCGAAAAATAGTAACTTTAATCCCGTAACTGACGGTTATACGAGACCGTTGGGCGTCATTTGAAAAAACAGTACAATTAATGAAAATCAGTTTAATAATTTTGACTTTTATCCTTTTAACTTCTTGCCAAACAAATGGACAAGGAAAAATGGAAAACCACGCGAAATTGACTTCAAAAATCGACTCAATAATTAGCGAAAATAAATTTAACGGTGTTATTTCTATTTCAACCGATTCAATTGACATTTATTCGAAATCGTTTGGATTTTCGGATTTAGAAAATAAAACAAAGATTGATATAAAGGACCAGTTCGTCATTGGCTCAATAAGTAAACAAATTACTGCTGTTTTGATTTTAAGAGAATACGAGAAAGGTAAAATTGGATTAAATGACACGATTGGTAAGTATCTGACCGAAATCAGTCAACCTTGGGCTAAACTCGTAACAATTCACCAGCTTCTCACTCATACGCACGGAATTACGGATTTAGATAAACCTTTGGAATTTAAAGAAGGTTCACAATTTCACTACTCGCAATTGGGATATGAATTACTCGCACAAATTCTTCAAAAAGTTACAAGAAAGACTTTTAGAGGTTTATCTACAGAGTTATTTGATAAATATGGATTAAAAAACACTTTTCACCCCAAAAATAAAGTATATAAGAACCTTGTTAAAGGCTACGAAGAAAATGAAAATGGGATTTTAGAATTTACCAAAAATAGCTTGTACAACTTTGTGGCGGCAGGTTCATTTATCTCAAATCTTGAGGACTTAAAAAGATGGAATCAATTACTATTCTCTGAGAAACTGGTCAAAAAAGAAACATTGGAGTTAATGAAAACTAAATATGCCACTCGAATTCATCCTATTTTTGAAACTGTAGAATATGGATATGGCTTATTATTTAAAGATGGCGAACAAAACATTCAGATTGGAGCATTAGGTTATGCACCAGGGTTTGTTTCCGCTTGCTACTATTATCCTCAAACAAATCTAAATCTCGTTGTATTGGAAAATACTGCAAATAACTTGAACGATTTCAAAAAGACATTTATAGTGCATACTGAAATAATGGAATTAATAAGAAAACGAACGCCCAACAATGGCTATAATTAATACGGGTTTTGGTGCTTAATCCAAAGTTTAGTGCTTTTAACCAAGTCCGCCAAATCTTTTGATTTGGCTTTAAAGTAAAAAAAGATAAAACAAAATAAAAAGTTTTGGCTAAGTGCTTAATCGAAAGTTCATTACTTTTAATTCCCGTACTAATCATAGCCGAGACGTTGTAACCAATTTGACAAATGAAACCCATACTATTCGGAATCGGAATAATTTTAATCATCGGAATTGTAGTATTGCGATGTAATATTCCTATGACGAAAAATAGTGTAGTCGGAATTTATGGAAATACCAATTACGGAAATGAACCTTGCTGTGTAGAATCACCTCACAAAGCGGACACGCTGAATTTAAAATCTGACGGAACATTTTCGAGCGAATTTTATGGAGAAGGAACCTATGATGTGAATTACGGAATACTAAACTCTGAAATTGAATTACATTACGAATACGAAATGGGAAAAGCAGGATATTATACTTACTTCAGTAATAAGGTTTTTGAGCAACCGAAAATTATTTTGAATTACGATTTGAATCATTACTATGAAAAAGTGGAATAAAAAACTGGTTACAACAATGTATAACCGCAATTACGGCGGATTCGACTACGTCCGAATCCACTCCCAATTGCTAATGTTTGTGATAAGCCGAAAAACATTAACTTTAATCCCGTAACTTTGGTTATACCTACCATTGTAGTGCATATGAAAAAAAGAATCCTGTTGATATTAACACTTATGATTTTTAAAACAACTTACGGACAAGGATTGGATGGAAAATGGATTCTGAAAGAAGTTGGCTATAAGGAATTCAAAAAAAATCCTGGGCTTCAAATTCTAAACTTTGAAAATAATAAGGTGGGACTTTTTACAGAATTGCGATTGACAAAACCTCAATTGGATTTAAAAGTAAAAGATAATTCTCTAGTTCTCGAGAATGGAGAAAAGTATGGGAATTTAAAGTTACTCAATGAAAATTTTTTGAGAATCCTAGTTGATGGAACTTTTAACGATGATAAAGTTATTATGGAAATGGACTTCGTCAGAATTCTACCCACTAATACGGACTTAAGCCGAGAAGAAATTAAAAGCTTAAGTTTTGAATTTCAGGAAAAAGGAAAATCAAAAACTAAAATAGCTTTTAATAGAGAACTCTGGGATAAGAAAAGATTGGAGGAATTCGAAATTAAAGAGGGTTCCAAATGGGTTTTAGAAAAATTAGACGAAACTTATTTAATAACCATTTTCAATCGCGGTAGAAAAGGCGTTACCTTACCTATCAGCGAAGTAAATGAACAGTTTTTAAAATTTTATTGTGTTCCAAATGAAACTGGAGAAGTTATTGCAACTCGGACGGAATAAATACGCACTACAACAAAACCTAAACGTAATGCGGACTTTAGGGCAAATCAAATGGTCTGTGTATATTTATAATGTCTCTAAATCTTATGGATTTAGCTTTGAACAAAACAAAAAAGAAAAAGCAAAACAATAAGCTTTAGCTGCGTCGCCAGACGGAAACGAAAAAGTTTCCTTGCCTCCGCACTACGCTTAGCCGCACCGTTGTGCTTCATACAAGAAAAAACTGAAAATGATAGATTGGATTAAAAATTTATTGAAAAACGAAGAACCAAAGGAAATTCTTGAATGGGAAACGGAGCAATCAATACTTCAACACTTAAAAAGAAACATTAATGAAGATGGTTCTTTAAAAGAATCTGCTGAAACTCTTCCTGACGAAAAAAAATCTGATGATGAAATAAAATTTGCACCAGGTTTAATGGATGCAATGTTTGGAGCAGACGAATCGGAAGAATCTAAATCTAGAATAAAAAAACTCTCTAACTTAATTAGTAAAATTGCCAAAAATGGAGATAATCAAAGTAAATCAGACTTTTATAGAGAAATCACAGAAAATGAAAGTGTAATTGGCATTATAGATGAGTTTTTGCAGAAATTAGTTCAAAGTTCATTGCCAGTTGAACCTTATCTATTTAACTATGCAAACAATTTAGCTTCTAAAACAAATAATCGAAATGCAGTAAAATTTGGAATTGCTATTCTTGGATTATGCCAAAATAAGAAACCAATTAACAACATTAAAATATTAGGACTTCACGATGAGTTTACGGTTTTTTCAACTATTGCACTTTCAAATTTATCAGACAACTTAGTTAATGACTTATGGGAACTTGCCAAACAAGTTGATGGTTGGGGAAAAATTCAGTTAGTTGATAGATTATCTGAAATGGAGTTGAATAGTGAGATTAAAGATTGGATTGTACTTGAAGGTTATAAAAACAATATTATGTATGAGTATTTAGCTCTAACCTGTGCTAAAAATGGAATGCTCAACGAGAAACTAACTGTAGAATCTATTGACAACAATCTTTATTCTTCTGCTAGTAATATAATTATAGCATTAATCGATGAAGGTCCTGCTGTTGGAATGTCAGGTTATGACGATTCTTGCGAAACCATTGAAAACTTTATTAGGCATTCAAAAACACGCAACCTCAATATTTCAAATTATATAACGCTTCATAGAATCAAAGAATACCTAGAAGAATCAGCAGAAGAAAATGAAACCTTAAAGAATTGGAATCAGAATGATTTATCCAATTGTTTAATTGACATAACAAAATTATTAAATTCAAAAGATTGGACAGAAGAAGTCAAAATTGCTCTAAAAAGTTCTGACAATATTGAATATTGGAATGGTAAACAGGCTGCTCAAAAACTTGGGATTGACATTTGGAATACAGTTTGGCAAAAACTAAAACAAAACCCAGTAGATAGTTCGGCTTGGTATGATGTAACCGCTAATGCAAAAGAAAATAATGTTGAAGAAATCATAGACTTTGCAGTTAAAAATCTTCCACTAGAATTTTTAGGCTCTGGACCAAAAGATTCGACTGGAATTGGAGATGACTATCAAAAGCATTCTTCATTGGATAGTGTGATAACGTTTTTAGAAAATTACCCAAAAAAAGGAGAGAAACTGATTCTAGTCGGTTTAGATAGTCCTGTAACTCGAAACAGAAATATGGCTATCAGAGTATTGGATAAATGGAAAATGGAGAATTGGTCGAATGAAATAACTGAAAAGATAAAAGAACTAAAAGACATTGAACCAAATGAAGACACCAAAAAGAACATTGAACGACTTCTAAAAGGAGAAGAATTGGAATAAAGCACGAAAGCACAACAATGTGTATAAGTAATAGCGATTTGAGTGCTAAATGAAAGTATAAATATATAATAAATGTCAGTGAAAAACTGAAAGGTTTGTGAGTAGAAATCCGCTACTATTCATACACGAGACCGTTGTAGCACATTTAAAAAAATGAAAAAGAATCAAATCGAAATAAGTGGTTTAAGATTGACCATATTTACTAAAAAAACTCCTGTTTTCATTAGAATCGTTTTGACTTTATTTCTGACCATTCTGACATTAATTCCGCTTGCTGCGACATTTTTCGTTTTGACCTATGGAGACGGACCTCATATCGGAATCGTATTTTCATTCATACTTTGTTGGGGAGTTGGATTTTACCTACTTCGAATAACACTATGGAACTCGGTCGGACGAGAAGTTCTGAATTTAGAAGCAAAAAGGATTTCATATATGACTGACTACCGACTCTTCAAAGACAGAAGACAAGAAATCTCGACCACTGATTTAGAGACTGAAATAATTTATGAAGACGAACCCAATAATCCAGTTGATCGACTAAGACTGAAAAACAATACAGCTGTCATCGAAACCGTGATTCAGGTGAAAATTGCAGAATTGGAAGAATTGAAAAAAGAAATAAAAACGCGCTACAACAAGGGGGGATAGCCAATAGGGCGTTTAGAGATAAATTGAAAGTCCTGTTCGTTAAGCAGGCAACGCCAAAACAAAGTTTTGACGTTTATTGAAATAAAAATTAAAAGTAAAAATGTTTGTTTTGGCTTGGTGGTAAACCGAAAGTGAAGTACTTTAAACCTGACCTACTGTCCATATACAGAACGTTACAAGCAAGCTCAAAAAAAATAAGAATGAACGAAAGTATTTTATTTGATATTTTAAAAAAGTCAAAAGAGAACAAAGAAATTATCGGGATTTGGAAATATAATGATGATGACGGATTTTGGGCAGGTTATGTAAAAAATTATAATGAGGAATTAGTAACTATTCAACACTTCACTAAATACGGAAAATCCGATGGAATCATAATTGAAAGGATTGAAAACATAAAAAGTGTGGACTTTGATGATGACTACGCAAAAGCAATGCAATGCTTAATTGATTACTCATCTGAATTAGATAAAGATGAAGGTTTCGAGATTGAGTTAAATGACAATGAAGAGTGGCAATTAGGAGTTTTAAAACAATTAGAAGGCTCTAAACGAATTGCAAGATTGGAAATTAACGCAACGGACTATTTTTCGGGATTTATCACCAAACTATCTGAAACGGACCTAATTCTGCATTGTGTAGGGAAAATGGGAGAAGATGAAGGAACTGTATTTTATAGAATTGAAGACGTTACTACAGTTAGAGTCAATGACATTGAAAATCGAAAACGAGTTATGCTATTTAACTGGAGAAAAGCCAGCTTGTAACAATGCCTATAATTAATACGGATTTCGGTCTTTACGCCAAGGTCTGTATAAATTTATGAGGTCGCAAAATCTTTGGGATTTTGCTTCGTGCAAGAAAAAAACAAAACAAAACCCAAAGCTGTTGCTTAGCGCGTAGCTGGAAATTCGCTTAATTTCTGCGCCGCACTAATCATAGCCGAACCGTTGCCCACAATTAACGAAAAACCCGAATTGAATTGAAAAACCTGAACTTTGAAACGATATTAAAAGATGCGGAAAAATTTATCCTAACTGAAAACGACTCTTATATCCAAACTTATACAGAATTCATAAAATATTTTGACAAAATAAACGCTGGAGATATAAATGAACATAATTTGGTAATCGCAAGTCATTTCGTTTATGGTTGGATGCCAACAATAATCCACCTGAATTTGGAACAAAAAGACAAAGTTTTGTTTTTATTAAATGCTGTAAAAAGCGGACACATTTTGACTGAAAACGAAATCGGAATTTTAAAAAAATCAATAAACAATTCTTTGGTTGGACTTTCTAAACTATTGCATTTTATCAATCCGAGAGATTATGCGATTTGGGACAGTCGAATTTTTAGATATTTAACAGAAAAGAAAAGTAGTTACGGAATTGATAGACCACAACTCTACCTTGACTATCTAAACGGAATTAAAAATATTGCGGAAAATAAAGATTACGGAAAGTTGCACGATTTGATTTCTCGAAATTTTGAATATGACATTTATCCAACAAGAGCAATTGAAATCACAATGTTTGAGACTGACCGAAATAGACAAAGCCGAATAAAAAAATAACTGGTGGTAACACCATATATAATTTATTGCTGGCTCTAGCCTACTTGCGAAAATTCCTTCGGAATTTTCACGGGTTCGTTAAAGTTTGCTAAATTAGTTGCTTAACCACGCAACTAACCATACACAAGACCGTTGTAGCACATTTGACCAAATCAATGAACAAAGTACTAATCACAATAATCACATTTATATTTTTAATCAGTTGTAACAAAAAATCGTTTCAGGTAGAATCAAAATTTGATAATGGAAATTCTGAAATAATATATCTTACTCTTTCAGAAACAACGATTTACGGAAAAAATTATAGCAGAAAATTTAAGGTAAAGTTTAACGAAAAAGAAGACACTTTACGCAAAGGAATTTACATTAATAAAATGGCTTTAGGAGAACATTTGTTTTACGAAAACAATAAGATAATTTGTAAACGGAATTACATTATTCCAAACCCTTTTTTTATTGATAACAAAAATGAAACGGTTGATTTTAGTGCATTCAAAATTCGACCAGATTCTACCTATTTGAATACTGCCATTTTTTTTGACATAAACGGAGATTCAATTATTGAAAAAAGCCACTTTTACAAAACCAATTTTCATAAGAATAAATGGAATGTAAATGACTCTTTAAAAGTAGATTTTGAGTTTTACTATCCTGATTACGAAGTTGTAAAATCGGACTTATATTTTATGGTTCCACAAGACACATCAATGATTACATTAGCCTTCGACGCTGATAAGGACTATACGTTTAAAAGAAAGATTTTTGACAAAAAGCACAACCAAATTAAAGGACTAGTTGAATTTATTGCGTTTGACAAAAACAAAAAAGCAGAAGATTCGACTGCATATGCAAAAAGAATAATGTTTATCAATGAAAAATTTAGAACGGAATAAAAACGTGCTACAACAATGTATAAAAATAATGCTAAATTAGGTGCTTAATCAAAGGTTAGTGCATTTTTGTTACGTCTGATTTTCCTGCGGAAAATCCTCGCACACAAAACCGCACTATTCTTATACGAGACCGTTAGCCACAAGCTGAAAAAAACCCATATTGAAAAATAAAAAGGAATATCCGTCTTTATAGTTTCGTTACTTGTCATCGGAATTACAATTCTGACTGTTTATCTGACTGGCGAAAATTATAACCGAAATGTAACGTCGAATTTATATTTATCGTTATCCATAATTGGAACAGCACTTTTCTTGTTTATGACTTATGGCCTTTACAAAGGAATTGGATTAAAAGACAATTTTCCTAAATTTAGAGAATTTAAGACTGGAGATTTTATTGCACAATCTGGAACTGCACCTGATTTGCCAAGTATAGAAGTTGGAGACGGAATTGGTGGATTAATAATGTCGATTCTACTCTGGATTGGAATGACTATTATAATCTTCCTTCTTCTGATTTTGCTGGAGGCATTTTTTTGGATTTCGATTTTTATAATTTTAGCAATGCTTTATTGGGTGTTTTTTCGAGCTTTAAAATTTGTGTTTTCAAAATCAACAGAAACGAAAGGAGATATCGGAATTTCTGCAATTTATTCGTTGACTTATACTATATTGTATTTAGGTTGGATATTTGGAATTGTTTATCTGACTGAAATATTCAGATGAAAAGCCTGATGGCTAACAATGCATATATTTTATTGCTTGGTTCTAGCCTGCTTACGAAAGTCCTCGCGGACTTTCTATCTGTGTTTTATTTGCTAGCTTTAGTGCTTAATACACGCAACGAAATCATACACAAAAACACTACTAACGAATTGAAAAAACGATTTTTACTAATACTCGGAGTCCTGATTATACTAGTTATTGGGTTTTTCCTATCTAAAAAAATCAATCTGAATCCGAATTATGAAGTCGGACAAAAAATTGATAGTCTGAACGGAGTTGCTGTTTATTATAATGGCGGAGTTGGAAATGTGGACGGAAGAGCCTTAGCAGAAGATGGTTATAATATTGGACTGAAATACCAATGTGTAGAATTCGTAAAAAGATATTATTACGAGGAACTAAATCACAAAATGCCTGACAGTTATGGACACGCAAAAGACTTTTTCAACTCACGAATTAAGGACGGAGAATTAAACAAACAGCGCAATTTAAAGCAGTATACAAATCCAAGTAAATCCAAACCGAAAAAAAATGATTTAATAATTTACTCAGGAACTGCTCTGAACAAATATGGACACGTTTCTATAGTATCTAAAGTAACCGAAAACGAAATTGAGATTATTCAACAAAATCCAGGACCATTCGGAAAATCAAGAGAAGCATATGGCTTGATAAATGAGGACGGAGAATGGAAAATAAAAAATGACCGGATTTTAGGTTGATTAAGAAAATAAGGAAAAGTGCTATTTACAACTACATATATAATTTATTCCTAGTTCTAGCTTATTTACGAATCCCCAAGCGTCGGGACTAGCGGACTTTCTATCTGTGATTTATTTGCTAACTTTAGTGCATTAAACACACAACTATTCTTATACAAAAACGTTAGCACACATTTAAGAAATGATGAAATACATCAAAATATTAGTTCTGCTTTTAACTTTATCTGTTTATGGACAAAATGCAACCGAAATAAAAACACCTGAAAATGCGAATGAGAAGTTTATAGAATTTATTGTAAAGAAAAAATTCTATGCGGAAAATCATTCACCAAATATATCTGATGAAAAATTGAGACCAATATTGACCGAAAAAATCAACCGACAAGAAATATCAAGAAGCAATAAGAATTGGACTTTTAAAATTTCCGGAAATGGAATTAGGATATGATTCTGAAGACAGAGAAAGGATTTTACTTTATTTTCAGGAAATAATGGACATAGTTGGACTTCAAAGTTCGAAAGGAAAGTTAAATAACTTTTATTATGGATTTGAACTAAATGAATTGAAAAAATAAAACTGCTATACAGTCTAATACATTAGAAAATTACTGAACACATAAAATAGATTGACTTTACCACTAAAATTTATGCCAACAATAAATAGCCTTATAATAGGAGTATAAAATCTATGTGTGAATTTAACTTAACCTTTTTTAACTTTATTATAATAGTATCTGTATTCATAGGTACTACGTTTGGGCTGTTATTAATATTTACAAAACGGATAAATAGAAAAGCGAACGTATTACTTGGTTTGGCAATGTTTATTATTATTTTTTGGAATGTTTGGGTATTGAGTTTAGATTTTGAAATAAGTAATTATTTCCCGTACTTTTATTTAATACCATTAAATTATTCTTTGGCGCTTGGTCCTTTATTATATTTTTATGTCAAAAAAATAACTAATTCAAGCTATCGTATTACTAAGAAAGATAGTATTCACTTTTTGCCATTATTATTTGAGCTAATTATACATTCCATCATAAGTAGAGAAGCACTTGCAAATAATATTATTAGTGTTGAAACAGGTTCTTTTATAAAATTAATACCTATAGTTCAGTTTTTAGCAATTATTTCTATCATAACTTATAGTATTTATGCATTAAAATCAATAAAAAAATATCACTCTTGGTTAAACAAAAATTATAGTAATAGTGATGCATATAGCTTAAGGTGGTTATATAGGTTACTTGTACTATTTGCCATACTTTGGTTTTTATGGACACCTTACACAATTATAGATTATTTAGTATTTAATTTTCAATTAGGCATAAGTGATTATTACCCAATTTATATATTACTGTCTATTGTAACTATTTGGATTAGTGCAGAGGCTTTTTTAAGACCAGAAATTATATTTCTTGAATCTAACAAACAAGAAAAAGGTAATCTTGAAAAAGAAGCCCAACCTGAAGAGATTATTGAAAAAGCACTTTGGTTAAAAGAACAAATGAAGACTAATCTTTTTTATATTAATTCAGAATTAACATTAAAATCTCTGGCAGATAATCTTAACATTCATCCAAATGTTTTGTCTAAAATAATAAACAATGGTTTGGGTAAAAACTTTTCCGATTTTGTAAATGAGTACCGTGTAAATGCTTTTATTGATAAATTAAATAGCGGCAATTATGATAATATAACACTATTGGGTATCTCTTTTGAATGTGGCTTTAATTCAAAAACAACTTTTAACCGAGTTTTTAAGAACATTAAGGGTATAACTCCTTTAGACTACAAAAAGTCAATAAAAAACACCTCTGCATAGCTTAAAATAAGTCCCATATTATAATATGGGGCTTTTGATACTTTTCTTTAGTAGTATTTTTGTTGAATCATTCAATCAAACATTCAATCAAACATACAATCAAATTTATGAAATCAAATTATTACCTAATGCTTTTTGCTTGCTTAATACTATCTTGTAAGAATATAAAAAGCACAACATCTAAAAATTATCAAGTAAAAGAAATCGAGAGCTTGTATTTTTCAAAAATTGATGTTGAAAAAATTAAACTTACACCAGATAATTATACAAATAACTTTACATTAAATAAAGATGAATTTCTAAGCATTCATTTTGCTCTAGACAAGCCTCTAATTAAAAGTCTACAATTACTAGCACCAAACCTTACACAAGAACAATTATTAGATATAGGAAATTTTCAATTTTCATTTCTAATTGATGGGGAAATAATTTATGTAGAAAACCTAAATAAAGGAGCAGGGTTAAAAGCCTCTAAAACCGAAAAGCTAAACCATACAATACGTCTTGCTGCACCAAAACAACTAGATTATTGGGGTTGGTTTATGTGGATAAAATTTATGAAACTAAATGGTGCAGAAGATTTGCTTAGTAAAAACAGTAATACTTTAAGTATAGAAGTGAGACCCTATATTAAACAGGATGACTTAAAAATAGGACCTATTTTGGCTAAGGGTAGTATTAATATAAATGCTGCTAAGGTACCAATAGATAAAAGTCTAATTTCAGTACAAAAAATACAACCTAATAGTGGCTGGGAATTATCAAAAGACAATTTTAATAATACAAAAATTAAAGATTTAAATAGAAAAATAGCTGAAGGCCGTTTTGAGAATATTAATGGTATTGTAGTTATAAAAGAAAATAAACTTTTAATTGAAGAATATTTTAATGGTGAAACCAGAAATAGTTTGCATGATCCAAGATCTGTGGGCAAAACTATTGCTTCAACAATGATGGGAATTGCAATTGAAGAGGGTTTTATAAAAAACGAACACGTATTATTAAAAGACTTTTACAACTTAACATCATTTAAAAATTATAGTCCAAAAAAAGATTTTATAACTTTAAAATCCTTGTTAACAATGAGTTCTGGGCTTCTTGGTGATGATGATGATTACAGCAATCCTGGAAATGAAGAAAATATGTACCCAACAAAAAACTGGGTAAAGTTTACACTAGATTTACCTATGCAAAAAAGTAGATCTATAGGAAAAGACTACATTTATTTTACAGCTGGTGTAGTAATATTAGGAGATGTTATTCATAAATCTGTTCCTAATGGTTTAGTCTCTTATGCTGATGAAAAGTTATTTGCCCCTCTTGGTATTACTGATTACAAGTGGCAATATACACCGCAAAAAGTTGGTAATACTGCTGGTGGCATACAATTAAGAGCTATTGATTTTGCCAAATACGGACAATTATATAAGAATAAAGGGCTTTGGAATGGAAAGCAAGTTTTGAGTGAACAATGGGTTAAAAAAAGTTTAGATAAACAAGTAAAACGACCAACTGAAAATGGTTACTATGGCTATTTATTTTGGAATAAAGTTTATAAATACAACAATAAAGAATATGAAGTCTCTTATTGTAGCGGTCGTGGAGGAAATAAAATTTTTATTTTTAAAGACATTCCTTTTGTTATTGTAATTACTTCTTCTGCATACAATAGTCCTAGAGCACACGCTAATATTGATAAAATGATGAATGAATATATACTACCTGCCATCATTAAGAAAAAATAAAGTCACTAACTAACACCGTTTATAATTTCTGCTTAATTAGCAATAATTTACCAATACCAAAATTTAGGTATTGGTAAATTGTAACCTAAACCAACAATTAACATATAAAAAATTATATATCAGACTATTATACATCTTACATCTCTCTTACTATAGTAATTTAATAAACATTTTATTTTAATTGAAAATGACCATAAGCTTAAAATGTTAATTTAACTGTAACATTTTTATACCAATACAGTCTACCTAAAAAACAACATTATTTTATGAAAAAGGTTTTTTGGGTTATTATAGGAATTTTATCTACCCTTATTGGTTTATATCCAGTAATTTACTTTTTAATTGACAGAAGATTTGGATTATTAGCTTCTAAGACTACCGAGCTATTAAATGATATTTTATGGAACATCGCTTTTTACGGGCATATAACACTTGGAGGAATAGCTTTATTAATAGGATGGCTACAATTTAGCCATAGGTTACGTTTAAAAAAGAAGAATTTACATAAATTACTAGGTAAAGTTTATATAATTTCTGTTTTCATAAGTGGATTTTGTGGACTTTACATTGCTCTTTACGCAACTGGAGGTATTAGCAGCATACTCGGCTTTTTTTCATTAGGTCTAGTTTGGCTAACCACCACTTTTATGGGATTTAAAGCAATAAAAAAAGGCAATCTTAATTTACATACAAGGTTTATGGTGTTAAGCTACGCTGCTTGCTTTGCTGCTGTAACATTAAGGATTTGGCTTCCTATATTAACCATTGCTATGGGAGATTTTGTAAGTGCATATAAAATTGTAGCTTGGCTATGTTGGGTTCCTAATATAATGGTTGCACTAATTATTATAAAAAATAAAAACACAGAGCCAAATATTATTTTACAACAAAGCATTAACAAAGCTTAATTTATAAACTATTGCTGCAACTAATTTTATATGGCATTAAACAGTGATTTAAAACTATAGTTATACTTATCAAACTTTCTAATATTAAAAACTTACTTTATAAAAGCAAGTTTTTAATATCAGCTAGATACCCAAATAAAGCAAAGTAGTAAGTCTTTTCTAAATTATAGTAAACTCTATATTCTCCATGTCGCACTTATAAAATATACTGTCTATATAATTCTCAAATTTTGATGGTAACGTAACTTTTTTAAGCTTTTTATTACTTGCAAAACTTTGTTTTGGTATTTCTGTAATGTGCTCTGGTATAATTAGTTCTTCAAAATTATTTTCTGCAAAGCAATCGTTACTTATATTTTTTACAGATTTAGGTAAATTTAAACTAGTTAAAGCATTACCTACAAAACAAAACATTGGTAAAAATTCAACATTAGACTCAATTACAAGTTTTTCAATATTGTTACGTCCAAAGGCGCCACCACCTATTTTGTTTACTTTACTTGGTATTATTACCTCTTTTATTTCATTATCATAAAAAGCATCTTCCCCTATATATTCTAATAAGCTAGGCAATGTAACTGCTTCAATTCCTTTTTCGCAAAAAGCCTCTTTATAAATATAAAGTACAGGCTTATCATTAATATAATCTGGTATACTAATGTTTTTAGCTTCTCCTACATAATTTAAAATAGCTATACCATTGCTAAACTGTCTAAAAGCGTAATCCTCATTAACTAAATCTACAACTGATTCTTCCATAATTATTTTTTTGTAATTTTTACTTTTAATTAAAATATAGAGCCGTTAAAAATCTAACAGTTCTATTAATAATTATTAAATGTAATTGGTTCTGCAAAAATCTTTTTAAAGCAGTTTGTTTTCGTAGTTATTCTTTTTGTATTCGTTAATTAACTCAAAATATGTAATTTTATCCCCAGTAAAAACTACGCTATTATGATTAAAAAGAAGTCTGTAACTCTTATGGTATTAACGCTACTCATAAGTATAAATATTAAGGCACAAACATTAAAAGACAGCACTATTTTTAGTTTTAAAGATGTAAACAACCTTGTAGCTAAAAAAACTAAAGAATACGGCGTAGAAAATGTACTTGTTATTGTAGATATAGACAATACCCTTTTAACCAGCAATGTAGACCTTGGCGGAGACATTTGGTACAATTGGCAAAGAGGTAAAATTAAAAATGCCATACCAACAAAAAAACAGAAAATTAAAAACTGTTTTTATGAAGATGTTATTGGCTTGTTGTACGAGCTTGGCACAATGAAACTAACAGACTCTTTAATACCCAAATACCTTAGCAACTGGCAAAATAATGGCACAACCGTATTTGCACTAACGTCTAGGAGCCCTAGATACAGAACCGCTACAGAAAGAGAACTACTAAAAAATGGCATAAATTTATCTAAATATCCTATAACACAAATTGATGGCTCTAAAGCAGTTTACAATTATACATTAGATAGAGAAATGAGCTACAGAGACGGGCTTATGATGACCACAGGTATGAATAAGGGAGATATGATAGCGCATATATTGAGTAGAACAGGCAGGACATACAAGGCTATAATTTTTGTTGATGACTCTGAAAAAAATATAAAAGACGTTAAGAGTAAGTTTAAAGACAATACAGCTATAGATTTTACTGTTTTTTATTTTGATAAAATAGTTAGAGACAGAAAAATAGCAAACGGCGGTATACTTATTACAAAAAAGCAAGCAAAAAAAATGACTTCAGATTGGGAGAAGTTATCAAAAACATTAAACGATATTTTTCCTGGAAGAAATATTAAAAACAAATGCGTTAGTCCTAACTAAGGTATTTTTTTAGTTTCATCAAGTTTAATTTTATAATTTAGGAACTTTATTACACTAAAATTTACCATACAAGTACTTTGTATGTAATTTCATGTAAAAATAAAGCCAAAACCAAATTTTAGAATTAACCACTAATGATTAACTACAGTAGAACTACCTACCTTTTATTTTTTACTTTCATATTATTTTCAGTTCATATTTATGCACAAACTGTACAGTGGCAAAACACTATTGGTGGCTCTAGTAATGAGTGGCTCTTCTCTACAGAGTTAGCTAATGATGGAGATTATATATTAGGAGGCTATTCTTATTCTGATACCTCTGGCGATAAAACTGAGAATATAAAAGGAAATAATGATTATTGGATTCTTAAACTAGACGATGCAACTGGTGCAATTATATGGCAAAAAACTATTGGAGGTAATGATACAGAGTACGCAACCTCTACCAAACAAACTAAAGATGGTGGCTATATTATTGGTGGTTATAGCGCATCTAACACATCTGGCGACAAAACAGAAAACTCTAGAGGTGGAGATGATTACTGGGTTGTAAGACTAGATGCCGCTAGAAATATTGTTTGGGACAAAACATTTGGCGGTTCTGGTACAGATAAGCTTTGGAGCATAATTGAAACCCAAGACGGCGGATTTTTAATGGGAGGAGAATCAGATTCTAGTATATCTGGCGATAAGACGGAAAACGCTAGGGGTTTAAGAGATATGTGGGTAATAAAAATAGCACCAGACGGAACAGAAGAGTGGCAAAAAACTTATGGTGGTAGTGATATAGATATTTTAAAATCTATAGTTAGTTCTAATGATGGTAATTTTATATTAACAGGATTTTCTTCCTCAAATATATCAGGAGAAAAAACTGAAAATTCTAGAGGGCTACAAGATTATTGGATTTTAAAAATTGACCCTACTGGCAGTATTATTTGGCAAAAAACATACGGAGGTAATAACGGTGATAGCGCATATTTTATACAAACAACGTCAGACGGTAATTTTGTAATTGGAGGAGAATCTGCTTCAAATATCTCCGGAGAAAAAACTGAAAACTCTTTTTGTAATTCTACAGATGTTTGGGTTATAAAAATAGATACCAACGGACAACTAATTTGGGATAAAACAATAGGGGGTAATAGCACTGAATTTTTTGGAAATATTAGAGAAACAAGTGATAATGGTTTTATTTTGGGTATGGCTTCTTTTTCTGAAAACACTGGCTATAAAACGGAAGCATCTTACGGCAATAGAGATTATTGGGTTGTAAAACTTAATGAAACTGGTAACCTTGAGTGGGACAAATCTTTTGGTGGTAATAACATAGACAATTTAACAACAGTGTTACAAACTAATGACGGTAGTTATACTGTTGGTGGTTGGTCTGCATCTAATGCATCTGGCAACAAAACAGAAAATAGCAATGGTTTATGGGATTACTGGATGCTTAAATTCCAGATGGATGTTAACGACTATAATCCTCCTACCAGCACAACTACAACTGTATGTTCTGGCAGCAACTTAGAGTTAACTGCAACAACTGGTGTATACTACAACTGGACAGGCCCAAATGGATTTACAAGTACTGTACAAAACCCTGTTATAAGCAATGTATCTTCAATAAATGCGGGGACTTATAATGTTACCATTTCGGACAATTCTAATTGCTCAGAAACAAAAATTATTAATGTAACCGTAACCGCTACTACAACTATAACTCCAATAAGCGACATAACTATTTGCGATGATGATGAAGATGGCTTTGCTATTTTTAATTTAACTCCAATAAAATCTAATCTTTTACTTGACCCAAATAACACAAGTATTGATTTTTACGATGAAAACGGAGATAGAATTCTGGATACAGAACTACCGGCATACAAAAACAAAATTAGCAACCAAGAAGTTATTAAAGTAGAAGTTAATAATGCTAGTTCCTCTTGCTCTAAAAAAACAACATTTAAGCTAATTGTATCTACCATTATTGCCAATGCTACACTAGATATAATTGGGTGCGATACAGACACCAATAACATATCTGAATTTTTTGATACCTCTACAGTAGAAACAACTGTTTTAGCCGGCCAAACAAATGTAACGGTTACTTACACTAATAATAATGGTGACATATTACCTAGCCCACTACCAAACCCTTACACAAACAAATACCCAAATGAAGAAATAATTGTAAGAGTAAGTAGTAATACTGACCCTAGTTGTTATAAAGAAACTTCTTTTAAATTAATTACTAATCCTTGTACAGATCTTAGCCTAGATTACCCACCATTTTTTACACCAAATAATGATGGTATAAACGATTTTTGGCCAAGGAAAATAAGCGCAGAGTCTATATCAATTTATAACCGTTATGGCAAACTATTAAAAGTGTTATACCCAGGGTCTCCAAAATGGAACGGAACATATAATGGCAAAAAATTGCCTTCTACAGATTATTGGTTTCTTGCTGTTTTTGCTAATGAAAAACCAATTAAAGGTCATTTTTCTTTAAAAAGATAAAAACAAATGCGTTAGTCCTAACTAGTATCTATAAACCTTATTCACAAACAACATAACCTCTTTTCTAGCGTTAATTGTGTTTAACCAATTAAACTATAATTACAATATGAAAAAATTATTTTTCACGCTACTATTTACCACACTACTATTTTCTTGTTCTTCTGACGACGACAATTCTCCAAAAAGCTTAGAAGAAACTGTTTTAGAGGGCTCTTGGCTTTTTCAAAGATTAGGAGAAACCTGTGATAATGATTACGATTTAGAAGTAGGAGATCCTTATGCGTTTAAGTTTTTAGAAAATAACACAATAGAGTTTGAAGATCCTGGTTACCTATCTAGCTCTATGTACACTATAGATGGTAATAATTTAACATTAGAGACTATTTACACCTTACCTTCTGGAAGTAAGCGAAAATTTGTAGGTAACTATACTTTTTCTGAAGATACAGGTAACTTTACAGGCACAAATACGTTTACAGCTTATAATGATACAGAAACGCAATGGACTTGCCAAGGCACAACTAGTATCTCTAGATAATAACATTAAACATATATAAATTAGCTATTCATTTGTAAAACAAAGCATATGGATAGCTAATTTTTTATAGCAAAATTTTTAGGAAATAACCACCTGTTTAAAATTCTTATATTTACTACAAGCAATAAAATACTAAAATATATGAGCTTTTTAAAATCACTATTTAAATCAAAAGAAGGTCCTATAAACTCTTATGAAGATTTTTGGAAATGGTTTACTCAAAACCAACAGGATTTTTACAATGTTATAAAAGATAATGGAAATGTAAATAAAGATTTTTTCGAAAAACTTACACCAAAACTAGAAGAGGTTAAAGATGGTTTTTGGTTTTTAGCAGGAATGTTTGATGATAACACGGCAGAATTAATTTTAACAGCAGATGGTGTTATAAAAAACATAGTATTTGTTGAAGAGTTGGTAGCTGCAGCTCCTAAAATGAAAAACTGGAAAATAACGGCTCTTAAACAGCCGTCTGATCTAGGACAGTTTGGAATTAAAATGGAAGACTATGAGTTTAATAATGAAAAAATGAACTTTTATGCTACTGAACACCAATATATGCCCGATGAAATAGATATTACTATTACCCATAAAGATTTTAACGAGGAAGATAGACCTGTAATTACAAATGGTGTATACCTTGCTTTAGATCATTCATTAGGCGAATTAAACTCTATTACCAAAATAGACAACGTAACTATTATTGACCCTAAAGATGCAGAATCTGATTTAGTTCCTTTAGAAAAGCTTAAAGACTTTTTAATATGGAGAGAAAAAGAATTTGTAGAAAAATACAAAGGCTTAAGGCATAATACAGATAACGATAGCTACTCTAGTTTAGAGGCTACTTTAAAAAACGGATTACCATTAATTGCTGTTATAAATACAGATTTACTTGCTTGGGATAGCAAAGCGTCTCATCCTTGGATTTCCGTAATGGAAATAAAATACGATGGTGATAATAATAACGGTATGCCAGACAGTGACACCTACCAATTGTTAAATGAAATTGAAGATAAAATAACAGCAGATTTAAAGGATTCTGATGGTTTTTTAAACGTAGGTAGACAAACAGCAGAATCCACCAGAGAAGTATATTTTGCTTGTATAGACTTTAGAAAACCATCTAAAATTTTACATAAAATAAAAAAAGAATATGAAAATGTAATTGACCTAGATTTTGATATTTACAAAGACAAATACTGGCAATCTTTTAATAGGTTTATGCCTAATTAAACACTTATATTTATATAAATAGTAGATATAATTATTTTAAACAAAAAAAATTCGAAATTACAACCAAATAAAATGCTATGCCAGACCTAGTTACCTTTGCTTTAAGCGTTTTTATGGGCTTTTTTGCAATTATGAATCCTATTGCTAACACGCCTATTTTTTTGAGCCTTACGGAGGAAAAAAGTAAAGAGAATAAAAAGAAAATTGCTAAAACAGCTACTATTACTGCATTTATAATTGTAACTGCATTTATTATAGCAGGTAAATATATTTTTGAGTTATTTGGCATTACAATTCCTGCTTTTAAAATAACTGGCGGTATTCTTATTTTTTATGTTGGCTTTGAAATGCTAATGTCAAAAAAATCTAAAATACACAGCAACAACACAGAAGAAGACAACAATGTAGGTATTTCCCCTTTGGCAATACCAATACTTGCTGGCCCAGGAACTATTGTAACAGCAATGAACAATGTTACCAATGCTAGTTATACCCATATAGGAATAGTAATTCTTATATTTGGTTTAATGATTATGCTTACTTATTTAGCCTTTACTTTAAGTGATGTAATTGTAAAAAAAGTAGGCGATAATTTAATTTCGGTAATAGGTAAGTTAATGGGCTTAATACTTGCCATAATCGGTACAGGTATGGTTACAGAGGGTATTAAATTATCAATATAAATAATAGTATATTTAATAAAGATAATCCACTTCTAAAATTAGTAAATGGACCTTAAAGACTTTACAACATTTTTTTCTTTACTAATTGGCTTAAACATTGCTGGATATCTTTTAAATATTGGCATAAGCCTGTTGTGGAACAAAGTATACAAACACCAATCTACCATTACAAAAAAAGAAGTCTTATCATCTATCCTAACCCTATTTATTAATATTTTAATTGCTATTCCTGGATATGTTTTGTGGATAAAAGGCTTTATTGTATTTACTGATGATAACCCTTGGCTTAGTTTTTTAATTCTGTTTCTATTTTTAGATGTTCTAATGTATGCTTTACATTGGGCATCACATAATATTAGCTTTATAAAAACAATTCACTTGCAGCATCATGAGCATACAGAGCGTTTTAATATTGTAAGCCTGTATTATATGTCTCCTTGGGAATCTATACTATTTGGCTTATTGTTAACGGTAGTTGCTTTGTTGTTTACATTAAATATTTATGGGTTTATAGCTTTTCTAATTTTTAATTGGTTTTACGGTGTTATAACTCATTTAAACACCAAATTAAGCAAGCCTTACTTTTTAATATTTACTACCAATTACTTTCACAAAAATCATCACAAATTGTTTCGTAAAAACTATGGATTTTACACTATTTTATGGGATAAGCTGTTTAAAACAGATAAATTAACTTAGGTACAATCTTTACAAACACCGGTTACAATACAATTAACACCCTCTACAGCATAACCAGTAGGAGCCGTAAAATTTACAGCAATATGCAAACATTCAATAGTATCACATTTGGTACATTTAAAATGAAAATGCTGTTCTTGTAACAACTTTTCTTCACAGTTTAGACAAATTGCAAAGTACTGCTTACCATCTTCTGCTACTACTTTGTGTAAAACTCCGTCTTCACAAAATCTATTTAAAACTCTATAAACCGTTGCTCTATTTATATCAATAGAAATTTTTTGCTCAATAGCATCTCTACTTAATGCTTTGCCTGCATTTTCTAACACTTTTAAAACAGCATCCTTTGTCTCTGTATTTCTGCGTTTCTTCATTAAACAAAACTAACCAAAATTAATTAGTGCGACAAACTTGCAATAACTAATGCGACATAGTTGCATTAGTTTCTAATTATATTATATTTGTAAAAATTTTTCGGATATGAAAAGAAGAGAAAGTATTAAATTAAGTGCTTTGGCTTTAACAGCTATAGCAATTCCACTATCTGTATCTGCAATTACTAAACTAAATCCTATGAGACAAAAACAAATATTTGATGTAATAATAATTGGCGGTAGTTACTCTGGTTTATCTGCCGCAATGACTTTGGGTCGCTCTCTTAGAAATGTAATAATTATAGATGCAGGCAAACCTTGCAACAGAGATACACCACATTCTCAGAATTTTATAACACAAGACGGGGAAAAACCAAACATAATTTCTGAAAAAGCTAAGAAACAGGTATTAGCTTATAACAGCGTTAAGCTAGTTTCTGATACTGCTATAAATGCTAAAAAAGTAACAGATGGTTTTAGAGTAAACACGCAATCTGGTACCACCTACAATGCAAAAAAAATAATTGTTGCTACTGGCGTAAAAGACATATTACCAGAAATTAAAGGCCTTAAAGAGACTTGGGCAAAATCTGTTATTCATTGCCCTTATTGCCATGGCTATGAATTTAAAAACAAAAAAACAGCTATTTTATCTAACGGAGATAAAGCCTATCACCTAATACCATTAGTACATAATTTAAGTAAGCAGCTTACAATTATTACACAAGGCAAGCATAACTTTAGCGCAGAACAATTAAAAAACATAAAAAAGAATAACATTTCTATTATTGAAAAAGAAATAATAGAGATAGAACACCAAAACGGCGCAGTTAAAAGTGTAATTTATAACGATAATAGTAAACAAGATTTTGATGCCATTTATGTTCAAATAGACTTTAAACAACATACAAACATACCACAAGAAATAGGTTGTGTACTTACAGACCAAGGTTATATACAAGTAGATGATATGCAAAAAACAAATATACACGGAGTTTATGCTTGCGGAGATAATACTACAAGATTTAGGTCTGTTGCAAACGCGGTACGTTCTGGTAATGTTGCTGGTTCTATGTTAAATATGGAGCTTTCTCACGAAGAATTTTAGTTAATCCCCATACATTAACACCTATATGCTACTATCTAAAGCCCCAGAAATATCTGGGGCTTTATTGTTTAAAAAAAGTTTCTCTATATTTATAACTTAGTCACTTGTACAAAATTTAGTTTGTCTTTAAATGAATGAAATACAGAAACCCATAAACAGAAGCAGGTTAAGGCAACTATTAGGTAAAGAATATTTTATTTTAAAGAGAAAATATCATTGGTTGTCATCTAATAAAAAGTGGGCAACTACCAAAAGTACTACTCTATTTAACAATTCAGTTTTTAAACATCAATCTATGATTCTACGTCCGTTAAAAGATGTAGATATGTATTTGCAAGAAAACAAGAGAAAGAATTTAGAAATTGCAATTAGCCACATAAATACTGTTATTATTAAACCAAATGAAACATTTTCTATTTGGAAATTAGTGGGAAGACCAACAAAGCGCAAAGGATATTTAGAAGGTTTAATTCTAAGTCAAGGGCAAATTGCCAAAGACACAGGAGGTGGTTTATGTCAGCTTGGGAACTTATTGTTTTGGGTATTTGCACACTCCCCTCTTACAGTTACAGAAAGGTACAGACACGGTTTTGATGTTTTCCCGGATATTAACCGTAAAGTACCCTTTGGAGCCGGCGCAACATTGTCTTATAATTATATAGATTTACAGGTGAAAAATGAAACTGAAAATAATTTTCAGATACACCTATGGTTAGATGATACTCATTTGCACGGAGAATTAGTTTCTAAAGAAAAAATTAATGCTAATTATACTATTGAAGAGCGCAATCACATTATAAAACAACAATTTTGGGGTGGTTATTCTCGTCATAATCAAATTGTACAAATTGAAGATATAAACGGAGAGCAAACTGAAAAATTACTAGTTACTAACAATGCTATTATGATGTACAATCCGTTTTTAACTGAACAAAAAGAGTAGAAAATTTAAGTCACCCTCTACAAATAAACGTTATAGTTTAAAAATAAAGTTGTATTTTACTAGAATGTTACAAAGTCAAAGAATACAATTTACGCCCTTAAGTACAACCTACAAAAAACCCCTAGAAGACTTGTTTTGCAAAAACCCACTTGTAATGCAAAACACTTTAAAAGGTCGTGTTTTAACAGCTAACGAGCTTCAAAAAATAGTTGAAGATGATTTTATTACCACAACAGACGAAACTGTTGGTTTCTGGTGTTTAACCAATAAAGAAGACAATGCTTTTATTGGTGTCTCGGGTTTATTAAAATGTAATTATCTTGGTAAAGAAAGTTATGAGTTTGGTTTTATATTAGACGATAATTTTTGGGGAAAAGGTATTGCTACAGAAATAGGTGAATTTTGGATAGATTACGCAAAAAATGAGCTTAATTTAAACGAAATTTTAGCCACTGCAAGCCCAGAGAATCACGCTTCCAGGAGAGTTTTAGAAAAGCTAGATTTACAAATGGTACGCCAGTTTACCTCTAAAGAGCGTGGGGCAAGGTTATTATTTAGCAAAAAACTTTAGACACCAAATAGCTACTTATCTAACCAAATTTTAAAGTTTTTAACCTCAAACTTGCTTACTAAAATAGGTTTTGTGCTTGCGTGTGTAACTTTTAAATGTAATTCTATTTTTTGTGGACTATGCTTTACAATTTCTTTTATCGCATTTATATGTATAATATAATTTCTGTTTACCTTAAAAAAGACTTCAGGGTTTAGTTTTTCTGATATATCTCGTAACGTGTCTTTATACAAGTAATTTTCAGATGTGGTTGTAAATAAGAAGAGGTTTTTTCCTTCGCTATAAAAAAAGGCAACCTCAGCACTTTCTATAGATTTTAGTTGATGACCAGACTGCACTAAAAAGCGCTCTTGTTGTGTTTTACTATCTAAGGCCTCTAAGGATTTTGCAGTGTTGTAGAATGAAAAATTTTCTTTTATCTGCGTATACTTTTGTAATGCCTTGTACACATCTTTAGCTTCAAAAGGCTTAAGCAAATAGTCTATTGTAAAGTGTTTAAATACGCGTATGGCATAATCATCATAAGCAGTGGTAAAAACTATAGGAGCAATAATATTTGTTTGTGTAAAAGCCTCTAAACTTTTACCATCACCCAAATGAATATCCATAAAAACTAAGTCTGGCTGTGCACTATTAAAAAAAGACACCATTTCTTGCACAGAACCCAAATGTATTATTTTAGTTACAGGCACAACACTTTGCGCTTTTAGCAAACCAATTAAATAATCTGCTGCCAAATCTTCATCTTCTACTACAACTATAAGCATATTATTTTTTGCATAAAAATAAAAAAACCCGATAAAATTATCGGGTTTAGTTGAACAATAATTGCTCGCTGACTAACTCGTAATATTATAATTCCGGGTTATTTAATCTTGCATCCGCAGGGAATGGTAAAATATATCGTGGGTCATTTTCACTTAACTGAAAATCTTCTCCACTTAAACTATGTGTAATTGCTTTTTGGTTACTTCTTCTTAAATCAAACCAACGGTGACCTTCAAGTGCTAATTCTCTCCAACGCTCTGTATACAATTCTTGCATAAACTCATTAGCAGACATTGCATTTATACCTGTTGTTAAACTAGTCATATGAGCACTTTGGTAACGGTTTTGCATAAATGCTAACAAGGTTGCCTTTGCTTCATCTAAAGCACCTAATTTAGCTTGTGCTTCTGCCTTTAACAACACTAAATCTGATACTCTAAACGAGCACTTAAACTTTTGATCTCCACCTTTAGCTGCTTTGTAACTACTACCATCTACATTAAAGTACAATCCAAATCTTAAATCGTTTGTTGTGTCATAAATAGCTACTAAGTCATCAGAAATAAATGAACTATTTCTTACGCTAGAATCAAAAACATCTTCTAAAGCCATAATAGACTCTACAGATGTAAACGTGTTTGGCAATTCTGGAGTATCATTTAAATTAACAAGTTCTTTGTTTAATGATAAAGCTGCATTTACAGCTGTTAAAGCTGCATCACTATTATTCATATAGGTATGCACCCTAGTCTCTAAGGCTAAAATTGCTGTTTTTGTAAACCTATAATTTAAGCCTGCATCAAACTTTGTAACGTTTAAAAGAGATTTTGATGTTGCTATGTCTTTTAAAACTTGACTATAAACCGCCTGTACAGATACGGGTGTAAATACCTGTTCTAGATCTATTTCTAGTGCCAACGGTACTCCTGTATCAGAACTAGCCGTGGTAGCATTATAAGGTTTACCATAAAGATTAACCAAGTCAAAATGTGCATAAGCTCTAAGCGCATAAGCTTCACCTAGCAATTGGTTTTTTTCTTCTGAATCTTCAATTTTATCTTTACCATCTTCTATTACGTGATTGGCGTAGAAAATAGAATTATACATTTGTATGTATGGATAAGGAGCAGTTTGCGGATCAGGATTTGCATCTTTCCAAGTATAAACATCTTTGTAAGATGGAAAATCGAAACTATTTTCATCTAAAACCAATTCATCTGTCCTGTAAGCTACTCTAGATTTTTGCTCTGGAAAAATATCATAGCCTTTAGTTAAAACTGCTCTAAATTCCTCTAAACTTTCTGGTATAACTTTTCCTTCTGGCTGTATTTCCAAATAATCATCACAACTTACCATAAAAAAGGTAAGTATTGCTAGTGTGTATATATGTATTTGTTTCATAATTTAATTTTTTAAAAAGTTACATTTAAACCTAAAGCAATAGTTTTTGAAATAGGTTGCGCATAGATATTTCCGTAAGTCTCAGGATCAAAATAACCATCATAATTAGACCCAAATACCAATAAATTTTTTCCTTCTAGGTTTAAACGGAAGCTACTTATATTTAACTTCGTGGTTAAGGATTTAGGAAAACTATAGCCTACGCGCATACTATTAATTCTTATATAACTCATTTCTTTTACCCAAGTATCTAATAGTGGCATAGTTTCTATTGGGTTTATACCACTAAACCACTTGTAAGCCATCCAGGAGCCATCTGCTCCAGATGTTTCCCCTACAATACCAGGTAAATTACTAGTTGTGTTTGTTGGTGACCACGCATTTAAAACTCTAGCAGAGTAATTTTGACCACGATCTATTTGTGTACCGTTATATGGCTGACGTTCTACCACAGTCTGCTTTAAATTAAAGTTAGCAGCAACTGTAAAATCTAAGTTTTTGTATTTAAAAGTGTTTATGATACCACCACTATATTTAGGATCCTGATCACCAACGTAACTAAATAAATCTCTAAACTCTTCATTAGTTAAACCAGACTCTGTTATAAATCCAGGGAAAAAATCTGCCCAAGGGTCTGTTAACTTAAACAACTCTACCGCAGATACAACCTCATCTCCACGTTTAAATAATGGGTAACCACTTTCATCTATACCAGCAGTTTTTAAAGCAAATACTGCATTTACTGGTAAACCTTCTCTAGATGGTAAAAAGCTATTATCTCTAACCTGTATTTTGTCTACATTACTTTTGTTGTGAGATATATTAATGTTTGTTGTCCAAGAAAAATCTTTGGTTACAATGTTTCTGGTAGACAAACTAATCTCATACCCTTTATTAGTAACCTCTGCCCAGTTTAAATTTGTAAACTCAAATCCATTTTCTAAAGGCACAGAACGTAAGCCAATTAAATCTGTACTGTTACGTTTATATACGTCTGCGGCAATACTAATTCTTCCATTAAACAAGCCTAAGTCCATACCTACATTGGTATTAGTTGTTTTTTCCCAACGTAACTTAGCGTTTGGTGGAGACGTTACCACAATTGTTTCTTCAGAAGTTCCTGGCAAAATACTTGTTTTGTTATACTCACCTATAACAAAAGGAGATGTGTTACGGTCTATATTACCTTGCAAACCATAAGATCCTCTAAAACGAAGATTAGATATAACGTCACTTGTTTTTAAAAAGTCCTCTTCACTAGCCAACCAAGATCCAGAAACAGACCATAATGGTAAATATTTGTATTTAGGATCTACGCCAAATAAGTTAGACCCATCATAACGTACGCTACCAAAAAATGTGTATTTACGATCATAAGTATAAGAACCTGTAGCGTAAAAAGACGCGTATGCATTCTCCGCTGTAGTTTTATCATAAGTCTGATAAGAACTTTCATTAGCAGTATCTTCATTAGGGAAAATTATAGGTGTAGTAGTAAGAGTGTTTTTGTTATACCCAAAACCACGACTCATAATGTTGGTAAACTTAGATCGTCTAAACTCAGACCCCAACAAACCTTCTATTTCATGTTTACCAAAACTAGTATCATACGTCAATAAAGATTTCCAGTTGTACTGAAAAAAGTCTTCGTTCCAGTTTTGTATAATGCCCCCTTCTGGCAAAAAGTAATAATAATAATCGCTTATGCTAGAGTCATAACGCCTACTTTTTTCACGTTCTTTTCTAGAAAAATAAGTCTCCTCTGCTGCATATTTCTCCGTACTAGTTTTATCAAACTGTAAACCTAATTGTGTAGAAAAAGTAAGATCGTTTGTAATTTTATAAGCACCATCAAAAATTGCTTTTACAGCCTGATTTTTTAAATTGTATGCAGTGTTTTCTCTTTCTTCTAAAAAGTTAAAAGGCACGTATCTACCATCTGTACCCTCTATATCTTGATCGTAATTGTAAGACCCATCTGCCGCGTAAGGAGTAAAATACGGGTTTACGTTTCTGCTATAATTTGCAGGGTTTGTAAAAGCATCTGTACCTGTTAAGTATGATTCTTTTTTAGACTGAGAAAGAAAAACAGAAGCACCAGCACTTAAACGGTCGCTAATATCAAAATTATTTTTAAGAGTGATGTTGTAACGCTCTAAACCAGTACCAATAGTAGTACCTTCTTCATCATAATAGCCTAATGAAAAATAGTAGTCTGATGTATCTGTACCACCAGAAATACCTAAACTATACTGTGTGTTTACACTAGTTTGATATAGCAAATCTCCCCAGTTAGCATTGTTATTTTTTAATGCATTTATTTGAGATTGTGTAGCCGTACTTAATGAAGAAAAACCATTAGTTTGGTACGTTCCTAACTCTCCAGAATTACTTAAAATACGTGTAACCTCACCTTTATTAGTTCTAAAATCTAAATCTGTACGTGCCGCTAAACCAAGTTCAAAATCTACTTTTTGTTGCGAGTTCATAAGGTTTAACTCATCAAAATTAGGCTTTGCAGAAAAAAACGTGTTTGCAGAAAAGTTAACTCTCATTTTTCCGCTTTTACCTCTTCTTGTAGTTACTACAATAACACCATTTGCCGCTCTAGCACCATAAATAGCAGTGGCAGCAGCATCTTTTAAAATGGTAATATCTTCTATATCACTAGGGTTTAAACCAGCAATAGCATAATTACGTAATTGGTCTATATTATCTTTATCACTAAAATCTGGCACATCATTACCATCTAATGGCAAACCGTCTACAACCCACAATGGATCTTGTGGACCAGATAAAGAAGCTGTACCTCTAATTCTAATTTTTGCTGGTGCACCAGGAGCTCCGGTTTGCGTAGTAGCAACTACACCTGCAACTTGTCCCTGTAGCAATTGGTCTACGCTAGAAACACCAATCTGCTCAATGTCATCCATCTTAACCTTAGCAACAGAAGAAGTTAGTTTTCTTTTTTCTACCTTTTGGTATCCTGTTAAAATAACCTCATCTAAACTATCTACATTTTCTTTTAAAGAAATAGTATAGCTACTAGATGCTGTTAGGTTAATTGTTTTGGTTTGATAGCCTAAGTAAGAAACTGTAATCTGAGTTACTCCTATTGGTAGTTTTAATGAAAACTTACCATTAAAATCTACAACAACGCCAATAGATGTATTTTCTATGACACCAGCAACGCCAGTTTCATTGGCAATCATGTTTTTAGAGACGTAAACCGATGCTCCAGGCAAAGGCATACCATCTTCTGCTCCTATTACCTCTCCGGTAATTGTTCTCGTATCCTGTGCCCACGCTGCGGTAACAGCAACAAAGAATAACGTAAAAAGGAATTTATTCATAAAAAAATTGGTATTTAGGGTTTAAAGTTAAAATTTTAGAGTGTTTTTAATACGATAAATCAAATCATTATAATGTGCCTGCGTATTAGCATCACCCTTACGTTTCTTTTTTTGTAATAATTGTAGTACGTTTTGCAACTCTTGTCTTTTGTATGATGTTATCTCTGATGTACGCTTCATAGAGGTATAATTAATATTACGTGCCTTATTTTTTTCGTTTAAAGCAACCGAACAAAAACTACCATCTAAATGAAAATCTAACGTAGCGTTACTTTTAACTGTGGTTTTTTCCATGATCTTTTGTGTTCCAACAAGCAATACATCTACATAATTTTTTTGCACCATACGATCTACCAACTCAAGCGACTTACCCTTTTTTGTATTTCTAAAAATATGTGAACGCAAGTCTGTAAATAAGTTTTGTACAGAGTAGCGTGGTGCTTTTTCTGGGTTATATAAATTAGCTTCTACCAAACGCAACAAACGTTCGTCTTGTAAAAGATTATATAAGGCATCATACTGTAATGCTCTTGCTAAAGTATATGGTGTTTGCTCAAACGGACCAAAAGGAGAGTCTTTTATAGCATAAGTATGTTTTAAAACCGGATTAAAAAACAACCACTCTGGTAATGTAAATACGTTTTTATTTAAGTAGGCAACGGCATCTTTTTGTAATTGATAAGAAACCGGCTGGTAACTCTCTTTACCATCTCCGTGTTGTATAGTATTTAAATATACACCGCCTACATTATTTGTTACGTGCGCATTGTACATATTCCACTGTCCTATAACTCCCAAATATAGTTTGCCTGTTTTGTAATAGTCTTCACCTTCTTGGTAAGTCCACTTTTCAAGATTATTAGCTACACGTTTTAAATTTTTTAATCCGTATGTACTTGCAAGCATTGCGTTGTCACCTAAATCTTCAGACTGTGACCTAGGATCTACCGTATTTTTATAAGATTGTTGTTCGCCGTAAAAATAAAGCGGATCGTTATTATGACCATTTACTAGTTTTTGAAGTTCGCGTTTTTCATCAGTCTTATTTTTAAACCATTTGTATCCCCATTGAATTGCGTATGTATCATAAACTCCAATTTTTGGTGTAATTGACGTAATATTATCCTCTGGTTGCGCTACGTAGTTGTAACGAGCGTAGTCCATAATTGATGGTGCTGTACCACCCATTTTATCTGTAAACGTTTTAGAACGTAGTGAATCTACCGGAAAACTATGCGAAGCACCCATATTGTGTTTTAATCCAAATGTATGCCCTACCTCATGAGAAGATACAAACCTAATTGCTTCTCCCATATGTGCATCATTAAAAACATTACCTCTAGACTTGCTATCTATTGGTCCTGTTTGTATACGCATCCAACTTTGTAAAGATGTCATTACATTATGCCACCAAATAATATCTGCTTCAATAATTTCTCCACTTCTTGGATCTACAACAGATGGCCCCATAGCATTTGCTTGTGGTGATGCTGCATAAGTAATTACAGAATAACGTACATCATCTATATCAAAATCTTTATCATTAGCATCTGGTTCTTTTGCTATAATTGCATTTTTAAAACCTGCTTTTTCAAAAGCTACCTGCCAATCTTTTACACCTTGTATTATATAACTTCTCCACTGTTTAGGTGTAGCTGGGTCTATATAATATACTATTGGCTTTTTAGGCTCTACCAACTCACCGTTTGTATATTTCTCTACATCTTCAGCTTTAGGCTCTAAACGCCATCTGGTAATAAACTCTTGCTTTTGCATTGCTTGTTGCTTGTCATTAAAAGACCAATGCTTTTCTGTAAAAAAACCAACACGTTTATCTAATTCTCTTGCTTGCATTGGTGTTTTTGGCAACAATACTATATTGCTAGTTACCCCTAATGTAACGTACATAGCTGGCCCACCTTCATTAACCGTTGTGGTTAACTGAGACTTAACTACAACATTTTCTGGAAACGACTTTATTTTTTGAATGTATGATAAATCGCTTTTAACGCTACCGCCTAAACCAACATTATTAAGTACATCATTAAAGCTTTTTTCTTTACCATTAAAAACCTTATTTACCTTAATTAAAGGCGCATTTGTTTTAGGATTGTAGCTTTCAATATCAAACTTTTCTATAATAGATTCTGCAAAATTATCTTTTACAGACAATGTAATAGCGTCATCTTTTGGAGAAGAAACCATTGGGTTACTAGTTTTAACCCAAATTGTTTTGGACAGACTGTCTTTATGAAAAGTAATTAGTTTGTTTTCATAATTCATTCCTTTGTTTAAACCGTGCTCATTTATTGCTAAAGGAACCTGAGATATTTTATTTACAATTAAAAATTGTCTTGTAAAAAGGCTATCAGGAATTTCAAAATAATAATCGCTATCAGTTTTTATAACAGAGAATAAGCCTTTAGTTAAAGTCGCTTTTTCTATAAGCTTAGCATAATCTTTATACCCTTTATTTAAGCTATCTTTAGATTGTTCTTTGTCTTTTTTATTGTTTTTTTGAGCAGAAACACTAATTGTACTTCCTAAAAAAAGAATAAACAGCATTATTTTTACTATAAATGCAAACTGATTTTTACGCATAATTATGTGATAATTTTGCCTAAAAATCTAGGTTTTACTAAATACTCACAAAAAAAGAGGAGTGAGTGGATATTATTAAGGAGTGAATGGATTATTTAAAAATAATGTAAGGCAAATGACAAATGTATTGCGAATTTTTCTGATAATTTGTGAAATTATTTACATTATAATAAGCATAAATGTTTTTTAGATAGTCTATACCAAAGTGGTTACTTTCTTGAGGAGTTGCTATTGGTTGGTAGTTATTTACAACCTCAATTTCATCTATCCCTAAGTTAATAGTTATTGTAAGTGGTTTAACTTTAGTTGCTGTGTTATGTTTAATTGCATTTTCTACAAGTGTTTGCAATGCTAAAAACGGAATGTAATGATCCTTTGCTAAACTAGCATCACCCAAAATAGTAACAAGCAAGCTCTTACCAAAACGCGTTTGTTGCAAATAAATATACTCGTCTAAAAGTTCTAACTCATTTTTAACCAAAGTAATATTATTTGCTGGTGGCGAAATAAAGTAACGATATAGCTTTGATAGTTTTAACGCAAAAATCTTAGACTTCTCTTTATTTACATCTATTAACATATATAAAGAGTTAAGCGCATTAAATAAAAAGTGCGGGTTTATTTGTTCTTTTAATTGCTGTAATTGTAAAAAAGAACTCTCTTTTTCTGCTATCTCTTTTTGCACAACTAGCCTATTTTTTTCTTTTAACAATCGCTCTTTTTCTATGTATTGTTTTTTTATAAGCTGATTAAAAAAGTAAAAAACAAAGAGAAGTAGCATTGTAGAAATGCCATAAATTAAAAAAGTATACTGTCTAATTTTTGTAACGTTTTCTTCACTAATATTTTTAGGAGAACTAACAGCAATATACCAAGAGGTTTCTTTTAACTTTAAAGGTTGCAAGTATCGTATAACATCTAACTGCAGGTATTCAGATTTTACAACGCTTGGCACTTGTTTATCTGTTGTTAAGCCCAATGTATCTTTAGGGCCAATAGAGTTAAATAAAAACACGCTTTTACCAAGTAAATTTTCATCTGGGTGTAATAAAATTAAACCTTCTTTATTAAAAACATAAGCGTAGTTTATTGACTTAGAATCTACATTGGCAAAATACTTTTGTAGGTTAACCAAAGGAATATCATACCCTAAAAACAATGAGTCTTTTGCAGCATTTAGCACTGTAAGTTTATTACGCCAAACATATCCTTTATTAACTGGTACAATAACACTTTGCTTTTTTATAACTGATAAAGGCTTGTTTGCTTTTGCTACAGAAAAAACAGTGTCTTGCAGTATTGCTATAGATGTTTCTGAAGCAGATTTTTGAGTAAATGAAACTTGCTGCCAGGAAATAAGAGAGTCTAATTCTTCGGGCTGAAAAGAAACCCAAGTATTAAAATTGTTTTGAAGCTCTGTTACAGATTTAGAATTTTCTACAATTGTTTCTATTCGTCCTAAAAAGTTCTCAAAACGAGTTAATTCTGAGTATACATCATCATACTTTTCTCTAAAATTACGCTTAGCAATATCTTCACTAACAATTGTAATTTCATTGGTAATTAAATAACTCAATGCCAAAGTACTAATTACGGTTATAATAACCATAACAAGGACCAAAGTAGTGTACTTAATTTTAGAAAAAAAGGCAATAAAGTTCATAAATAAAAGTAGGTGGCAATGCTTAGAGTTGCAAATAAACAAAATTGAATTTTAGAAGAGAAGCGTAAACAATCTACTCTTTAAAAAAAACAGTTAACATTCTGTTAAAAATAGAGGTAAAATTCTTACATTGCTTTACTTGTAAGTATTATTTAAATTAAATAATTGCAACCTAGACAATTAAAAATAACCAACATTTAAAAGATCTATTAAATTATGAGATTCTTCATTTTATTCTCTCTTTTTTCAACATTAGCATTTGCCCAATCAACAAGAGACAAGACTATTACAATAGCAAAGCAAAAGCCAGCATTGGTTAAACAATTAAATGATCCAAAAGGATTTTACGCTACAGTCTTTTCGCAAGACAAAGAGTTAAATACTAAAGAGTACATTTCCAGTCAAAATTTTGGTGCTTACGACTTAAGATTAAGTGATTCTATAATTACATTAAACAACTCATATCCTGATTATATATCAGAATTAGAACTACACTACAATTATCCTATTATAAAAATTAAAGATATAAAGGACGACAAAGGTAACATCAAACATAATGTTTATATCACGTCTAAAATATCGGCTAGCCAGTTTATAACTGAAAGAGGAAAAGGCATAATATACGAAAGACCTATTTATTTAAGAGTAACTTCAAATTTAAATGTTGCAATGGATAATGTAACACGATATGATTACTCTAATAAAGTAGATACAAAAGCTAGTACTTTGGTTATAGAAAACACTACTCCTTACAATTTATCACAAATAACAAGCTTAGACAACAAAGGAAATAGAATAATTAGTCAAGAGTATGTAGATAAAGTGAACAAAGTTCAAATACATAAGCTAAAAAGAAATGCTGTCAATTTTTTAAGCAAAGCTTTTAAGGTAATAGACATTGAAGAAAATTACTATTTTTATTATCTTAAAAAATGGAAAGAAAATGACAAAAAAGTAGAAAATTACAATACTATTTTAAAAGATTTTGAATCAGCAATAGTTGTAAAGAATTACAGTAAAGCAAAAGCATCTATTGCAAAGTGGGAAGAATTTAATTCTACTTTAGATAAAAAAGAAAGAAAACAGAGAAACTTATATTTATATACTTTGTCTAACATAGCTAAAGGATATTATATGGCTAATAATTTTGATAAATCTCTGACAGCTATTAAAGAGCTTCAAGCTGGTAGAAAAGACAAGAATTTTTTAATTGGAATTGAAAGAGAAATTAAAAATAAGAAGTCAACAAAGAATGATAAAGTACTACATAAACCTTTGTATCCACAATTAAAGATTACAAAATACTATGAAACTAAAAGCATTAACAGAGTTGACAAAATAAACAGTTTTATTAATAAATATGTAGACGGATTCATTGATATAAACACAGTTTATGAACTAACAAAAACACCATACAATAATAACACTCCAATTTACCAATCAAAGAAAACATATTATGCTATAAAAAACATATATGTTCCTAAATTTTACAGTAAAGAAAATAAAGGGTCTAAGGATAAGTTTAAGGAATATAATACTTTTATGAAGGGGCTAAATATTCAAACCCCTGAAAGAGATTTTTTTAGTAAATATTCTTTTAAAGATATTAACACGAGTATTATAAAACCTGACATCAATTTACTTAAAGAAACATATCATTTAACAGATTTAGAGAGTAATCTATTTTCAAGTTTAATGAAAAGATATGTAATGCTAATTTTAGCAAGAGAAACGAATCCTGACACAGACTTGAGCAAGTTTGAAATAGAAAACGATGAACTTAGGAAACTAATTGAAGATCATATACATATTGAAAAAAAGGACAAGGAATTGACTACAGAAGTGCTACTATCATTAAAACTTATAAAAACAATAGAGAATGCAAAAACAATAAGTAGTACTGAGTTTGAAAATGCCCTTCAAAATATAAAAAGCTATTGTAAATACCTTTCTATATAAAGGTTAAATATAACAAAACATCAAATGCCTTATTCATTTTGTAAAATGAATAAGGCATTTTTATTTAATAAAAACCTTAACAAAAAACCAACATTATTCCTTACTTAAAAACTTAATTGTTCTATATTTTTGTAATACAATTAAAGTGAAATAATACACTTTACACATTTCAACCTAACACATAATAAACAATGGAAAATATAAAAGGACAAAAGGCCCTTATTACTGGTGGCAGTAGAGGCCTTGGTAAAGCAACTGCTTTGGCTTTAGCAAAAGAAGGTGTTGCAATTGCAATAACAGGAAGAAATAAAGAAACGCTAGAAGCAACAGTTGCAGAAATTAAGGCTTTAGGTGTAGATGCAACATATGCTGTTTTTGATGTTGGTAACCAAGCTGAAGTAAAAAAAGGAATTACATCTATTTTTAATGAGTTTAAAAGCATAGATATTCTAATAAACAACGCTGGCATTGCTGCTTTTGGATCTTTTAATGATATGGAAGCAGACCAATGGGCTCAAATTATGCAAACCAACGTAATGGGAGTTTACTATGTAACCAAAGAGGTTTTACCACATTTAATAGAAAAAAACTCTGGTGACATTATTAACATTTCTTCTACAGCAGGTTTAAACGGTAATGCAAATACATCTGCATACTCAGCTTCTAAATTTGCCGTAATTGGTATGTCTGAGTCTTTAATGAAAGAAGTTCGTAAAAACAATATTAGAGTAAACACACTTACACCTAGTACAATTGCTTCTGATATGTCTATAGAGCTAGGCATTGCAGACAGTGATTCTAAAGATAGTGTTTTGCAACCAGAAGACTTTGCAGAGCTTATTGTTGCTGGCTTAAAACTACCTAGAAGAGCTATGCTTAAAAACGCATCATTATGGTCTACTAATCCATAAATGACTTAAGGTATGGCGCTCCTAATATGTAGCGCTATACTTTTTTTTCAGGTTTATACCATTAATAATCTAATGACCACCAAATGCCTTTAGAGAAAAAACCAAATAAACTTGAGTCTAAAAAGAGTTTTTATAAAACTATTGAAAACCATTACAAACCAATAGTTAATGATAAAATACCAAAAAGTATATTGTCTGATTTATGCCTGTACTTAGCACGCTCACTACACAAATCATACAAGATATTAAGAAAAAAACACCCAAAGTCTAAAGACCGATATTCTACATTTAAAACAAAAGATCTACAATACCCATTTACACAATACATTATTACAGATTTTTTAAAAGAAAAAGATGCTGTAAATTACCGTTCGTATTCAAAAATTATTTTTCAAATGACAGAAAATGAATTTAAAGATTACGAAAAACAAAAACACGCATACGAAACCAAATAAACTATGAAACACGCTGTAAAGAATGCTACTTTATTAGTTCTTAATTATGATGATGCAATAACATTTTACACTAAAAAGTTAAATTTTATTTTGGTTGAAGATGTACAACTTGGTGATGGAAAAAGGTGGGTTACAATACAAGCTAAAAACCAGGCTAATTTTGGTTTGGTACTTTCTCTTGCTAGTTCTGAGCTACAAAAAGCAACTGTTGGCAAGCAAGCTGGTGATGGTGTTGCATTTTTTATGCAGACTGATGACGCCCTAAGAGACTACAACTCTTTTTGTAAAAACGGAGTTGAATTTTTACAAGAACCCATAAAACAACCTTATGGTACAGTTGCCATTTTTAAAGATTTGTATGGCAATAAGTGGGATTTAATTCAGCCTACTGAATAATGTAATTAGGCTTTCTTTTCTTTGTAAAATAGGTAAATCCAAATAATTCTAGAATACCTATAATTAAACGTATTTAAAAGTAGTGCAAAAAATATTACTCCAAAAAAAGTTATCAGTAATTTTGTAACTCTAAGCTGCTAAATTTCATCTATGAAAAATAAACTTCACATATTTAAAAGCGTTGCACAACACGCAAGTTTTACTAAAGCAGCAGAACAGTTATTTATATCACAACCAGCAGTTTCTAAAGCAATAAGAAATTTAGAGGACGATTATAAATGTGCCTTTTTTATTAGAAAAAGAAATTCTATAGAGCTTACCGCAGATGGCAAAGCTTTTTTGGTTTACGTAAACCAAATTTTAGATATCTACGCAAAAATAGATCAGCAATTTTTATATAAAGAAAAAACATACCCAGATAAAATTAGTTTTGGAGCAAGTACTACAATTGCAAACTATATTTTACCAAAGGTAATAGCTAAATTTAAAATCCAGTTTCCTAATACAAGTATTAAAATTGATAGTGAAAACTCTGATGAAATTGAAGAGTTAATTTTAAATCAGCAAATAGATTTTGGAATTACAGAAGGCAAAAACACCAATCCAAAACTACATTTTAACAAGTTTATTAAAGATGAAATTGTACTGGTAACCAACAATAAAAATAGCAATCATAAGAAAGGTGTAATTAACTTAAATGAGTTGAAAAACTTACCCATAATAGAACGAGAAATAGGTTCTGGCACAAAAAAAATTATTCAGCAATTTCTACAAAAAAATAACATAAAAAAACTAAATACGGTTGTTACCTTAAATAGTACCGAAGCCATAAAAAACTACCTATACTACTCTAACAGCTACGCCTTACTTTCTATAAATGCAGTTACAGAAGATTTACTACACAATAAATTAAAAGTAATAGATATTAAAGATTTTACCATAGAACGCTGGTTTTACTTTGTTTCTAGAACTGGGTACCAAAATGCTACTATGAGTAACTTTGAAAAATACATTCGCTCTAACTATAACCTTTAGTTATACAACATAGCTTTAATGTTTGCTAAACAGTTATAGGTTAGCTGTAGTTTTGTATCAGATTAATATAGTTTGATATGAAAATCTTAATTACAAAAATTATATACTTCAGCATTGTTTTAGCGGCAATAAGCGGATTAATAAATAGTGCAACTGCTCTAAGTGTAGGTTTTATTTTTACTCTCATTTTTAAAAACCCTTTTAAAACGCATAGCCACAAAGCTATTCACTATTTCTTAAAAATATCTGTTATTGGTTTGGGTTTTGGAATGTTTTTAAAAGAAACCATACAAACGGGCAAGGATGGTTTAAGCCTTACTTTTTTTTCTATTGTGCTAACCGTAAGTTTGGGGTTAATTTTAGCCAAATTTTTAAAGATGGATCTAAAGCTAGGTCATTTAATAACTTCAGGAACTTCTATTTGTGGTGGTAGCGCCATTGCTGCAATTGCTCCTGTTATAAAGGCTAATGGTAAAATAATAAGTATTTCCCTAGGCGTAGTGTTTTTACTTAACTCTGTTGCCCTATTTTTATTTCCTGCTCTAGGTCACTGGCTTGGTCTTAGTCAGTCACAATTTGGACTCTGGTGCGCTATTGCCATACACGATACAAGCTCTGTTGTTGGTGCAGCTTTAGATTACGGAGACCAAGCTCTTAAAATTGCAACAACCGTAAAATTATCTAGAACATTGTGGATTATTCCTTTGTCTGTCTTATCTATGTTTATCTTTAAAACTAAAGGAGAAAAAATAAAAATTCCTTATTTTATTATACTTTTTATCTGTGCTATACTTATAAATAGTTACCATATTCTACCCACTTTTGCTACAACAAACATTGTTTTATACTCTAAACGTTTATTAGTACTTACATTGTTTATTGTGGGTACAACCATATCTATAAAAGATTTAAAAACAACAGGGTCAAAACCTATTATTTTAGCCTTTGCATTATGGGTTTTTATATCTGTTTTTTCATTAGTTTATATTTTGCATATGAGTTAAATAACAATTGGTATATAAACATATTATCCAATAACTTTTCTAAAAAGCCCCTTAATTAAATCAATTTCTGCGTTATATGATGTTTTAGTTCTGCTAGCAAAGTATAATGTATTAGTAAGCTCTTTATGACCCTTCCAAAGTAATTTAACTTTACCCTCTTCAATTTCTTTTTTGCATAAAAAATCTGGAATTACAGCTAAACCTTTTGCACTACTTAAACACCTAAGTATAGAGTTTAAGTTAGGAACAATATAGTTAGGCCTAAAATCTGGCCGATGACCAAAATTATATTGCCAAAATCGAAACAAATGCTCCATATCACCAGTAGTACCATACCATTTTTCCTGCTTTAAGCAATGTTCTGCTTTAGCATATTGCTCGGTTTTAATTAATTCCTGAAAAAGCGTATCATCTACCTCACTACCACCAACCAAAATTATAGTTTCATTAGAAAATGGCTCGTAAGTAATGTTTGAAGCGTTACCCTTATGCGGAGAAATTATTAAATCTAAAATGCCTTTGTCTAAATTTTGTAGCATTTCTTGGTACTCACCAAACCTGATAATAACATTAAAAGGTAACGTAGAAATGTATTGCTCTAAAGTAATCTGAAAAGTCTCAAAACACATTCCTATACTAATTGTTGGCGTATGTTTCTCTGTGCTTTGCTTATAATTCTTTTCAGCTTCCTCTAAAATATGTAATCCTTCAGAAATTACATTGTATAATATCTTACCACGCTCTGTTGGTATCATTTTTCTTCCTGTTCTATCAAACAATTTATAACCAACATAACTTTCTAAAGAACTTAAATGTAAACTTACTCCTGGCTGAGAAATATACAATGTATTAGCTGCTTTAGTAAGTGTTCCTGTTTTATAGATTTCTTTAAAAGTTCTGTACCATTCCAAATTTACCACGAGACAAGTATTAGTATTATAATACAAATGTATAATTTATACTATTTTAATTATAGTTAAGCAAGATATAACTTTGCCATTTAATTAAAAAAAATATAAAATGAAGCATATCTTTATCATAAATGCAGGACAAAATTTTGGTCATTCTAGCGGACAATTTAATAAAACAATAACTAATGCAACTGAAGCTTTTTTTAGCAAGATGCCCAGTACAATGGTAAAAACAACTCATATTGCCAATGGTTATAACGCTAAAGAAGAAGTAAAAAAATATGTTTGGGCAGATATTATTATTTACCACACACCTATATGGTGGTTTCAAGTACCACATAATTTTAAAAAATACATAGATGTTGTTTTTACAGAAGGACACAACAATGGTATTTACAGTAGTGACGGAAGACGATCTACAAATCCGAATATAAATTACGGAACGGGTGGACTTATGCACAACAAAAAGTATATGGTTACAAGTAGTTGGAATGCGCCTAGAACAGCCTTTACTATGCCTGGTGAATTCTTTAATGAAACTAGTGTTGATGACGGACCATTATTTGGCTTTCATAAAATGAATGCTTTTACTGGAATGACTCCTATTAAAAGTTTTCACTTTCATGATGTAGAAAAAAATGCAGATATAAATAGAGATATGGTAATTTATTCGCAACATTTGCAACAGCAATTTAAAGACTAGATTTATGAAAATTTATGTAACCGCAATAATTAAGAGTAAGCCAGAATTTACTGAAGAGGTTAAAGCTGCTTTACAAAATATGGTAGTAGAAACCTTAAAAGAAGAAGCCTGTATAAAATATGACTTACAGCAAAGCTTAACAGATAACAATACATTTATTTTTCATGAGATATGGAAGAATGAAGCTGGTTTAGATTTACACGGGCAACAACCTCACATTGCTAAATTTAAGGTTTTAGCCGCTACAAAGCTCAATGAAAAACCAGTTGTTATTAGAACAAAACTGATTTAAATAAGCCACCATTTAAACTTTTAACAGAAATTTAAAATTAAGGCTTTTGGAATACTTGTTCCAAAAGCTTTACCTTTGCCGTATGAATAAAAAAGAAACCATATTAAAAGCTGCCTTGGAGTTATTAGTAGAAAACGGTATACACGCTACACCAATGTCTGCAATAGCAAAAAAAGCAAATACTGGTATGGGAACTATTTATAATTATTTTGAAAACAAGGAAGCTTTAATTAATGCTATTTATGTAGCTATTAAAGAAGAAGAAAAACAGGTCTTAGATACTGTATTTAATAAAGATTTACCTGTTAAAATTCAGTTTGAGATGTATTATGGTATTGTACTTGACTTTTTTACTAAAAACAGACTATACTTTGGTTTTATGGACCAATTGCAAGCATCTCCAATTATTACAGCAGAAAGCAAAAATGTTGGCTACAACGCCATAGAAGGTGCTATATCTCTTCTATTAAAAGGAAAAAAAGAGCATATTATTAAAAATATAGAAAATGACGAGTTGCTACAATTTATAGGTGGCTCAATACTATCTTATTTAAGATGGATTAATTTACCTAATAACAATAATAAATCCCTTAAAAACCAAATTGACTTGGTTTGGGATGCGATTAAAGAGTAAAAAAATTTGTTTAACAATTGGAATGAATATTCAGTCCATAAAATAAAATTACACAAAAATGAAAAAAAACGTATTAATTACAGGAACATCAACAGGAGTAGGATTAGAATCTGCAATACTGTTTGCTAAAAACGGATACAAAGTATACGCTACAATGCGCAACCTTGAAAAAAGTAATGCACTAAAAGAAAGCATAAAAAAAGACGATCTAGATATAGATATTTTAGAGTTAGATGTAACTAAGCAAGAAACAATAACTAAAGCTGTAGAAACAATTATTAGCAAAGATGGTAAGTTAGATGTATTACTAAACAATGCAGGAGCAGGTTTTGGAAAAACAATTGAACAAGCAACAGAAAAAGAGATAGAATGGGTAACAAACGTAAACTATTTAGGTGTTGTTTACACAACTAAAACAGTATTGCCATATATGAGAAAGCAAAAAAGTGGCCATATAATTACTCTAAGTTCTGTAGGTGGTTTGGTTGGCCAGCCATTTAACGAATTATATTGTGGTGCTAAATTTGCGGTAGAAGGCTTTATAGAGTCCTTAGCAACCTATGTTAGCCCCAGCTTTAACATTAACTTCTCTATTATAGAACCAGGAGGAATTTCTACAGAATTTATGACTTCTGCCATAAAAAATACGGCTGTTAAAGGTGAATTTGCAACTGGAGAATATGCTCCTATTTTTCAAAAATATATGGAAGGCAACCAACAAAGAGCTAATGAAACTTCAGAAAGTACATACCAAACTCCATTACAAGTAGCAGAAGTAATTGCAGAGATATCAAACAACGAGCAGCCTCCTTTACGAGTAAGAACATCTGCATGGGCAGAAGATTTTACCAAATTAAAGACTGCGTTAGATCCAGATGGATTGAAACAAGTACAACAAATAACAAAAACATTTTTATAGTAAAACAAAAAACGGCTTGGATTAATTTCCAAGCCGTTCTTACATATACTCATCAGTATAAAAAATATAAATAATTTATTTTAAACTATTTACAATAAAATATACTAGTTGTTATTTTTCTACAAAAATTGCTTTAAGCTCAGTTGCATCCGCTGGCTTCAATTTTCCTGCTAACACTAAACTTAATTGTTTTCTACGCAAGGCAGCTTCAAAACGCTCAACTTCTAAATCAGTTTCAGGAATTAATGCAGGTACTTCAGTTGGTTTTCCGGTATCATCAACAGCAACAAAAGTATAAATAGCTTCGTTTGCTTTTGTTTTTTCACCACTAAACCTATCCTCTATCCAAACATCAATAAAAATCTCCATAGAAGTCTTAAAAGCTCTAGAAACAGCAGCTTCTACTGTTACAACACTGCCAACAGGAACAGATCTATTAAAAGCAACATGGTTAACAGATGCCGTTACAACTATACGTCTACTATGTCTACGTGCAGCAATACTAGCAGCTCTATCCATACGAGCTAACAGTTCTCCTCCAAACAAGTTATTTAGCGGATTGGTCTCACTAGGGAGTACCAAATCTGTCATAACTGTTCTACTATCTTTAGGTGTATGCATTTTCTATTTTTTAAATTTTGCGCAAAGATACTGCGCTTTTACTTTAAAAAAGAAAATATTTTACTTTACTGAGAGCAACCAAGCGTCTGAAGATACGCTAGATTTTATTTTATTTAGGTAGTTTATACCCTCGTTAGCATCACTAAAACTAGCATAAGCAACTTGGTGTAAACCATACTTATTAACACCAACATACAATGCGTTGTAGCCTTGTTCTTTTAGCTCTTCTATTTTTCTGTTTGCATTTTTTTGCACTCTAAATGCACCTGCAATAACATAATGCTCTTGTGATGCTGGTTTAGCAATAATATCTAAAGATAAAGAAGGCAATTCTAATGGTGTAGCATCAAAAAATGTAGCTTCCTGTATACTTCTAGATATTTGCTCATTGGCATCTTGCTGTGCAACTTCTTGCATAGCAACGGTAGTATTGTAATAACGTAAACCTGTTAATCCTGTAGAAACTGCCAACAAAGCAATTGCTGCATATTTTAAATAAGGTCTAAACGCACTAGTTTTTCTCTTTTCTGGAGTAATGATAAAAGGCACCTCTTCTTCTAAAGCAACTACTTCCTCTTTTAAAACTTCTCTTGTAATTGGTGATGCTACTACGGTAGACAAACCAAAAGATGTAGTTAGGTAATTTACTTGGTTAGCTGGTATAAACTGAATTTTTTCATCTTCGTTTAAAAACAACTCACCAACAGAAGCAAACTTAATTCTTTGCCCTAATTTTAACATTCTCTTCCAATGCTCAACTTCTTTTGTCAACGCTTCTAAAGCTACTTCGTAGGTAGATTTTTCAGCCGTTGCAATATATGTTATTAACAAGCCATCGTTAGACTTTACTTGTTGGTTAAACGAAACTATCTTAGTAGGTGGCGTAAAGGTATTAGTAGCCTCATCTAATTCAGCAGACTTTTTTTGCGTTAAAAAAGCTCCAAACTCAGGTATTACAACACAGTTGTACCTATATAATAATTCTTCAATATATTGTTCTGTTCGCATTGTGGCAAATATTGTAAAAAATCATCTTGCTTTTAACATTTCACTCAACTTTTTATTAACATTTTAATTGTTGTATTTTGTGCTCAATTATAGAAAGCCTCTAAATGACTACAACAGAATTAATTGCGAATTTAAGATTGCAAAGCATTCCGAATATTGGAAGTGTTACAGCCAAAAAATTAATTGCTCATTGTGGCAGTGCTTCTAAAATTTTTAGTAGCACAAAAGCAGAACTTTTAAAAATTGATGGCATTGGCACCTTAAAATTGAAGAATATTTTTGATACAGCTCATTTAGATGCTGCAGAAGAAGAACTTCAATTTATAGAGAAAAATAATATTGAAACCTTATATTTTACAGATGCAGCGTATCCAGATTACCTAAAACACGCTATAGATGCTCCTATTTTATTATTTAAACGAGGTAATATCGATTTAAAAAACAGAAAAATTATTAGTGTTGTGGGTACTCGTAAAATAACAAGTTACGGCACTGCTTTTTGCGAAAAATTTATAGCAGACATAGCTCCTTTAAATCCAGTTATTGTAAGTGGCTTTGCATACGGAGTAGACATTTGTATACAAAAAGAAGCTGTAAAACACGGGTTACAAACTATTGGCTGTTTGGCACACGGCCTAAACCAAATTTACCCAAAAGTGCACAGCAAATACACAGCTGACATAGAAAAAAACGGTGGCTTTTTAACCGAATTTTGGAGCACTAGTACACCAGAACGCGAGAATTTTTTAAAACGAAATAGAATTATTGCCGGTTTAAGTGAAGCCACAGTGGTTATAGAATCTGCAGAAAAAGGCGGAAGCCTAGTTACCGCAGACATTGCGCATAGCTACAATAGAGATGTTTTTGCAGTACCAGGCAGAACCGAGGACAAGTACAGCTTAGGCTGCAACAATCTAATTAAGCAGCAAAAAGCACATATGATAACTTCTGCGGCAGATGTTGTTTATTTATTAGATTGGGAAACTCAAAAAAATAAAAATCAGAATATACAAAAACAGTTGTTTGTAGAGTTAAGCAATTTGGAGCAACAAATACACTCTTATTTACAAACTGAAGGCAAACAATTGCTAGACACTATTGCTTTAGCATGCAACATTCCTGTTTTTAAAACCTCATCTACGCTATTAAATATGGAAATGAAAGGTGCAATTAGACCACTACCCGGAAAACTGTTTGAAGCCATATAAAAATTAGAAAAACACAAAGCAATTTAAATTTACTTACCTCATTAAAAAAAGACTATTTAGTTTAACACTACATAAATTAAACATATAAAAACCCAAAACAAAGTAGTTTACCTCTTAAAATACTCATTAAAACTACAAAGTAAGGCATTGGGTAATGAGCTCTACTCTAGAGTAGAAACTAATTAGTTTGTTTTTAGTTTTTTCTAAATAGAAATAAACCAGTGAAGAAATACTACTGATTTTGGTTATTTTCGTACAAAAATATAAATCATAAAATGAAAAAATTAGTAATTGCAGCAATAGCTCTTTTTATAAGCACAGCAAGTTTTGCTCAAAAAAAGAAAGACTTAATAAAGGAAGTAGCCGCTTTAAAATCTGAAGCCTCTACCCTAAAAAACGAGTTAAATCAGCTTAAAAAAGCTAAAGAAGTAAACCTAAACGACAGTATACACAAGTTTAGTTATGCATTTGGTGTAGAAATAGGAAGTAGCTTAAAATCTGTAGGAGTACAATCTATAAATTATGATGTTTTTGCGGTTGCATTAGAAGAAACTTTAAATGGCAACGAAAAAATTACTAAAGTAGATGCTAGCGATTTAATTCGTAAAAACATTTCTGAGCATAAAGAAAAAGAAGCAAAAAGACAACGTGAAGAAGGCGAAAACTTTTTAGCTAAGAACGCTAAAAGAGAAGGCATAAAAACTACAGAAAGCGGATTACAATACGAGATTTTAACTCCTGCAGATGGCCCAAAACCTACGGCAGATGATAAAGTAGAAGTACATTATGAAGGCAAACTTATAGACGGAACTATTTTTGATAGCTCTATACAACGCGGAGAATCTATTGTTTTTGGTGTATCACAAGTTATAAAAGGATGGACAGAAGCATTACAATTAATGTCTGTTGGCTCTAAATATAGAGTATACATTCCGCAAGAACTAGCTTATGGAGAAAGAGGAGCAGGAGGCCAAATACCTCCTTACGCCGCTTTAATTTTTGATGTAGAATTAATTTCTATTAAATAAAAAGAACCCAGTATAATAAGGGCAAAAGTTAATAACCAACTTTTGCTCTTACTCTACTTAATACCTCATTTGCAACCTCTGTTGCTTTTGCTGCTCCTATTGCCAAAGCAGCATCTACTTCTTCTAGGTTATTCATATAATACTCATACTTTTCACGAGCATCTGCAAACTTAGCTACAATAACCTCAAACAATTCTTGCTTTGCGTGTCCGTAACCATAGTTACCACCTTTATATTTAGCATGCATTTCTTCAACCTGTTCTGGTGTTGCTAATATTTTATACAACTCAAACACATTATCACCTTCTGGCTCTTTAGGATCTTCCATTGGTGTACTATCTGTCTGGATACCCATTATTTGCTTACGCAACTTCTTATCTGTCTGAAACAAATTAATTAAGTTTCCCTTACTCTTACTCATTTTATCGCCATCTGTACCAGGAATAAATTTAGACTCCTCTTGCACTTTACCTTGTGGCAATACAAATGTTTCTCCTAATTGCGCGTGAAACCTAGAAGCTACATCTCTTGTGATTTCTAAATGTTGCATTTGATCTTTACCCACAGGCACAATCTCAGCATCATATAACAATATATCTGCAGCCATTAACATTGGATAAGTAAATAAACCAGCGTTAACATCGTCTAACCTGTCTGCCTTATCTTTAAAAGAATGTGCTAAGGTTAATCTTTGATACGGAAAAAAACAGCTCAAATACCATGATAATTCTGTTGTTTGCGGAACATCGCTTTGTCTGTAAAAAACAGTTTTTTCAATATCTAAGCCAAAAGCAAGCCAGGTAGCAGCTACAGCATAAGTATTGTTACGCAATTCTTCTCCATTTTTTATTTGCGTTAGCGAATGCATATCTGCAATAAAAAGAAAAGATTCATTTTTTGGGTCGTTTGCCATATCTATAGCTGGCATAATTGCACCCAAAATATTACCTAAATGCGGCACTCCCGTGCTCTGTACTCCTGTTAAAACTCTTGCCATTTTATTTAAAATAATTGTAAAAATCAAAGGTAATGCAAATAGAAGAATAGACCAACATTTTGGTTTTTGGTTTTTTTAGTTTGATATTATTTAAAAAGTAAACTTTTTTAACCATAGTTTTAATTAATTGCTATTTTTGAAGCTATGTTCACTTTTATTAAAAACATAGGTCACCTAATTTACCGCATTTGGTTTTACATACTTGTGGCATTACCTATACTCTTATTTTTTCCGTTATTATTTATCTTTTGCATTAAAGAAAAATGGTATCCATACTTTTTTTGGTTAGCACGCAACCTTTGGGCAAGACCTATTTTATTAGGTATGGGTTGCCCGCAACAAATAAAAAGAGAACAAAAGATAGAAAAAGGAAAAAGCTATATGCTAGTTGCAAACCATACTAGTATGTTAGACATTATGCTAATGTTACGCGCTAGTAGAAACCCCTTTGTGTTTGTGGGCAAAAAAGAGTTGGTTAAAATTCCGCTATTTGGTTTCTTTTACAAACGTGTGTGTATTATGGTAGACCGCAGCAATACCAAAAGTAGAACTGCTGTATATATGCGTGCACAAAGAAGACTAAAACAAGGACTAAGTATTTGTATTTTTCCTGAAGGTGGCGTACCAGAAGAAGACGTTATTTTAGATGAGTTTAAAGATGGCGCTTTTAAGATGGCTATTGCTCATAAAATACCTATTGTGCCAATGACATTTTTAGACTGTAAAAAAAGATTTTCTTTTACCTTTTTTAGTGGAAGTCCGGGTTTATTGCGCGTAAAAATTCATTCCTTTTTTGAAACCAATGAGCTAGACGAAGAACATAAAGCAACATTAAGAGAAGATGTACGAAACGTTATACTTAAAGAGCTGCAAAGTAAAAAACCAACTGGTATATCTTTTTAAAACTTAAAGCTAAGACCACTATACACACCCATAGAAAAAGGCTGAAAATCTCCAGAAGTATTAGAAAATGTATTTAACTGATACTTAAACATTGGCTCTACACTTAGCTGCATATTAGGCGTAAACTTATAGTTTAATCCAAACCCAATATTGGTGCTAAAATTAAGACTGTTTATATTATTAGACTCTCCTATTTTAGTTACTAAATTTTCCGATTCTAATGAGATAGAATCATCTACCAAAAACAAAGAACTTACACCACCAATTAAATGCACACCGAAATTACCATCTATTAGCGCATAATTAAGCTCTAAAGGAACTTCTAAATACCCAAATTGTTGTACCATTTTACCTTCTCTACTTGTGCTTTTAGCGGCATAACTAACCTCTTCTAACTTAGAATTACTAGGTTCCGAAAGTACATCTCTATTAGTTTGTATAACAATACTCTCTGCACTTGCATTATAATCTATAGTATTAACCATACTATTACTTGCCGGATCAAATGCAGACTTAAAAAACACATTATTGGTATTATAGCCATAATCTACTTTATGCACACCAGAGCGGATACTCAATTTTTTACTTACCTCATAAGCCACAGTTACACCATAACTCATATTTACATTACCGGATTTTGAGTTAGATACAAAACTAGGATCTACTGGAGAACCATCTTTTAAAGAATTAAAATACACAGGTGCAACATTAGCTCCTACAGACCATTTGTCCGTTTTGGCAGACGCAACAGTTTCTTCCTTGTTCTCTTTTATGGCATCGTAAATAGATTTTTTACCAACAGTATCAATATCTACAACAGCTTTTTCTATTTGTTTAGACAAAAATTCTTCTTTTTTATCTTTTAAGACCGATAAAGACTTTGCTTCAACATTATCCACATTACCAGCCTCTAAATTCTCTTGCTTAGCATTTTTATTCTTTATTGAAGCATCTGCAACATTATTAGAATATCCATTTTTAGCTTCTAAAGAAGTATTGCCCTCTCTATTTACTCTATAGCCACTCTTTTGTGTCGCTGCAAAAGCATTAAAACTAGCATTTTTTTTATGAGCAACAGATGTATTTTTTACAACTGAAGTTTCCTTATTCTTTTTAGTACTAGTTGTACCAACAACTACTTCTTCTTCAATATTTAAATCCGACTTACTGTCATTAGATGCATCTTTCTCAATTATGTTAGCATCTTTACTAACAACCTCAACATTAGTATTAGGCAATACCTTTTCTGTATCTGTAATTACTGGCACTACTGCATTATCATTCTTAAAAAAAGGTTTTATTGCAAAAAACAATAGCGCTAAAGCAGCAGCTATTCCTCCAAGCTTCCACCAAATAGGAATTACAAGTCTATCTTTTTTCTTTTGGTCTAAAGACATATTAAGCTTCTGCCACACTTTTTCGTCTGGCACATCTCCAAAGTCCTTAAACTTATCTTGAAAAAGCTTGTCTAAATTTTCTTTACTCATTTTATATAATATAAACTACATACAATTACCATTGCAGAAGACAAAACAGCACTATTGCTACTACTATTTTTAATTTTGTTTTTTCTATTTTACCCTTTAAAATTTGTCGTGCTCTAGCCAAATTAGACTTAGATGTCCCTGCTGTTGTACCTAACAAATCTCCTATTTCCTTGTGCGTATAGCCGTCTAATACATATAAATTAAATGTTGTCCTGTATTTGTACGGCAACTCTTGTATATAACCTAGTAAAACAGACAATGAAGGTGAACTTTCGCCCACCTCTATTTCTACAGGCTCTTCTATCTCCTCTTCTTGTTTAATTGCTACATAGCTCTCTTTTCTATACTTCTGTAAAACAGTATTTACAGTAATGCGCTTTATCCAACCATCAAAAGAGCCATTAAATTTAAACTGACCAATTTTATCAAAAATGGTCATAAAACTATCGTGTAAATTATCTTCTGCCTCAACTTTGTTTTTAGAATATTTTAAACAAACACCATAAAGCATAGGTGCGTAATGGCGATAAAGTTGCTCTTGCGCAGCTCTATTACCCTTTACACAATTATGTATAGTTTCGTTTAAGTCCAATAAAGATATACTAGTTGGTTATAAATATTTTATTCGTTTACTGGTACCGCAATCTCTATGTACTGGTCTTCACCATCTGAGTTTTGTCCTGTCCAGAATTTAAATAAATAATCTTCTTTATAGATTACTTCAAAGTCAAAAGAGACCTCTACCTCTTCTGTACTTTCTTGGCAATCATTACTACCAGTTAACTCTGTACCAATTGGGTACACTTCACGCTCTGTTAATTGGTGTTTATGAATATCAAAACCCTCAAAATAAGTACAAGTATTTGGACTCGCATAAGTAACAAAAATGGTATACTTTTCTCCAAACTCAAAAGCTTCAGGAACCTCTGCACTTATTACCTCTAAATTTACATATTTAAAATTAGTATTATCATCATCATCTAAAGAACAAGCCGTAAAGGAAAAACTCGCTATCACAAGCATTAAAATACTTAAACTTTTTTTCATCTGTAATAAAATTAATAGTTACTCCTTAGATGGTCTATAAACAGTAAGGTTGCGTTAAAAACAACAAAATCCCGAAAAAATCGGGATTTTGTAGAATTTTCCTTCTAAAAGCAAAAGGAATTGTAATTTTTGTATAAAATTATTCGGCAAGAGCCTTAATAGCATCTTTAATTTTAACCTCTAACTCTTCAAGCAATTCTGGGTTATCTGCTAATATATTTTTAACAGCATCCCTACCTTGACCAAGTTTAGTATCGCCATAACTAAACCAAGACCCACTTTTCTTAATTATTTCGTACTGCACACCTAAATCTAAAATTTCTCCCACTTTAGATATACCTGCTCCATACATAATATCGAACTCAGTAGTTCTAAATGGTGGTGCAACTTTGTTTTTAACAACCTTAACACGTGTTTTGTTACCTAAAACATCACCATCTGTACTTTTAATTTGTGTAGACCTTCTAATATCTAAACGTACAGAAGCGTAAAATTTTAATGCATTACCACCAGTAGTAGTTTCTGGGTTACCAAACATAACTCCAATTTTTTCTCTTAACTGGTTAATAAATATAACAGTACAATTAGTTTTACTAATAGAACTAGTTAACTTACGTAATGCTTGTGACATAAGTCTTGCGTGTAATCCCATTTTAGAATCACCCATTTCACCTTCAATTTCACTCTTAGGCGTTAAAGCAGCAACAGAATCCACAATAACTATATCAATAGCACCAGATCTAATTAAATTATCTGCAATTTCTAAAGCCTGCTCACCATGGTCTGGCTGAGAAATAATTAAATTATCTATATCTACTCCTAATTTTTCTGCATAAAAACGATCAAAAGCGTGCTCTGCATCAATAAATGCTGCAATACCACCTGCTTTTTGCGTCTCTGCTATAGCGTGCAACGTTAATGTAGTTTTACCAGAAGATTCTGGACCGTATATTTCTACCACTCTACCACGTGGATAACCGTTTACACCTAAGGCAATATCTAAACCTAAAGATCCGGAAGAGATAACAGCTACATCCTCTACAACTTTATCACCCATTTTCATTACAGCACCTTTACCGTAAGTCTTATCTAGCTTGTCTAAAGTTAATTTTAACGCTTTTAATTTTGCTTCTTTTTCGTTGCTCATTTTTAATAGTGTTTGTACCGCTAAATTACCACTTCTTTTGTCATAATACAATGCCAACGCAACCTTTTTACCAAAGCCGCATCTACAAGGTGTGTTCACTTTCAATCCTAAAACGAAGGCGCCCTAGGATTCCGTTATTCTAAGGCAAAATTATTTTTTCTGCTTTGTTGATTAAGTAGAAAAAAGCATCTAAAAAGGACCTAACTATGTGTTAAGGTCCTTTTTTGTTGCCTAAAAGTGTAATAGTTTTTACCTTTGCCGCTATTCTTTAACTTAATAAAATTAGTATAGCATGCAACTGTACAATACATTAAGCGCCAAGGAAAGAGCAGCCCTTATTGAAGAGGCTGGTAAGGAACGCCTAACCATTTCTTTCTACAAATATGCGCACATAGGCAACACCTCTTTATTTAGAGATCACCTTTTTATTACCTGGGACCAGATGGATGTTCTTGGTCGTATTTACGTAGCCACAGAGGGTATAAATGCCCAATTATCTGTTCCTGCAGAAAATTTTAATGCCTTTAAAGAGCATTTAGATAGCATTACTTTTTTAGAAAATGTACGATTAAACATAGCTATTGAACAAGACAACATGTCCTTTTTAAAGCTAAAGGTAAAAGTGCGTAACAAAATTGTTGCAGATGGCTTAAATGATGACTCTTTTGATGTTACAAACAGAGGAGTACACGTTAATGCTGAAAAATTTAATGAGCTTATTGAAGATCCAAATACTGTTTTGGTAGATATGCGCAACCATTACGAGAGTGAAATTGGTCACTTTAAAAATGCTGTTACACCAGATGTGGACACTTTTAGAGATTCTTTAGATATTATAGAAAACGATTTAAAAGACCATAAAGAAGACAAAAAACTAGTAATGTATTGCACAGGGGGCATCCGTTGTGAAAAAGCCAGCGCATACTACAAACACAAAGGTTTTAAAAATGTATACCAACTAGATGGCGGTATTATAGAATACACTAGACAAGTAAACGATAAAAACTTAGAAAATAAGTTTATTGGCAAAAACTTTGTTTTTGACCACAGAAGAGGAGAACGCATTACTAATGATGTAATTGCAAATTGTCACCAATGTGGAGAACCTTGTGACGAGCACGTAAATTGCGCTAATGAAGCTTGCCATTTATTGTTTATACAATGTAAAAAATGCGCTGCAGAAATGGACAATTGCTGCTCCACAGAATGTAAAGATATACACGCATTACCTTTTGAAGAGCAAAAAGAATTGAGACGCGGAAAAACCGTTAGCAACAAAATATTTAAAAAAGGAAGATCTGAAGTTTTAAAATACAAAAAGTAAGACTTTTACAAACTCAAAAATACATTTTAAAGGCAGTTAAAATCAAGAGATTTTAACTGCCTTTTTTAATTAAAACTGACTCATTCTTAAGACTGAATTTTCAATTTTACATAATTAACATTATGCAATAAAGTACCTCCTTATTATTTTCAACTTAAAAATAGTATCTTTACGGTTAAGTAAATTAATATGAACCTTTTTTGACAAAAAGCAGCTTTGTTTTTTTAGTCAAATCAATATATATAATATGGGTTGTAGCAGTTGTTCAACTGGTAAAGACGGCCAACCAAAAGGATGTAAGAACAATGGTACTTGCGGAACAGATGGCTGTAATAAATTAACGGTTTTTGATTGGCTTTCTAATATGTCGTTGCCAAACGGCGCAGAGCCTTTTAATTGCGTAGAGGTACGCTTTAAAAACAGTAGAAAAGAATTTTTTAAAAATACAGATAAGTTATCTCTTGCAATAGGAGACTTAGTAGTAACCGAGGCCAAATCTGGTTATGATGTTGGTATGGTAACACTTACAGGCGAGCTTGTTAGAGTTCAAATGAAAAAGAAAAAAGTTGCTATAGATAGTGAAGATGTTTTAAAATTATACAGAAAAGCAAACCAGAAAGATGTAGACACATGGCAAAATTGCAGAGATCGTGAAGAAGCCATAAAAAAACGCGCTAGAGAAATTGCAATTGCATTAAAACTGCAAATGAAAATTTCTGATGTAGAGTTTCAAGGAGATGGCTCTAAGGCTACATTTTACTACACCGCAGAAGATAGAGTAGATTTTAGACAGCTGATAAAAGATATGGCAAAAGCATTTTCTATTCGTATAGAAATGCGTCAAATTGGATACAGACAAGAAGCACAACGCTTAGGAGGTATTGGCTCGTGTGGCAGGGAATTATGTTGCTCTACTTGGTTAACAGATTTTAGATCTGTTAGTACAGCTGCAGCTCGTTACCAACAGCTTTCTTTAAACCCACAAAAACTTGCTGGCCAATGTGGCAAGCTTAAGTGCTGTTTAAATTATGAGTTAGATGTATACCTAGATGCCTTAAAGGACTTTCCTGGTCAAGACACAAAAATATTTACAGAAAAAGGAGTTGCTTATTGTCAAAAAACCGACATTTTTAAGGAGATGCTATGGTTTTCATACAAGGATGATCCCGCTAACTGGCATATGCTTACCAAGCACCAAGTAAATGAACTTGTTGCCTTAAACAGACAAAAAGAGAGAATTACTAGTCTAGAAGATTATGCTGTAGAGGATGTAATTGAAGAAAAAGCAATGGTGTTTGAAAATGTTGTTGGCCAAGACAGCTTAACACGTTTTGACAAGCCTAAAAAACCTAACAAAAAGAGGCGCAACAATAACAATAAAAAGCGCAACAACAACAACAACAACAACAACAACAACAACAACAACAACAACAACAACAACAACAACAACAACAACAACAACCCTAAAGGTAAAAGGCCAAAACCAAAATCAAAACCTAACCCTAACAACAAGGAAAATAACGCCAAAAGCCCGGCTAAAAAAAGACCTGTTGCAAACAAAAAAAATAACAACCCAAATAGCAACAACACTAACAAAAAAAGACCCACAAAAAATGCTAAGAAATAGTTTTATCATTTTTTTACTTGTACTCTTAGGAGCTTGCAACTCTAACATTGTAGAAACCAAATACAAGGCAACCAAAAATGGTGTCTGGAATAAAGATGAACCCGTAGATTTTTCTTTTAATGCCCCAGATACAATAAACAGATATAATGTTTTTATCAATCTAAGAAATGACAACACATTTCCTTACAGTAACTTATTTTTAATATCAGAATTAAGTTTCCCAAATGGAACCATTATAAAAGATACTTTAGAGTATCAAATGGCACAACCAAACGGCGAATGGCTAGGTAAAGGCAATGGCAGCGTTAAAGAAAATAAACTATGGCTTAAAGAAAACATCGTTTTTCCAGAAAACGGCGTATATACATTACAAATATCACAAGCTATGCGTAAAAACGGAAGCGTTAATGGCGTAGCAAATTTAGAAGGCATCACAGATGTTGGGTATCAAATAGAAAAAATTAAAGAATAGCAATGGCAAAGGCTGTAAAGAAAAAAGAGAGTAAACCATTTTTAAAATTTGTAAAATGGTTTTGGATATTATTTGTAGTAGGTATAGTTTCTGCCGTACTAGTATTTCTGCTAGCATCTATGGGTGCATTTGGAGAATTACCAGATTTTGAACGTTTAGAAAACCCACAAACAAATTTAGCTAGTCAAATTATATCTTCTGACGGAGAACTTTTAGGTAAATATTATTTAGATGATAACAGAACAGATGTTGCTTATGACCAACTACCAAAACACTTGGTAGATGCCCTAGTTGCAACTGAAGATGCTCGTTATTTTGAACATTCTGGTATAGATGCACGTGGCACCTTAAGAGCATTTTTCTATTTAGGAAAAAAAGGTGGAGCTAGTACCATTTCTCAACAATTAGCTAAACAATTATTTACCGGCTTAGCTGCTAGAGGATGGCAACGTTACACTCAAAAAATTAAAGAATGGGTTATTGCAACTCGTTTAGAACGCCAATACACAAAAGAAGAAATTATAGCTATGTACTTTAACATCTATGATTTTGGTAACAATGCAGATGGTATACGTTCTGCTTCTCGTATTTACTTTGGTAAAGAACCTAAAGATTTAGATGTTAAGGAATCTGCTATGTTAGTAGGTATGTTTAAAAATTCATCTTTATACAACCCTACTCCTAAAAGAAACCCAAAGGGAACTTTAAACCGTAGAAATGTAGTTTTAGCACAAATGGCTAAATACGGCTACATTACCCAAAAAGACAAAGACTCTTTGCAACAAATACCTTTAAGCTTAAACTTTTCTCCTGAAAACCACAAAGAAGGTCTTGCCACATATTTTAGAATGTACTTGCAAGGTTTTATGAACGACTGGGCGAAGAAAAACCCTAAACCAGCTTTAAAAGGAGAAAGAGAAAAATGGAATCTGTATTTAGACGGATTAAAAATCTATACTACTATTGATTCTAGAATGCAAAAAAATGCAGAAGTAGCTGTAGAAAAACATATGACAAAACTACAGGCTGAGTTTTTTGTTCAAAACACACCTGAACGCAATAAAAATGCTCCGTTTTTAGACCTAAATAAGAGCGAAATTAATAGAATTTTAGAACGAGGCATGAAATCTTCTGACCGATGGAGAGCTATGAAAAGAAATGGCAAATCTGAAAAAGAAATGAGAGCCATTTTTGAAAAGCCAATTCCAATGAAGGTTTTTAGCTGGACAAGCAAAACAAAAAACAAAGACACAGTAATGTCTCCTTTAGACTCTGTTAGGTATCACAAATCTTTTTTAAGAACAGCAATGATGTCTATGGAACCACAAACAGGACATGTTAAAGCTTGGGTTGGCGGTATAAATTACAAGTATTTTCAGTATGACAATGTGTATAGTGGATCTAGACAAGCAGGTTCTACATTTAAACCATTTGTTTATGCTGCCGCTATAGACCAATTACGTTTATCTCCTTGTGATTCTATTATGGATACACAACATTGTATTGCTGCTGGTAAGCACGGCAATACAGATGCTTGGTGCCCTAAAAATTCAGACGGTAAGTATTCAGGAAAAATGATGACACTTAAACAGGCATTAGCAAATTCCGTAAATTCTGTCACAGCAAAACTAATAGATGAAGTTGGCCCTGTTCCTGTAGTCCAAATGGCAAAAAAATTAGGCATTTCTAAAGAGTTGCCAGAAGTACCATCTATTGCTTTAGGTACTGCAGATATGAGTGTATATGAAATGGTTGGTGCGTATGGTGCATTTGCAAACCAAGGTGTTTATGTAAAACCAGTAATGGTTACAAGAATTGAAGATAAAAACGGCACTGTTTTATATGAATACACCCCACAAACAAAAGACGTTATGAGTAAAGATGTTGCTTATGCCGTTGTAAACCTGATGGAAGGTGTAACACAAGGTGGTTCTGGAACAAGGCTAAGACACAAATACCAAGCAAATAGAAGAGATTATAAAGAAATTATGACTGGCTATCCTTACGAACTTAGCAATCCAATTGCTGGTAAAACAGGAACTACACAAAACCAAAGTGATGGTTGGTTTATGGGCATGGTACCAAACCTAGTTACTGGAGTTTGGGTTGGTGGTGAAGACAGAGCAACACACTTTAAAAGTATCACATACGGGCAAGGAGCAGCAATGGCATTACCTATTTGGGGTATGTATATGAAGGCAAATTATGCAAATAAAGATTTAGGGATATCTGATAAGGCATTTACCAAACCCAAAAACCTATCTATTAACGTAGATTGCGCTAAGGTTAGAAAAGAAATGCAACAAGACAACAAAGTTGAAGACGATATAGACGATCTTGATTTTTAATTAATTCTTATTTAAAATGATTAGAAAAACAGTAGCAAACGTTAAAGAAGCACTTAAAGGCGTAAAAGACAATATGACTTTTATGGTTGGTGGTTTTGGCTTATGCGGCATTCCAGAAAACGCAATATCAGAATTGGTTGACCTGAATGTTACAGGCATAACTTGTATATCTAACAATGCAGGTGTAGATGATTTTGGTCTTGGTTTATTACTTCAAAAACGCCAAGTAAAAAAAATGGTATCCTCATATGTAGGTGAAAATGATGAGTTTGAAAGACAAATGCTAAGCGGTGAGTTAGAAGTAGAATTAACACCACAAGGCACCTTAGCAGAAAAATGCAGAGCTGCGCAATCTGGTTTCCCTGCATTTTATACTCCTGCTGGGTACGGTACAGAAGTAGCAGAAGGGAAAGAAACAAGAGAGTTTAACGGCAAAATGTATGTTTTAGAGGAAGCCGCAAAAGCAGACTTTGCTTTTGTAAAAGCTTGGAAAGGTGATGAAGCTGGCAACCTTATATTTAAAGGAACTGCTCGTAACTTTAATGCAGTAATGTGTGGCGCAGCTACAATAACTGTTGCAGAGGTTGAAGAGTTACTACCCGCAGGAAGTTTAGATCCTAATGAAATTCACGTTCCCGGTATATTTGTGCAACGAATTTTTCAAGGAAAAGACTATCAAAAAAGAATAGAACAACGTACCGTTAGAGCTAGAGGGTAATACAAAAATTGTTTATGAAACTATCGTATAGATGTCCTTCTTGCAAAGCAACAAATTACTACACACCAGTAATAGCAACCAGAGGAGATCTGCATATGAAAATTGGTGATAATTTTGACACCAATTGTAAAAATTGTAACTCTAAGGAAAAAGTACACATTAATAAAATTACAGCAGTACAAGACAAAAGGTTAATAGTTATAGGAGCTATAATTGGTCTTATAACCGCAATAATTTTATGGTCTATTTTTGGAGCTATTGGAACAGTTGCATTTGGAATTCCCATAATTTTTATGTCTGTAGAAAGTAGCGCAACTAACACCTTTAACAAATATATGATAAGACGCAGGTAGCTTATCAACTTAAATAATATTCAATTTTATAGTAACTATTATGCTAGATAAAAACGGAATAGCTAAACGTATAGCAAAGGAAGTACAAGACGGGTTTTATGTAAATCTTGGTATTGGTATACCAACGTTAGTAGCCAATTTTGTAAATAATGATATTAGTGTTGAGTTCCAGAGTGAAAATGGCGTATTAGGTATGGGTCCTTTTCCTTTTGAAGGCGAGGAAGATGCTGATATTATTAACGCCGGCAAACAAACCATTACAACGCTTCCTGGAGCTTCTTTTTTTGATTCTGCCACTAGTTTTGGAATGATAAGAGGACAACACGTAGACCTTACCATTTTAGGCGCTATGGAAGTTTCTGAAAACGGAGATATTGCCAACTGGAAAATTCCAGGTAAAATGGTAAAAGGCATGGGGGGCGCTATGGATTTAGTTGCTTCTGCCGAAAATATTATTGTTGCAATGATGCACACCAACCGCGCTGGCGAATCTAAATTACTAGACAAATGTACATTACCATTAACAGGCGTTGGTTGTGTAAAAAAGATAGTAACCAACCTTGCCGTTTTAGAGGTTACAAAAGACGGTTTTTTACTTTTAGAACGCGCACCAGGGGTATCTGTAGAGGAAATTAAAAAAGCCACAAAAGGAACATTAATTATTAATGGCGATGTTCCTGAGATGGATATTTAAACAAAAAACTAGGCGCTTGCAACAAAAAAAAGCCATTTTACAACAATTGTTTTACAATTTTAAAGTATGCACATATATTTACATTGTATAAAAGCTTAACCTTAAATTACAACTTTAAACAATATAACTATGAGCACCCAAATTTATCCTACAACACAGAAAGTAATTTACAAGAAGAACTTTTTTTCTGGAATTATTAGCCTAACAAAAAAACTATTTATGATATCATAAATGAGTTTAAAGCAAAGACATTAAAAGGAGCTGCATTTAAAATGCCGCTCCTTTTCTATTTTAAAACAGTTTTTAATAACAGATTTTTTACACTAAAAAGACAATACACCCTTTTACTACCTTCAATATAAAGAGAAATAAGAATTACCTACCTTTACTACACACAAACTTCATTACATCATAAAATAGCCTTAAAACGCTTGATTATGTTACCTAGAGGATATAACTTAGTATAAAATTCAGTTAAAATGAAAAAAATCACACACACAACACTAATACTAGCACTTCTCTTATTTGTTACATCTGTTTCTGCACAAATTCCAAAAGACCATAACAACAGAGAGCGCTTACTAGGCAAGATTAGCAAGTCTGATTTAACACAAAACTCATTTGCAAATTGGTTTACACCTAATTATAATGACTACAAGGTAGACACAAAAACACTAAACACAATAAAAGAAGATTTAAAAAAATACAAAATAGTTGCTTTTATGGGCACTTGGTGCGGAGATAGCAAAAGAGAAACACCTCCTTTTTATAAAATACTAGAAGCCGCTAACTTTCCAATGGAAAATTTTAGCATAGTGGCTGTAGACAATGCAAAAAATAACTACAAAAAAAGTCCTGGAGGAGAAGAAAAAGGATTAAACATTACACACGTTCCCACGTTTATTTTATACAAAAATAATAAGGAAGTTAACCGAATAGTAGAATCGCCCGTAATAAGCCTAGAAAAGGATTTAAAAGCTATTGTAACAGGCAGTACTTACATTCCAAATTACGCCGATTAAAAAGCAAAACATAAAAAATCCCAAGCTGTACATACAACTTGGGATTTTTAATTTTATGTAAATAGTTACGCTGTAACTTATTTTAGCTTATCCTTTAATGTTTGCAGATAAAAATTCACGGTTCATACGTGCAATGTTCTCTAAAGAAATTCCTTTAGGACATTCTACCTCACAAGCACCTGTGTTAGTACAGTTACCAAAACCTTCTAGATCCATTTGAGCAACCATATTTTTAACACGGTCTGTTGCTTCTACTTGTCCTTGTGGCAATAAAGCATACTGAGATACTTTAGCTCCCACAAACAACATAGCCGAAGAGTTTTTACAACTTGCAACACAAGCACCACACCCAATACAAGTTGCAGCATCCATAGCTTCATCTGCAGCGTGCTTAGAAATAGGAATTGCGTTAGCATCTTGTGTATTACCAGAAGTGTTTACAGATATATAACCACCTGCGTGTTGTATACGATCAAAAGCACCTCTATCTACAACTAAATCCTTTAATACAGGAAATGCAGCTGCTCTAAATGGCTCTATTGTAATAGTATCACCATCTTTAAACATACGCATGTGCAATTGACATGTAGTTACCCCTCTATCTGGCCCGTGAGCTTCACCATTAATATACATAGAGCACATACCGCAAATACCTTCGCGACAATCATGATCAAAAGCTACTGGCTCCTCACCAGAGTTAATTAACTGTTCGTTTAAAACATCCATCATTTCTAAGAAAGACATATGTTCTGAGATCTCAGTCACTTTATAATCGACCATCTGACCTTTAGATTGAGCATCTTTTTGACGCCAAATTTTAAGTGTTAAATTCATAATGTCTATCTTATTTATATGAACGTTGTTTTAATTCAATTTCGTTAAACTCAAGGTCTTCTTTGTGTAAAATAGCATCTCCAGGTTCTCCTTTATATTCCCAAGCAGAAACAAAAGCAAACTCCTTATCATTACGCTTAGCTTCACCCTTTTGCTCACCATCTAACTCTACAGACTCTTCTCTAAAGTGACCACCACAAGACTCTTCTCTTTCCAAAGCATCTTTTGCAAACAACTCTCCTAGCTCTAAGAAATCTGCTACACGACCAGCCTTCTCTAATTCGCTATTTAATTCATTTGCATTACCTGGAACACTAACGTTTTTGTAAAAATCTTCACGTAATTCTTTAATCTCTACCATTGCCTCTCTTAACCCTTGTGCGTTACGAGACATACCACATTTCTCCCACATAATATTACCTAATTTCTTATGGTAATAATCTACAGAATGAGATCCTTTATTATTTACAAAGAAGTTAATTTTATCTGTCACTTCCTTTTCAGCAGCATCAAACTCTGGTGTATCAGTAGGAATTTTACCTGTTCTAATTTCGTGAGAAAGATAATCTCCAATTGTATAAGGCAAAACAAAATAACCATCTGCTAAACCTTGCATTAAAGCAGAAGCTCCTAATCTGTTTGCACCGTGATCAGAGAAGTTTGCTTCACCAATACAGTATAAACCGTCTACAGTAGTCATTAAGTTATAATCTACCCATACACCACCCATTGTATAATGTACCGCTGGGTATATCATCATTGGAGTTTTATAAGGATCTTGATCTACAATTTTCTCGTACATCTGAAAAAGGTTACCATATTTAGCCTTAACTATTGCAGCACCTAATTCATATATCTTATCTGCAGAAGCATTAGCTATATTATGAATTTTAGCCTGCTCTTTACCATATCTTTCAATAGCAGAGGCAAAATCTAAATAAACAGCTTCACCAGTTGCATTAACACCGTAACCAGCATCACAACGTTCTTTTGCTGCTCTAGATGCAACATCACGCGGTACTAAGTTACCAAATGCAGGGTATCTTCTTTCTAAGTAATAATCTCTTTCATCTTCAGACAAATCGGTCGGCTTTTTCTTGCCTTCACGAATTGCTAAAACATCATCCATATTTTTAGGAACCCAAATACGACCATCATTACGCAAAGATTCTGACATCAATGTTAATTTAGATTGATAGTCTCCTGAACGCGGAATACACGTTGGGTGAATTTGAGTATAACAAGGGTTTGCAAAAAATGCTCCCTTTTTATGTATTTTCCAAGCAGCAGTTGCATTAGAACCCATTGCATTTGTAGACAAGAAATAAACGTTACCATAACCACCAGAAGCAATTACAACTGCGTGTGCAGAATGACGTTCTATTTCTCCTGTAACTAAGTTACGAGCAATAATACCACGCGCTTTACCATCTATTTTTACAACATCTAACATTTCATGACGATTGAACGGTGTAATTTTACCACGTGCAATTTGTCTGTTCATTGCAGAATATGCTCCTAATAATAACTGTTGTCCTGTTTGCCCTTTAGCATAAAAAGTTCTAGAAACTAATACTCCTCCAAAAGAACGGTTATCTAATAATCCGCCGTAATCACGAGCAAAAGGAACCCCTTGTGCTACACACTGATCTATAATATTGGCAGAAACCTCAGCCAAACGATAAACGTTTGCCTCACGAGAACGGTAATCTCCTCCTTTAACCGTGTCATAAAACAAACGGTAAGTAGAATCTCCATCTCCTTGATAATTTTTTGCTGCATTTATACCACCTTGTGCCGCAATAGAGTGTGCTCTACGCGGAGAATCTTGGTAGCAAAATGTTTTTACATTGTAACCTAACTCTGCTAATGTAGCAGCAGCAGAACCACCTGCCAAACCAGTACCAACAACAATAACATCTATGTTACGTTTGTTAGCCGGGTTAACTAAATCTATATGGTTTTTATAATCGGTCCACTTAGTTTTAAGAGGGCCTTTAGGTACTTTAGAATCTAATACAGACATATGATACTATATTATTAATGATTAAAATAATGAAAAAGGGCTATAAAAATAAATCCTAAAGGAAGTATTATAGCATAAGCCTTACCAAAAGCCTGAAGCTTTTGTTTTCTCATAGAGCTAACTCCAGAAGATTGAAACGCAGAACTAAATCCGTGCATAAGGTGTAAAGATAAAAACACAAATGCCAAAACATAAGCGCCAACTCTTAATGGGTTAACAAACTTGTGCGTTAGCTCTTCGTAATAACGAAAGCCTTCCCCATCTGCTAATAATCCAGACATATCGCCTTGGATGTATTTTGTGTCTATTTCTGGTAACCAGAAATCAATAAAGTGAAGCACCAAGAAACCTAGTATAGCCAAACCGCTATAAATCATATTCCTACTCATCCAGCTAGAATTAGCTGCTCCATTATTTTTAGCATATTTTACTACTCTTGCTTGTCTATTTTTAAATTCAAGAATAAAGCCCATTATAAAATGATACATTACTCCAAAAATTAAAATCGGCTGTAATAAATACTGCACAGCCCAAAAAGTACCCATAAAATGAGAAGCCTCATTAAATGCGTTTGGACTAAATACCGATAAAATGTTAATAGCAAAGTGCTGAAGTAGAAAAAACATTAAAAATAAAGCAGAAAGTGCCATTGCATACTTTCTACCAATTGAAGATTTAAAAAATCCGCTCATTTGTTGTTAGTTTTTGTTCTACAAATTTACGACGCAATTAAGTTATCAACAAACTTTGCCCTGATTATGTAGCATATTTAGAATTAATTTAAAGAAAGTTAGAGTAACAATTCTCTTAATTATTATTTTTGACCGATATTCATAGAAAATTATTAAGATCTAAAAGATGGACATTGGGCTACTTTCTGTTAGTATGGCAGTATATTCTACCCGTAGAATTGCACAAGAAGCAGAAAAAAGAGGGCATTACATAGAGTTAATAGACCACACTAAGTGCTCTGTTAAACTTGGTGCAGATACACCCAAAGTATATCTTAATGAAGAAGACATTACAAATGAGTTTGATGCTATAATTCCTAGAATAGGAAACAAGGTAACAAGACACGGTGCTGCTGTTGTTAGAGAGTTTGAGCTAAATGGTGTTTTTACTACTGTAAAATCTTTAAGCATTATAAAAGCCCGTAATAAAGTAAAAACATTACAAATTATGTCTAGATGTGGTGTTCCTATTCCAGAAACATTGTTTTCTATAAATCCAAATAACATAGAATCTCAAATAGCATTACTTGGCGGAACACCCGTAATTATTAAACTGCAAGAAGGCACACAAGGTCTTGGCGTAATATTAGCAGAGACTAAAAAATCTGCCAAGTCTATTATAGATACGTTTTACAAGATGGATACGAGTATTCTAATTCAGAAGTTTATAGCAGAATCTAACGGAGAAGATATTCGCATTTTTGTTGTAGGCAACAAAATTGTTGCTAGTATGAAAAGAACTAGCGAAGCAGGTGAGTTTAGGTCTAATGTACACAGAGGTGCAACTGCACAAATGATAGAGCCAACAGCTTTTGAATGCAAAATAGCACTTAGAGCAGTTAAACAATTAGATTTAGGAGTTGCTGGCGTAGACTTAATACGATCTAAAAACGGTCCTTTGTTAATAGAGGTAAATGCATCACCTGGCTTAGAAGGTATAGAAAGTGCCACAGGAATTAACGTTGCAGAGAAAATTATAGAATACGTAGAGAAAAATGCATTTAAAAGAAGAAAATAAAACCATTACTATTGGCACAGAAAGTGTTAAACCTGGACAAGAGAAACTGGTAAGCATAAAGATAGATAGACTACCAACAGGTACAATTATAGATATTCCTATTTACGTATTTAACTCTAAAAATCCGGGACCAACTTTATTGGTGCAAGCTGGTTTACATGGCGACGAAATTAACGGCATAGAAATAGTACGCAGAATGCTAGACAAAAAGTATTTTAATGTTGACAAAGGGAGCATTATTGCTGTACCAATTTTAAATATTTTTGGATTTATACATTTTTCTAGAGAGCTACCAGACGGTAAAGATGTAAACAGAAGTTTTCCTGGCTCAAAATCGGGCTCATTAGCAAGCAGAATTGCGTATCATTTTTCTAGAGAAATTTTTCCTCAGATAGATTTTGGTGTGGATTTACACACAGGTGGTGGCAGAAGGTCTAATTATCCCCAAACAAGATATACCGCAGCAGATACAAACAGTAAAAAGTTAGCCACTATTTTTAATGCTCCTTTTACATTTTCATCAGACCTTATACCTAAATCTTTTAGAAAAACGGCTTTTACAAAAGGGATACCAACTATTGTATATGAAGCCGGTGAAAGTATGCGTATAGATGAATATTCTATTGAACAAGGTGTACAAGGTATTTTAAATATTCTGCATCACTTTAATATGCTAAATAAACCAGAAGCATTAATAGCAGAAAAAGAAGAAACAGTTTATTTAACCAACAGAAAGTGGTTACGTGCACCAACAGCCGGAATGTTTTTACCAAAAATTAAAAATGGCAGCGACATAAAAAAAGGAGCTGTTATTGGCATTGTTACCGATGCTTTTTCTAAACGAAATAAAGAAATAAAAGCACCATTTACTGGTTGTGTTTTTTGTATTAATCACCAAGCTGTAGTTAACCAAGGGGAAGCCCTTTTTCACATAGGAGAATTAGCTTAATTAGGGCTAATTCTTCAATTTTAACGCCAACATCTTCAATTTTTAATTTCGTTTTTACAAACTAATCAGTCTGCTTATGCAATTAATTCAAGCTTCATCAATTTAAAACGTGTATTTTATCGATCTTAAACTGCATTCCCACAGGTTATATCTCCTCAGTCAAAATATATCAAAACAACAAACAAACTAGTTGGTTTGTTAACGAACATCTGTTATTAAGAATAATTACAATTAATAACCTTTACTTAAAGTGTTAACGTAAAGACAAAATTAAGGTAATACAAACACCATAATGATTTAACAATATTGGTTACGTTGTATAATAGTTTTGCCCTCGAGAAATAATAACCAACAACACTTTAAAAATGTACAAAAAATTATTAGTCAGGGCATTTGCATTTTCCTTGATAGGAGCAAGTATTATTAGCTGCGATCCTGAAGACGGAATTGACGGAACAAACGGAAAAGATGGTATTGACGGAATTAACGGCCAGGACGGAAAAGATGGTGAAGACTTTACACCTACTGCATCTATATTTGAAAACAAATCTAATATGAAGCCATTAATTGCCCTAGATGGACAATTTAACTTTGTAGAAGCATACTCCTTAGTAAGCTCTAGTGATGTGCTAAGTTTTAACGGAACAGACTTTAGAATTGGTGGGGGCGCAGATGGTGCCGGACTAATTAAAAACGGAGAAGGATATGAGTATGTTGTAAATTTTGAAGATCATTTTGCTGTTGCAAGACTATCTTTAGATAAACAGTTTAATATTACAGATGCTACATATTTACTAAACTCTAGCGTTGCAGATTTTGCTCGCCAGTGTTCTGGCACAATGTGGGAAAAGGAAATTCACGGAGGCTCAAAAGATTTGTTTTTATCTGCTTCCGAAGCTTTTAATTTTGATGTAAAAGGAATAGACCCACTAATAGAAACTCCTACACCAACTGCTGATTTTGGCTTAGATGCATTGGGTGAATTTGCTTGGGAAAATGCTACACCATTACCACAAGGCGCATACGCAGGCCAAACTGTAATAGTTGGTGGTGATGATGATTCTTCTGGCTCTGAAGGGCAAGTTATAATGTACCACTCTACTGCCGGTGATGCAGACTTAACTGGAGGTAAAATATATGTTTTACGCTTAAAGCAAGTGTCAGATGGCGCTGGTGCCGTTATGGATGTAACAGCAAATACGCAATACAACGAGGGCAACCTAGATTTTCAAGAAACGTATGATGTAGAATTTGTTGAAATAGTAAACGGCTCTAGCTTAACTATTGATGAAATGGAAACAGCTTGTAATGACGTTTTTGCATCTCAGTTTATGAGAGTTGAAGACGTAGATTACCAAAAAGGGAGTGATGCAAATGCTAGAAACGTATATTTTGCAGTTACAGGCCGTGGACCAGGAAGAGGCACATATAACGATTGGGGCACAGTTTACAAGTTAGAACTAGACCCTACTAACCCATTAGAAGGTAAATTAACGCAAGTTATAAGTGGTAATACAGATACAAATAATATGGATGGTAATTTAGCAATGCTACAAAGTCCAGACAACATTTGTGTAACAGAAAACTATATTTACACGCAAGAAGACCCTAACTCTTTTAGCAGAGGACACGCTGCTTATATTTATCAGTCAGATTTAGAAGGAAACAACTCTAAAAAAGTACTAGAATTAGTTGTTAGAAACGACTTAGCTATTGATAAAACTACTGGCTTAAGTGGCGAATTTGGTTCTTTAATAGATATCTCTGATAAAATAGGCGAACCAGATACATTTATGCTAGCCTTACAGCCTCACTACTGGAAAAGTAATGATTTTGCTGGTGTAGACGGCGGAACTCAATCTTTACAACACCCTTGGTTAGGAGACACACCTTACCTAGAAGGATCTCAAATTGTAATAATAAAGGGGTTACCTAGATAAAAACAACACATATTTTTACTAAAAAGATCCCTGTATCATCTGGTACAGGGACTTTTTACTATAAAACCACAACAAATGCTTAAACACAGTTTTAAAATTATAGCTGTTCTATTTTTACTAATCTCCTCTTGCAAGCAGAAACAAAGTTATACCAAAACCACAACACCGGAAGATGTGAACTGGCAGCCGGCCCAAGAATATTACTTGGAGCAAATGACATTAGCCACAAATTTAATAGACTCTTTAAACACATTAAAGATTGATGACTCAATTGCAAAGCCTTTATTTTTTAAACTACGATTAGCTTTTAAAAAAGCAGAACCCTACGCAGGTGTTTTAAATTCGTCTGTAACACATAAAGCCAATGGCCCTGCTTTACCAATTTATAATGATGATAGTGGCAGAATAGTTGCCCCTATTGGCTTACAAAAAATTGAAGAATCTTTATTTACAGAAGAAGGCAACCAAAAAGACTTTTTAAGAGAACTCTATTACCAAAAAGGCTTTTTAAATAACTTAAAAGAAAATATTAAAAAAAGAGAATTAACACCTAAACGTTTTTTTATTGGCACACACCAACAATTAATGCGTATTGTTAGTTTGGCATTAGCAGGTTTTGACACTCCCGTTACAGGGCAAAGCATAACAGAGACTGCAGTTTCTTTAAAAAGCTTACATAAAGTATATCAATTATCATTGCAAGACTTAATTATATCTAACAATGAGCAGCTAGATCGTGATTTTTCAAAAAACATACAAAGGGCGGTAAAATATATTAATAAAAATACTGACTTTGCCTTATTTGATAGATACACGTTTATAAGGGACTATCTTAATCCAATTACTAGAAACTGGGTAGAAATAAGAAAAACATCAGAACTTTGGGATGGAAAAACAAATGCTTATCCTTTTAATTTTGATGCTCCAACTTTTTTTGAAGAAGACAGCTTCAATACCAATTACTTTTTAGATGTGAATGATAGAAATCCGTCTGAAGAAAAAATTGCACTAGGTAAAAAGTTATTTTTTGATAAAAACTTATCTAATAATCAAACAATGTCATGTGCTACCTGCCACCTACCAAGCAAAGGTTATGCAGATGGCTTATCTTTAGGCAATGACAACAACAAAGCTTTATTACAAAGAAACACCCCTACTTTATTAAACAGTATATATCAAAAAGCTTTTTTTTGGGACGGTAGAGCAAATACAATAGATGACCAAATTAGCGCTGTTTTTAAAAACGACAAAGAGTTTAATACAGATGTGCATCGTTTTTCTGGAAACATACTAAAAGACACCACTTACTCTAAATTATTTAAAAATGTTTTTGGCGTTGTACCCAATAGTAATCGAGAAACAGTAAGAGCAATATCTGTTTATGTATCTACACTAATTGGTTTTAATTCTAGGTTTGATAAAGATATGCGTGGCGAAACAAGCAATTTTACCACTCAAGAAAAAAATGGTTTTAATTTATTTATGGGAAAAGCTTTATGCGCAACTTGCCATTTTGTACCACTAACAAACGGCACAGTACCGCCTTTTTATAAAGAAACCGAAAAAGAAGTTATTGGCGTACCAAAAACAAGCAAAAACAAAGCTTTAGATAACGACAGAGGATTTTATTGGGTATTTGAAGAAGACATACATGACAAAATGTTTAAAACACCAACTATTAGAAACATTACACTAACAGCACCATATATGCACAATGGTATTTACAATACTTTAGATGAAGTTGTAAATTTCTACAATTTAGGAGGAGGAGCAGGTTTAGGTTTTTCTTTAGAGCACCAAACACTACCTTTTGATGAGCTTAATTTATTAGAAAGCGAGCAAAAAGACTTAATTGCATTTATGCATACACTAACCGACAATTCAGTTGCAGAAAAGAATTAAAAAAAAACCAAAAACTAAATTAGTTTTTGGTTTTTTGCTTTTTATTTAAGTTTATGTAGCCACCAAAAACAATGTTCCATTGTGAAAAGCCAAAACTTTGTTTTCCTCGGTCAGAATCATTAGGTGTTGTTACAATACTAGGCAAATTTATATAACCACCTTTTAGCTCAGATTGAATAAAGAATACATCAAAAAAAGTAAGGTTTAAACCAGCTGTTGCACCAAGTCCATAACCAGACAAATGAAATTCATCGTTTCTTCCTCTGTTTAAAAAATTAGAGTTTGTTTTTGGTATTACAACACCTGCATTAACACCTACAAGCATATTAAGATCTATAATACCTCCTAAATTTGCAATAGCATCGTTTCTTCTTAAAGCTACATTTACATAATTTAAACCATCTGTGTGCTCAAGACTTAAAAAACTCTCACCATCTATCACAATATCATCATTATCATAGACACCATCATAAGCAGTTCCTGTGTTTTCTATATAGCCAGATATTTTCACTGTTTGCAAATCTCTAACAATATATTTCATATGGTCTGTACCAATAGAAACATCCCAATGGTCATTTAAAAAATACCCTACCCTAAAATTAAATTGAGGAATAGTTAACCTACTTGGGTTTAAGTGCTTGCCAACATTCCATTCCAAATCTTCGTCCTTGGCTTTTACGTTATTTAAAACAAAATTATGATCACTTCCTTTAAATTCGATGTCAGAAGATGTGTACTCCGACTTATTCCAACCCCAATATAAATACAGTTTTCCTTTTTTAGAATCTGAGCTTATGGCAACAGCCTCTTGACCATGTGAAGCAACTGAACTTACAATGAAGAATAGTAAAAAAAATATACGCATTTTCTGTTATAAAGTTAATAAAATAAAGAGGTGCAAAATTAATGCTTTAAAAAATTACACCTCTCATTTTACACCTTTTTTAACATAAAAAAGCCAAGAAATTTATCTTGGCTTTTTAAAAATATAACAATTGGTATTTTATTTTATTTCAAAAGAAGTAGATGCCGATCCGCCATTACCAGATAATTCAATTTTGTAGGTTCCTTTTGGCAAATACGTTTTACCGTCTTTAGCCTGTGTTAATTGTGCTTTATTCTTTTTTAAATAGTTTGATTTTCCCGTCTTAGAAAAAGCAACATCGTAAGAAAGCACATTAAATCCTTTTTCACCATCTACAGTAACAGCACTAACTTCTATGTTATTCATTGTTAAAATACGAGCTTTAAAACTACCGCTTTTAGCTGCGTAAAAATTAACATCTACCCCTGGCGTATTTGGCCTAAACCTTGTTGAAGGAGCATTACCCCATCTGCTTGAAAACTTAATACTTTCTGGTTTAAACAAGTGCAATTTATTAGACAACATTGCAGGAGTCATTTTTTGCAACTTAGCAATATTTGCCTTGTAAATACTTCTACCGTGCGTACCTACCAATAAATCTTTAGCTGTAGACTGTATTACCAAATCATGCACCGCAACTGCCGGCATACCATTAGTAAACAATTCCCATGTTTCTCCCATATTAAAAGTAACATACAAACCGTTATCTGTACCAACAAACAATAAGTTTTCATTTACAGGATCTTCAATAATTACATTTACAGGAGATGCTGGTATGTTTTTACCAATGTTCTTCCAACTTTTTCCATAATCATTACTTAGGTAAACATACGGCGTATAATCATCCCACCTATACCCATTTAAAGTTACATATACACGCTCTTGTTTGTGTGCAGAAGCTACAACTCTAGAAACCCAAAGCTCATCATTATTAAGGTTATCACTTATTTTTTCCCAAGATGCTCCTCCATTTTTAGTAAGTTGTATTGCACCATCATCACTACCAGTATATAATACTCCAAACTTAAAAGGAGATTCTGATATTGTAGTTAACGTACCATAAGCAACATTTCCTTTTTTACCACCATTAGTTAAGTCACTAGAAATAGTTTCCCAGTTATCTCCTTTATTAAATGAACGGTGTAACTTATTACCTCCTAAATACAAAATATCCTGATTATGAGAAGATAGTAAAATTGGTGTTTGCCAGTTAAAGCGATATGGGCTTTCACCTAAATTATGCTTAGGCTGAATGTATTTTTGCGAATCGTTTTCCCTATCTATTCTAAAATAGTTTCCAAATTGAAAACCTGTATACACAATATTTGCATTTCTGCTATCTACTTGTACCTGCATACCATCGCCACCCATTAAACTTTTCCAAGGGTAATGACCTGTTTGGTGCCACCTAACACTTTCTCTGGCGTTATTTGCTCCAACCCAAACACCATTATCTTGCAAACCACCATACACATTGTATGGTTTTTCATCATCTACGTTTATAGCGTAAAACTGACCAACAGCTGGTGAATTATTTTTAATCCAGCTTTTACCATCATCGTAAGATATGTTTATACCACCATCATTACCATTAATTAAATGTCCTTTTAAGTCTGGGTTAATCCATAATGCATGATGATCTGAGTGCACATTAGGACCGTCTATATTATCAAAAGTTTTACCACCATCATTAGACTTAATTAAAGGAACACCTGCTAAGTAGATCTCATCTTTATTTTTAGGATGAACCCTAATTTGAGCAAAATAATATCCATAGCTATAAAATAAATTATCTATATGCTCCGTATTGGTTTTCTTCCACGTTTTTCCGGCATCATCGCTTCTAAAAACTTCTGCACCAACAACAGGAGTATCAAACAACATAGAATTTGCATCTTCTAAATACTTAGCAATATCTATAGGTTTTACTGTACCAACACGCACCATTTGTTTAACATTTGGAGCTCTGTGTTTTTCATGAAAACCGTTTGTTTTTAAAAAATTATTAAGCTTAGAATCGGACAACGCCAAAAAGGCTTTGGTAGACATTGTTTTAAAATCGTCCTTAGCTAAATCATTAGATGTACTTTTCTTTTTAGCTTCTGCAGGCCTTCTAAACTGACTATCATGCACAGCATACACTGTGTTTTCATCAAAAACAGCTAGTCCAATTCTACCTACACCTTCGCCAACAGGAAAACCACTTTCTTTAGTCGATATTTTTGTCCAGCTGCTACCACCATCCGTACTTTTATAAATAGCAGAATTAGAACCGTTACCAGAAAAATTCCAAGCTTTACGATCTTTTTCCCAAGCAGCTGCGTATTGCACACTAAAGTTTGTTGGCACCATAGCAACGTCTATAATACCAGTAACATCATTTACAAAAAGTGTTTTTTTCCAAGTTTTACCACCATCTATAGTCTTGTATATTCCACGTTCTTTATTAGCAGAATACAAATGTCCTGTTGCCCCAACAACAACTTCATTACTATTTTTTGGATTAATTAAAATTCTGCCAATATGATGAGCATCTACCAAGCCCATATTTTGCCACGTTTTGCCTTTATCTGTAGACTTTAACAAACCAACACCAGCATAAGAAGATCTAGAAGAGTTATTTTCCCCTGTACCAACCCAAATTACTCCTGTTTCCCAGTCTACGGCAATATCTCCAATATTTTGAGTACTTGCACTATCCATTACAGGAGTAAAAGTTGTGCCATTATTATTTGTATACCACAAACCGCCAGAAGCATATGCAGCATAAAACTCTGTTGGCTTGTTTGGGTTTACAGAAACGTCTACAATACGCCCGCTCATAACCGTAGGACCAATATTTGTAAATGCAATGTTTTTAACTATAGAAGATTCTTGCATTTGTTTCTTTTGCTTAAGTGCACTTTCTACAACATTCTGGGGAGTTGCCGCAGGTTGCGCCCAGCTTAATGCACCAGATAGCAAAAAGCAAAAAGATAAAATTTTTTTCATTTTTTAGGTTTTAGTTCGTTAGGTTTTGTTCTCTTAATTAGTCTTTGTTTTTAACCTACGGAAGTTATAAATAAAGGGCGTTATCCCAAAATAATTTTTATCTACCTAAAAACATATGTCTTTAATTATAGTTTGATGCTTTAAATACGTTAAAAGGAGGCTAAAAAATACCTTTTTCTATGCATCAAAATAGATATTCATTACTTTTGGTTGCATCTTGTAATTTTATGCGATTTTGCCACTAAAATTTCAATATAACAACCTGAAAAATTAAGAAATGAAGTACAATCAAATCGATTCTAAATTATTCGTAAAAAACCGCAAAAAGTTTATGGCTCAAATGAAGCCAAAAAGTATTGCCGTTTTTAATTCTAATGACATTTACCCAATTGGCGCAGATAGCGCAATGCCTTTTGAGCAACATAGAAATATTTTTTACTTAACTGGTGCAGATCAAGAAGAAACTATTTTAGTTCTTTTTCCTGATGCATTAGATAAAAAACACAGAGAAATTTTATTTGTTCGTGAAACCAATGCACATATTGCCGTTTGGGAAGGTGAAAAACTCACCAAAGAACGTGCAACAGAAGTATCTGGTATAGAAACTGTTTATTGGTTAACAGACTTTGATAAGGTTTTCTTTGATATAATGACAGAAGCAGATACTGTTTATTTTGATACCAACGAACATTACAGGCAAGCTGTAGAAACAGAAACAAGAGAAGATCGTTTTATAAAAAAATGTAAAGTAGATTACCCTGCTCACCAATGGGCAAAGAGTTTTCCAATAATGCAAAGCATAAGAGGTGTTAAAGAGCCTGAAGAATTAGCATTAATGCAAGAAGCTTGTAATATAACAGAAAAAGGTTTTAGACGTTTATTAGGCTTTGTTAAGCCTGGTGTTTGGGAGTATGAAATTGAAGCAGAATTGCTACATGAATTTGTACGTAACCGTTCTAAAGGATTTGCATACACACCAATTATTGCCTCTGGCTACAACGCAAACGTATTACATTACATAGAAAACAACCAACAATGTAAAGATGGCGATGTTATTCTAATGGATGTTGCAGCAGAATATGCAAACTACTCTAGTGATTTAAGTAGAAGTATACCAGTAAGTGGTAAGTTTACTAAAAGACAAAGAGCTGTTTACGACGCTGTTTTACGTGTTAAAAATGACGCAACAAAAATGCTTGTTCCTGGAACACTTTGGGCAGAATACCATAAGGAAGTAGGTAAACTAATGACTAGTGAATTATTAGGTCTTGGCTTGTTAGATAAAGCAGACGTACAAAATGAAGATAAAAACTGGCCAGCATACAAAAAGTACTTTATGCACGGTACAAGTCACCATATTGGTTTAAATACGCATGATTACGGAGAATTAAAAACTCCTATGAAAGCAAATATGGTATTTACTGTTGAGCCTGGCATCTATATTCCTAATGAAAACTTAGGTATTAGATTAGAGGATGATGTTGTAATACAAGAAAAAGGAGAGCCTTTTAACTTAATGGCAAACATTCCTATAGAAGCAGAAGAAATTGAAGAATTAATGCAAGCTAAGTAGCATTAAAATTTGTTTTAATAGTAAAACCTCTTCCCGCTAAAGGAAGAGGTTTTTTTATACTTAATCTTTATCTTCTTCAAAAGCTGTATTTGCGTAGTTACTGTACTTGTTTTCAGAAACCACAAACTCAACCCTTCTGTTTTTTAATCTTCCTGTTTCACTATTGTTAGTTGCCAACGGAATTGCATCTCCATGTCCTTGCCACTTGATACGGTCAAAAGTTAAACCGTTATCCAATAAAAACTCACCAACGGACTTGGCCCTATTTAAAGAAAGTAACTTGTTGTACTTAGCATTCCCTTCATTATCTGAATGCCCAAATATTGTTACGTTTAATTGCGGATTTCTTTTTAAATGCCTAACTAATTCTCTTAATTGACCTTTAGCCTCTGGATTAATTATATAACTATCAGAAGTAAATAACAAGTCTTTAATCACATAAATCTCGTCTACATTTATACTTTCATACTCCTCAACAGAAACATTGTCTACATAATAATACGAAGCTTTACGCAACCTTTCATTAACAACCTTGGTCCTAGTTCTTTTGTCTCTTTTAAAATTACCTAGAGTTATAAAAGACTCTGTCCCATTTGCTATAAAAGTAATAGATACATTTGTCCATGTTCTGTTATTAACATATCCGCTAGCAGACCTTACTCTTAATAGCTTTATTTCCTCTGAGTTATTTACATAATCTATTGCTATACTTTTTTTGGTACTCCATTTTGGAGCTCTTTCTGTAAATAATATTTGAAATTCATCTACAGCTAATCCTGCCTTATCTGCTAGGCTAACCATAAATGAAACTTTATATTTTTTTCCTTTAATTAATGTTTGAGATAAAGATCCGGTAATGTACTCCCTATAATTATCTGGGCCAAGCATATAAAACCCTGCAAAAGCTTTGCCGTCATATACTTGTTGTCTTCCTATAAAGTTATGATTGGTACTCATTTCAGGACTACAATCACTATAATAATCTGTACTACCATCTGATGGTGTACGCCAGTCTGAAACGTCTTTTTGAAAATTACCTGGTCTCTTAGTACATTTTGTGGCAAATTCAAAACTTGGGTTTTTTACCAGGTTCTGCGCATTTGAGTTTATAAAAACCGTAAATAAAAATAAGTAGATAATGTTTTTGTAAGTAAGTTTTGTTTGGGGAATTGTATGCATAACTAAACATTTGGGGTTTGGTGTTCACGTGCTAATTAACACATATTTATTTGACCCTAAGCAATTTACACTACAAATTGTTGTAGAAAGCGTAATTTTTGTATGTGAATTACTAAAAAAACGAGGTGTAAAAAAACACCAAAAACCCCATAAAAAGCAATTTTACGGGGTTTAAATGCAATATTTTATATCAAAAATTTATTCTAAAACAGAGTAATCTCCTATACTAATTGTCTCGTAATTGCCATTGTATTTTACGTGATTACCAACCATTGCATTATCTAAATTTGCATTTTCGATTTTGCTATTAGTTTGTATTAGACTATTTTTTATGGTAGAATTTTCTACAACCGTATTATCCCCTACAGAAACGTATGGCCCAACAGTAGTATTTTTAAGCACTACATTTTCTCCTATGTAACAAGGTTCTATAATGTTAGCATTATCTAGTGTTACAGATTTAGAAACCAATGCTTCTCCGTCTTTTTCTAAAAAACCTAACATACGCATATTGGTTTCTACAGTAACATTTTTATTTCCACAGTCCATCCATTCATCAACCTTACCAGAAACAAACTTTTTACCTTTTTGCATCATTTGCTTAATACCATCATTAATTTGGTATTCACCACCATTAATAATATTATTATCTAAAACGTGTTGTAATTCATTTTTCAAAACAGCAACATCTTTAAAATAATAGATACCAATTACAGCTAAGTCAGACACAAATTGCTCTGGTTTTTCAACCAACTCTATAATTTCATTTTTGTCATTTAATTTAACAACACCAAAAGCTTCTGGTTTTTCCACTTGTTTTACCCAAATAACACTATCTGCAGTTTTATCTAAATCAAAATCTGCTCTAATTAATGTATCTGCATATGCAATTACAGCAGGGCCACTTAAAGAGTCTTTAGCGCACATTATAGCGTGCCCCGTACCCAAAGGTTGGTCTTGCCTGTAAATAGATGCTTTAGCGCCTAAACTCTCTGCTAAAGCAGTTAAACTAGCAATAACATCATCACCAAAAAAAGCCGGATCACCTAAAATAAAAGCAACTTCTTCAATTGGTTCATCTAAAACCTTTGCTATATCACTAACCAAGCGGTGCACAATTGGCTTACCAGCTATTGGTATTAATGGTTTTGGAACTGTTAATGTATGTGGTCTAAGACGAGAACCTCTACCCGCCATTGGAACTATAATTTTCATTTTTTTCTTTTTTTAAATCTAAGCACAAATTAATGCGCCTATATTAATAATGGTTTATGTTTATATTATTTTTTACTTAGTGCCTGTACTACCAAAGCCACCTTCGCCTCTAGCTGTTTCAGACAACTCATTTACCTCTACCCATTCTGCTCGTTCATGCTTTGCGATAACCAATTGTGCAATACGCTCACCGTTCTCAACTTTAAAATCTTCATTAGATAGGTTTACCAAAATTACACCAATTTCACCTCTATAATCTGCATCTATAGTGCCAGGTGCATTTAAAACAGTAACACCTTTTTTGGCTGCTAAACCACTTCTTGGGCGTACTTGCGCCTCATAACCAACTGGCAGCTCTATAAAAAGACCCGTTTTAATAATTGCTCTTTGTAAAGGTTTTAACGTAATAGATTCTAAAATATTGGCTCTTAAGTCCATCCCAGCAGAAGCCATAGTTTCATAACTAGGAGTTTCATGAGCCGATTTATTAATTATTTTTATTGTCATTTTTTCTTTATTATTTTTCTTAATACTTCATTCTCCATTTTATACACTAAGCCTACAAATAAGAGTAGAAAAGCACAACCCACCCAAAGGTTTCTGTCAAAAATGTAAAAAGACAAAATTGATAACACCACTGATAAACTAAAATAAAATACTATTTTACGCATATTATATGGTATTGGGTAATTTTTTTTGCCATACCAATAAGATAGCACCATCATACTACCATAAGCTAAAACTGTAGCTATAGCAGAGGCCATATAACTTAATGTGGATATAAGTGCCACATTAACAACTATAGTTACAATGGCTCCAATTACAGATATAAAAGCACCGTAACGCGTTTTATCTGTAACCTTATACCAAACAGATAAATTATGATAAATTCCTAAAAAGAAATTTGCTAACACAATTAATGGCACCACTTTCATTGCCTCCCAATACTCAGAATTGTCTACAAACATTAGTTTTAGCACATCAGCAAAAACTACTACTCCCAATAAAATTACACTGCCTAATATTACAAAGTAATTGGTAATTTGCGCATATGCTTTTTGAGGATTTTTAGAGTTAGAGTGACTAAAAAAGAAAGGTTCTATTCCCATTCTAAATGCTGTAGCAAAGAGAGTCATAAACAAAGCCAATTTGTAACAAGCAGCATATTTACCAACCTCAGATTCGGCTATGTCCTCTGGCAGAAGCCATTCCAATAAAATTTTATCAAAAACCTCATTAATTGTAAACGCTATACCAGCCAATAAAACAGGCCCTGCATACTTCATCATAGAACGCCACAATACTTTATCAAAAACATATTTGCTTTTAAGATATAAACCCAACATTAAAATTAATGTTACTCCACTAGCAATTAAGTTTGATATAAATATATATGAAATTTGAAAGTCTTCTTTATAAATTGATGTTAAGATAGAATCTGTATTACCAACAACAAGCTTAGGTAACAGCAATAAGAAAAAGAGGTTTAAGCCAAGATTGATGCAAATGTTCACAATTTTTATAATTGCATATTTCATTGGCTTTTCTGTAGCTCTAAGCCATGCGAAAGGAATAATTACTAAAGCATCTAAAACAAGAATAAAAATTGCATAAGAGATAAACTCCTCCCTAATACCAGCAAAACTTGCTAAAGGATTTTTTAATATTAATGCTATTACAAAAAAAGCTAAGGTAGAAACAGCTATAGAAATAAGCGATGTAGAAATTACCTTTTCTTTGTCTTCTGATTTATGGTAAAACCTAAAAAAAGCAGTCTCCATACCGTAAGCTAAAAACACATTAAAAATTGCAAACCAAGCAAAAATAACAGAAACCTGACCATAAATATCTGGATCCATTACGTCTGTATACACACGCACTAAAAGGAAGGACAGCATTCTAGGCAACACTGTTGCCAAACCATACACAAAGGTTTGCTTAAAAAGTTTTTTAAAAGGATTCAATAGTGTTTAATTAGAGTATAAAAGTAGTTATTTATACCCTAGCAAGCAAAGTGTTATTCTTTTGATCTAGTAGGGTAAATTAAAGCTTGTTTGTGCTTTATACCTGTTATCTTAACATAGTTTATTACATCGCCTTTATAGTAGCTTAAAACAGCTTCATCATAAGCCAACTCAAACGGAAAGTCTTTTTGTAATTCTTTTGTTGCAGGCGAGTTTCCAACTTCCTCTTTTGGATCTGCATGCATTACCATATCTTTAGGGGGCACAGCCTTTTTAGCCAACATTGTTGCTACAACAAATTTTTGACCTTCTTCATCCTGTATTTTAACATAAGATTGTTGACCTCTAAAAAAAAGCGAGTTTACTCTATAACCATCTAAATTAGCAACAGGTATTTTTACTTCTACACCTGCTCCTGACTCTTCTTTACCTCCATACCAATCTTGGCAATATGCCGTTCCTATTTCAAAAGGAGCAGAATCAACTAAATTCTTTTGAGAAGAACAACTGCTTAACATTCCTAAAACTACAAGTATACTAAAGATTGAATTTTTCATAATGGGGGTGTTTTTGATATTTATAAAGATACAATGACAAATTTAATGCCAAGTATTTCTTTTAAAAGATTTCAAAAAAACAAAAACCTCACGAGAAGTGAGGTTTTTAGTTCTATTTTTCGTCTAGATACGTAATAAATCAGACTTACACCTTAAATTTATTTTAATATCTAAGATTAAAAAATCTTAAATTTTAGTTGTTTAACGCTTCTGCACCACCAACAATTTCTAATATTTCATTAGTAATAGCTGCTTGTCTTGCTTTGTTATACGTTAATTTTAACTGGTCTCTAAGCTCTGTTGCATTATCTGTTGCTTTGTGCATAGCAGTCATACGAGCACCGTGCTCACTAGCAAAAGAATCTCTAACACCTTTATACAATTGTGTTTTTAAAGACTTTGGTATTAATTGCTCTACAATTTCTTTTTCAGAAGGATCGTAAATATAATCTGTTGCATTACTAGAAGTTTCTTTTTCTGATGCTACAGCTACAATTGGTAAAAACTGTTCTGTCATTACAATTTGCGTAGCAGCATTTTTAAACTTGTTATAAACAACCTCTATTTTATCATAAGTACCATTAACAAACAACTCCATTAAATCCTCTGCAATTGCAGAAACATTATCAAAAGTTAAATCGTCATAAACCGTACTGTGGTTTGCAATTACGTTGTAATTTCTAGAAAGAAAATCGTTAGATTTTTTTCCTATTGCAAGAAACTCAACTTCTTTACCTGCATATGTATTTTCTGCAAGAGAAACACTTTGTTTAAGAATGTTAGAGTTAAAAGCACCACATAAACCACGATTAGAAGTTATGGAAACTATTAAAACCTTTTTAATTTCTCTTTCCTCAGAAAACTTACTACCAGAATCCGCATCTAAATTAGCACTTAAGCTCTGTAAAAGCTCTGTTAATTTATCAGAATAAGGCCTCATTGCAGTAATTGCATCTTGTGCCTTCTTTAACTTAGCTGCAGATACCATTTTCATTGCGCTGGTAATCTGCATCGTTGAAGATACTGATGCTATTCTGTTACGTATTTCTTTTAAGTTTGCCATTTTTTCCTCTCCTAACCTCTCCATAGGAGAGGGATTGATTAGTCTAATTAAAATTCCCTTGTCTTATTCTCCTTAAAGAGAACCAAGAGGGATTATGCTCTATATTTTGCTGAAAGATCTTTACAAACAGCTACTAAAGTATCTGTAACCTCGTCAGTTAATTTACCAGACTTTAAAGTATCTAAAACATCTCTATGCTTAGCATTTAAAAACTCAACATATTCAGCTTCAAACTCTTTTACCTTTTCTACTGGCACGTCTTTTAACAAGTTTTTAGAACCTGCATAAATAACTGCCACCTGATCTTCTACAGTGTAAGGATCGTTTTGAGCTTGCTTTAAGATCTCTACGTTACGCTTACCTTTTTCAATCACATTTAAAGTAGATGCATCTAAATCTGAACCAAACTTAGCGAAAGCTTCTAGCTCACGGTATTGTGCTTGATCTAATTTTAAAGTACCAGATACTTTTTTCATTGACTTAATCTGTGCGTTACCACCAACACGAGATACAGAAATACCTACATTAATTGCCGGACGTACACCAGAGTTAAATAAATCTCCATCTAAGAAGATTTGCCCATCTGTAATAGAAATTACGTTTGTTGGGATATAGGCAGAAACATCACCTGCTTGAGTTTCAATAATTGGCAATGCAGTTAAAGAACCACCACCTTTTACTATTGGCTTTAAAGACTCAGGTAAGTCGTTCATATCTTTAGCAATAGCATCATCATTAATAACTTTTGCAGAACGCTCTAATAATCTAGAGTGTAGATAGAAAACATCACCAGGGTAAGCCTCACGTCCTGGAGGACGACGTAATAATAAAGATACCTCACGGTAAGCAACTGCTTGTTTAGATAAATCATCAAAAACAATTAAAGCTGGTCTACCAGTATCTCTAAAGTACTCACCTATAGAAGCACCTGTAAAAGGAGCATAAACTTGCATTGCTGCAGGGTCTGATGCATTTGCAGCTACTATTGTTGTGTAAGCTAAAGCACCTTTTTCTTCTAGTGTTTTAGCAATTAAAGCTACTGTAGAAGCCTTTTGACCAACAGCAACATATATACAATATACAGGCTTACCTGCATCGTAAAATTCTTTTTGATTTAAGATAGCATCAATACAAACTGTAGTTTTACCCGTTTGTCTATCTCCAATTACCAACTCACGCTGACCTCTACCAACTGGAATCATAGCATCAATTGCCTTAATACCTGTTTGTAATGGCTCTGTAACTGGCTCTCTATAAATAACACCAGGAGCTTTACGCTCTAAAGGCATTTCATAAGTTGTTCCTGCAATAGGACCTTTACCATCTATTGGGTTACCTAAAGTATCTACAACACGACCAACAATACCTTCACCTACTTTTACAGATGCAATACGGTTTGTACGTTTTACAGTAGAGCCTTCTTTAATCCCTATTGAACCACCTAATAATACAATACCAACGTTATCTTCTTCTAAGTTAAGTACTATACCTTCTAAACCACCTTCAAATTCTACTAATTCTCCGTATTGAGCGTTAGCTAATCCGTAAGCGCGAACAATACCATCACCTACTTGTAATACTGACCCAACTTCATCTAAAGATGCGCTAGCGTCAAATCCTGATAACTGTTGTTTTAAAATTGCTGATACTTCAGCGGCTTTTACTCCTGCCATGTTGTTTTAATTAATATTTACAAAGTCCGTAGTATATACCAAAGACTATAGACTGTTTGAAAATTCTCTTTTTAAACTATTTAATTTATTAGCTACACTTGCATTGTATTGCAAATCGCCAATTCTTAATACAAAACCACCAATAATACTTTCGTCTATAACATTTGTTATAGCTACTTTTTTACCAGTTAACTTTGTTAATTGCTCTAAAATTTTTGCTTCTAATTCTTTAGTTAAAGTTACTGCTGTGGTTACAACTGCAGTTTCTTCTCCTTTAAGCTTTTCATTTAAAACAATATAGTGCTGAGCAACTTCTTTTAAAAGTGACACTCTTTTATTATCTACAAGCAAAGAAATAAGTCCCTCAGAAATACTATGACTCCCTGCAAAAACAGCTAACAAAGCATTCTTTTTAATAGCTCCTTTAACCACAGGGCTACCCAATAGATCTTGAAGTTCCTTGCTGTCTGAAATTGTTTGTACAACAGAATGCATGTCTTTTTCAACTGCATCTGTAGCCTTAGTTTCAACCGCTTGGTTTAAAATGGCTTTTGCATATCTAATAGCTGCTCTAGACTCGTTCATTTTCCCTTATTAGTTTAGCTTAATATCGCCTACCATATCTTCAACCAACTTAAGTTGCTTGTCATTATTAGACAATTGCTCCTTAATAACTTTTTCTGCTATTTGCACAGATAAGTTAGCTACTTGGTTTTTAATATCTGCTACCGCTGCTTTCTTTTCACTATCAATAGTAGCTTTTGCTTGTGCAATTAATTTATCGCCTTCTATAATAGACTGCTCTTTTGCATCTGCAACAATTTTTTCTTTTATTTCGCGAGCTTCTTTTAACATAGCATCACGTTCTGCACGTGCTTCTTGCAATAACCTTTCGTTATCCGCATGCAAGTTCTGCATTTCTTTACGTGCATTTTCTGCCTCTTCTAAAGCACTTTTAATGCCATCTTCTCTTTCATTTAAAGAGTTCATTATTGGTTTCCATGCAAACTTAACCATTAAGAAGATAAGTACTAATAAAATTATTAGCAACATGAAAAACAAGCCAGGCGAAAAATCGTTTAATAACTGATCCATTATAAAATATAAATTATATTCTTTTTGTTTTTTTGTTTAATTACAAACACATCCTGTAACCAACCGTTACAGGAATGCGATTGTTGTTTTTGTCCTTAAGCTTTTCCTAAGATCAAAGCACCGAAAGCTAAACCTTCTAATAATGCTCCGATAATAATCATTGCTGTTTGGATTTTTCCAGCTGCCTCAGGTTGACGAGCAATACCTTCCATTGCTTTACCACCGATTTGACCTAAACCGATACCACCTCCGATAACGATTAATCCTGCTCCAATTAAATTGTACATAGTAATTGATTTATATTAAATTAAACAAACTCTTATTCTACTCTAAAAATTAATGATGATCATGCTCTTCTACAGCCATACCAATAAACAATGAAGATAACATTGTAAAAATGAAGGCTTGTAAAAACGCTACTAGAATTTCTATTAAAGAAATAAATAACGTTAAAAAGAATGACACACCTAAACTACCACCAACACCCAAAGCTTCTCTTGCCGTAAATGTTACAGCAACTAAGCCCATAACTACAGCGTGACCAGCAGTAATGTTAGCAAATAAACGAATTAATAAAGAAAATGGCTTAGTTAGCATACCCAACACTTCTATTGGAATTAAAGCTATTTTCATTAAAACTGGCACACCTGGCATCCAGAAAATATGTTTCCAATAATCTTTATTACCGCTAAATTGTACTATAAAAAATGTAAATAAGGCTAAACAAACTGTTACTGCTATTTGACCTGTAACATTAAATCCTATTGGAGTTAAGCCTAATAAGTTTAATATCCAGATAAAGAAGAATACAGTTAATAAAAAGCCCATAAACTTACGGTAATGCTTTTCTCCAATATTTGGTCTTGCAATTTCATCTCTCACGTATAACACTAAAGGCTCTAAAACACGACCAAAACCTGTTGGAATTGGACTCTTTTTATACCCTCTAGCTAAAGAGCCAAAACCCCAAAGCATTAATAAACCAGCTAGCAAAATACCTACAACAGTTTTAGTGATTGAAAAATCCCAAACCTTGTGTGCATTTGTAGCGTGGTGTTTATCGTCAAAAGAAACTGTAGCCGCTCCTTCTTCTAACTCATATATTTTACTATGAATTTTTGTAAGCTGAACTCCATCCTTGTTTACGATAACATGACCGTCATCGTTATGATGAAATTCTGAAGACATAAAAGTCTTAAGACCTTTGCTTGTCCAAACAATAACTGGTAACGGAAAACCAAAGTGCTTACGCTCCCCTGCATCATTTGTATATGAATACAAAGTGAAGTCGTGTGAATCTGCTAAGTGATGGCTAATGTAAGCCTGAATCTCTTCGCTACTATTTACTTGTGAATCATTTTCTTGTGGCTCATTGTTGTCGTTCGCAAAAGAACCCAAACTAAACACAAGTGCCGTGACTAAAATAATTTTACTAAAAAATGTATTTCGCATATTGCTTAAAAAATATCGGTCTCTAAAAATCGGTGCAAATGTACGCTTTTCTATCAAAAAGAAAAAAACCTTTTTTTGATTATTTTAACACAAGCCAAAAAGCGCAACAAATAAGTTTGTTAGTCTAAGTTTTTGAGCACTTTAGCAACAAAAAACGTCTCTACCAGTAAACATATGCTGTACGGGACAAAAAAAGAAGCAAATTCTGTTAGATTTATATTATCATCTGCATTAAATGATGGGTAAAAAAGCATAAAAAAGAAAAGAAATTTTATGGCACTACCAATAATAAAAAAAATACCTAATTGTGTTTTAAACTGATTTCTTAACAGATAAATGATTGTAAATATTACAGTTACCAACACAAAATTAATCACATAAGAAAGTACAATCTTATTATCAAACAAAGGTTTTTGCATATCATCTAACACTAATAAGTGCACACCAAAAGCTACTGCTAATGAAATAATAATTGTAGAGAAAAAGTAGATAAGCAACTTATGATTTGCCATTAGAATTTTATTTTTTTTAATTGTGTAACAACTGCAAAAATAGAAATTGCTACACCAGATAGTGTAGCAATTACAGTAAAAATTTCGTTATTTATATTATAATGTGCATCTAACCACACACCAGCCTTATGAGCTAAGTAAATAATTGCTCCCATTTGAAAAGCAATACCAGAAAGCATTGCTGCATTTTTTAAATGATTAGGCTTATTTTTATTAGGAAGCTTTGGAAGTTCCACCTGCTGCAGCTTGTTTAGCTCCTGATAAAGCACCATTTTTACCTCCCATAACACATGAAGCATTAAATGTTGCTCCAGGCTCCACAGCTAGCTTAGAAACAGAAACTGTACCCTCTATAACTGCTGAAGATTTTAATGACAATAAATCTGACACCAACAACTCTCCGTTAAAACCACCTTCTATGTCTGCATTAACACACTCTACTTTACCGTGTATGTAACCATCTTTGCCAATGACTACCTTTCCAGATGTTTTTACGTTACCATCTAACTTACCGTCTATTCTAAAATCAGCTTCTGAAACTATATCACCTTTTATTTTGGTGTTTTTTCCAATTCTGTTAGGCTGGCCGCCCATATCTACAACATCTCTAGGTTTACTCTTATCTGAAAACATATTTTTTTTACGGTTTTGGAGTTAATAGTGTGTTTTTATACTCGTTTAATTTTTTATGCACTTGTACAACTTTATAGTTGTTGGATAAAATTACAAAATTCTGATGACCAACCTTGTAATCTTTATTGTTTTTTAATAATTCTGCATACCCTAACGCAAATTCTTCTGATGCAAACCCATGCACCACAACAAATTGCTGCTCTAAATTGTAAATATCTTTAGACGCTTTATTTTTATATTTTAAATCTTCAATAGACTTTTTCACTAACTCTAATAGGTCGTTTGCAGCGGCATCATTACTTCTACTAAAAGGAAAAACAACTTTCCAAGTCCCCTTTACATTTCCAGATTGATTTACAAAATCTGAATTTTCTAATTTCGGAATCTGAAACTTAATCATTTCCTGAGCTCTTTTACCCTCTGGATTGTTTGGATAATTTAATGCCACATAGTTTAAGCCTTCCTTAAAAGCTTCAAAGCCTTCAATTCTTCCCGTAGCCATTGCTTTTAGCATCTCAAACTTAGGTGCAATTTCATCTCCTGTATACCTATTAATATTTTCTTCTGCACCTGTTATAACCTGCAAATATTGCTGATTTTGAAACATTTTATACAACTTTGTATACCTTGCATCTGGTGTATCTGTGCTACCTTCTAAAATAGCTTGCGGATTTAACAACACTTCTGCATACCTAGATCCTTTGTGGTTGGTTATAATATCTTGCTTCATTGCTGAAGCTAAATTACTACCAGACTCTTCATAAATCTTATACAAATTATATTTTGATGGTAATATTAAACGCTCTTCTGGGTTAGACTTTAAAACCGTCTCTAACTTGCCAGCAGCCAACAAATTCTCTTTAAATTTCTCTTTATATATTAGCCCTAATTGGTAATTAGCAAAATTTCTTTCTTTTTTTAAGCTATCAATTACAGTAACATCTGCAGGTAGCTTATCCATATAATAACTTACCTTGTACTCTTGCCCTTCTTCTGCTAACACATCTGTATTGGCATTAGCTACATCTGTATCTTCAGTCTGTATTACAATGTTTTTATTAGACCAACGCCAGTTATCTTCTAACTTACGAGAACCCCAAGCTGTTTTAAAATCGGTTTTACCGTAGCCTAAACTTGTAACGTTATAAAAGTAAAACTTTCCTTTGTTTTGTTTCCCTGCCTTCGTATTTGCAAAAGCCGCAATTCCTGCATTTTGACGTTCTTTTTCTTTTTTTGCAGCCACTTCTTCTTTAGCTTTTTTATCAGCAATATATTTTTCAAAATAAGCAACCTGTTTGTCTTTTGGCAAACTATAAATTGTAACCACACTGTCTGTATATTGCACTATATCCTCATATTTTACAACATCCTCTAAATTGTCTAACTTCTTTTTTATTAGCCTGTGTTTTTTACTTGTCTCTACTAAATTAGTAAGCGTGCTATCAAAATAAGCGCCTGCGGTTTTATAGTTGTTTTCATCAAAATAAAACTCCCCTAAATTCTCGTAATTAAGCGCATTTAATCTGTTATCGTTTGTGGTAGCGCGCAAAGACTTATCAAAATAAACCAAAGCCATACTATCTTGTGCTTGATTTAAAAAGAACTGTGCTTTTTGCCTGTATATTTTATCTAAAAACGGTCTGTTTTCTCTGTTCTCTTCTAAATCTGTTAAATACTCAAACATTTCTTCTTTGTTGTCTGCAGTAACAGTTGTGTTCATTATTTTTTGCAAATGCGCATTAATAAAGTACACACGAGGAGATTTTCTGTTTAAATCTATAATTTTATTAAAAGCATAATTGGCACTATCTTTTTTATTAAGCTGATTATACAATTGCCCAATAATAAAATAATACCGTCCTTTTTCTTCTTGTTTTTTTGTGTAAACAGACGCTCTTTTTAATTGCTGAATTGCAGTGTCTGGAGCATTTAAATTAATATATGCCTGTGCCATAACAGCTCTTGCATCTGCATATTCTTGGTCTGATAAATCGTCGTACTTAAAAAGTTTTTTTAAGTTTTTAATGGCAAGTTCTTCATTTTCTAAACGTACATTGGTTTTTTCTCTCCAAATACGTGCCTCGTTAAACTTGTCACTTTGTATGTAATTTTTAAGCACATAGTTAAATGCTTCTTGTGCCGGAATAAAACGCTGATCAAAATAACGGGCTTTACCTAAAAGTAAAAAAGCCTCGTCCGTTTGCGGATTACGCTCCCTGTCTTTAATTACCATACTATGTTTTTGTATGGCTTTAGTTGCTTTTTCTTCAGCAATAACAAAGTTTGGATTGTTATTTTCTGAGTCTAGTTTTACATCATCTGTAACCTCCAAACGCTCTATTGGCAATAAATCCCAGTAATTATCTTTGTAGTTGGCATTTAACTCTTCTCTGCCTTTTTCAAAAGCAATATTACCATTGTAGAGTACATTAAATTTAGTATTTAATGCATGCCACTCTCTGTTTACAAAGGCGTTCTTTTTAGTAGAACAGGCATTAAAAACTAATGCTGCTAGCGCTACTGTTCCTATAATTTTAGTTTGAAGCTTCAAAATTGTATCTATTCTTACCTAAACAAAACAGAAAAACCGCACTATTATTATGTTTAAGGTGCATAAATTTACTATTTATTTTTTATTATCTAGTTTGATGAGCTGCTGAAAGAAAAAGACCCATCAATTTATACGCAAATTGACAGGTCTCTATTTCATAAAATAACAGCTTTGTAATAACTGAAACTATTTATTCTTCGTCTTCAAAAACAGCAACTGCTGCGTCTGGTGCTTCTGCTCCAGAGAAGAAAATTTCTAGTTCTTTTAATGTAGCTGCAGATGTTTTTATATCTTTTATCAACTCACCTTTATCTAGCACCACAATACGCTCACAAACCTCTGTAACGTGACTTAGATCATGACTAGAAACCAATACTGTTGTATTTTGGTTTGCTGCTAAATTCTTAATTATACCTTTTAGTCTTATTTGCGTAGTAGGATCTAAATTTGCAAAAGGCTCATCTAAAATAACAACCTCAGGACTACCAATAAAAGAAGCTACAATACCAGCTTTTTTCTGATTCCCCTTAGATAAATCTCTTAAATACTTTTTCTGATTTAATATTTCTCCGTGAAAAAAATCTTCAAAACTATGTACTAGCGCATCTACATCTGCTTTGTTTTGCCCTCTTAACTCACCTATAAAATAGAAGTATTCTTCTGGTGTTAAGTAACCAATTAAAAAAGATTCATCTATAAATGCAGACGTAAAAGGTTTCCAGGCTTCACTAGCATCTACCTGCACATCATTATTAATAATATTACCCGTAGAAGGCTGAATAAGGTCTAGCAGCAAGCTAAAGAATGTTGTTTTACCTGCTCCATTATTACCTACTAAACCAAAACATTGGCCTTTTGGAATTTCTAAATTTTCTATATTTAAAACCGTAGCTGTGCCGTATGTTTTTGTAAGGTTCTGTGCTTTTATCATGGTTTTTATTTTTTATGGTTATACTCCTTTTACAGAGTTACTTTTTATGCTTTTTGTTTGTATGCGTGTATAGTTTTATACTTCTCTTTTTTGTAGATTTTTTCAATCTTATCAAAAACTAGATTTCTAAATGCCATTCCTAAAATACCTGCTGCTGCAACAAGTATGTAACCTGTTGTTGCATTTACTAAGTAATATCCTGCAGCAAAAATGACCATTGGCAATATTAATTTAGGAAGCGATAATAACATTGTTTTCATATTAAAAGCCTGCTTGTCTCCAAATGCTTTTTTATTAGACGTTAAGTCTATTGGCATTTTTATAAAAGCACCTCCTAACAATACTAAGTGCGAGTTTACACCTATATTATAAATAGCACCTACTAATACCGCTAAGTATGCGTTTATGCCAAAAAACAAATAAAATGAAGCCAAAACAGTACTAACTAGCGTTGCAATTACTACTAAATACCATTTTGAGGTTATGTAGTCTCTGTATTTAATATTCTGACTCATCATTAACTGGTAATAAGCACTATCCCAACTTGGCACAAACTGTCCAAATGTGAATAAAAATCCGCCTGAAACAAATATTCCACCAAATATTTGCCAAACAGGTCCGTCATAAACCTCTACTACTCCAGAGCCAAATAATAAACCATAAAACAAAAATAGAAAACTCATTAAACCAGCTGTTTTAGGTCTCTTATTTCTTTTTATAAGTTTAATATCATTCTTTAAAAATGTTCCTGTATTTCCAAACCTATCCAAGAAAGATAAATCTTCTGTTTTAGCAACGGTTTGTTTGCCCTTTAAACCTGCATCTAAATACATGTTCTTTTTAAAATAGCTAAATGCTGCAAAGTACAAACCTACCAAGGCTACCCAAGGCAAAGCAACCATCCAAGGTGTATTATATAAGCCATTAAAAAATGTTGCTGTGTAATTAGTAATATCAAAAATACCAAAGTACTGACAAGCACCTAAGGCAACAAAAATTGCAATTACAGGGTAAAAAACACTGTCTTTATTATTAACTAAAACATTAATAAAGTTACTACAATAAATAAGCGCAAAAATACCAAAGTGCCAAGCTACAACGCCAAGCGGATTATAACCCTCTATTAGCAATACAATAGAAAATGGTAAAAAGAAAAATGCGTAACCCCAATTAAAAAAGGAAGCCACAGTTTTACCTAAAGAATAATTTACAACTTGTCCTTTTTTTAATGGTAAATAAAGTAAAGGCTTAATATTAGTTACAGGCATTTTCTGTATCATATACCTAATTAGTAAATCTAACACAAAAAGGTATATCATATATTTATTTACTATCTCTAAAGGGTCTCCTATTTCTGCTTTTTCAATAAGATAATAAGAGCCAACGCCCATAAATAGAAAAGCAACTATAAAATACAGTGCAAAAAAGCCCATAAATATTTTAAGTGCCAAGTTGGTTTTAAAAGAGGCTGACCTAAAAAAGGACTTCCATTGAAGGCTTAAAAAGTGTTTTAACATAATTTAAGGTTGATTAATTATATTTTGTTAGTGGCAACAAATACTAATTTGTTACACTATTTTAAATTAAATTGTATTCCGGATACGTTTCTTCTAACAATTCTTGAGCTTTGCTAGGCATTACATAAGCTGTAATGTAAAAAGTTAAACATAACAAAGTAGCAGCAATGGCAATAAGTGCCAACCAGTAACTATGAAGCTCACTAAAATTAAAGCGCATAGCGTTTAGAATATTAAAAACATTAGTAAATGTTAACACAGAAAAACCATTTCTGGTATCGCCAATCATAGCTTCTAGCATAAATACCTTTTCTTTTTTCTGCTTTTTTGTTTTCTCTTTTTTTCTTCTTTTAAATTGATGGTAAAAATCTACAGCTACTAAAATTAGTATTGAACCCATTAATATGTACGATGCTTGCTTTAAATGAAGCACCAGAAAAAAGCCCATAAAAATTGCAATAGTGGTTAACAGCTTTGGCAACTGAAACCACTCTTTAACAAACCTAAAAAGTATTTTTCTGTAACGTTTGTTCATAGCTTTTTGGCGTTTTTCTACAACATCCATAAAACCAAAAACACCAAACTTTTTAAATTCAACTTGCAAAGCATCATCAAAAGATAGATTTGGATTTTGTTGCCATTGTTCTTCTATACCATTACTTAAATGATCTACTAGCTCGGTCTGCAAATCATAATGCATTACATAATGCTTGCGGGTAAATGCGTATAATTCTTCTATTTGTTCTTTAGTTAGTTTCATATTCACACTAATGAGTATTCAGGGTAAGTTTCTCTTAATAATTTATTTACTTTTTTAGGGATAATATATATCATTACAAAACATATAAATAGATATGTTACCGTATAAGTGGAAAGTGTATATTGAAGATATATATTTTTGAGAACACCATTAGAAGGTGTATACCAATTGTACATATAAATTGGTAAGTAAAAAAATGCTATACTGTTTCCAAACTGATAAATAATATCTTTTAACAACCATCTTTTACCCTCTTTCAACTTTTTCTTATTTGTAAATGAAGAAATCAACAACAATGCCGCTGCAAATAACAAAACTCCATTAATTATATCTAGCTTAGAACTATTAGAAAAAAAATTGAGAGAAAAATTGAATGTAAAAATGCATCCTATAATCAATAGTATTTTGGGAAACTTAAAATACTCCTTGCAAAAATGAAGAATTAGCCCAATATACTTTTTATTCATTTGCACTTTTTTACTATCTACAACATCCATAAAACCAAAAACACCAAATTTTTTAAACTCAACCCCTAAAGCATCATCAAAAGATAGATTTGGATTTTGTTGCCATTGTTCTTCTATACCATTACTTAAATGATCTACTAGCTCGGTCTGCAAATCATAATGCACTACATAATGTTTGCGGGTAAATGCGTATAATTCTTCTATTTGTTCTTTAGTTAGTTTCATATTAAACAACAGTATAATGATTGGTATATTTTTTATGAAGCTCTAGAATCATCGCAATAAACGCAGTAGATAGCCCCAGTAATAGAGCAAAAACTAACGTAAAACAGTAGTCGTTTGTAATTACAGATTTTTCATTAAAAAAAGGGTGTTGAAAAGCGTTATATAGTTGAAAAATTAAAGTAAGCATAAGTCCAGCTCTTTCAATTCCAGAGAAACGTTGCTTACGCTTTTTTAACACTACAATGTAATATACTAGTAAAGCAATTATTAAAAAACCAAATGGTATAAGTTTTACAAACTTCTTGTTCCCTAAAGGAAAAAACTGTATTAAAAGGAAAAAGCTGACCACCATAACACCTATATTTAGTGGTGCTATAAACTTTTTAAAAAGCGATTTAAGTACTATTTTATCTGTAGTTTTTTTAAACTGCATATTGTACTTTAATAAATCTTTTTTATACACAACCATATACGCCTTAAAAGCGTCATAAAACGTAAGGGTTTCTTCTTCCATTTTTTCTAATACCGCAGTAGCAACATGGTCTACCATTTCTGTTCTGACATCTGTAAACATAATATCAGAATTTTTAAGATAGGTGTCTATAAATTGTATATTTTCTTTGTTTAATTTCATACCTCTATTCTATACTCCATTTAGGGTTTACTAAATTTTGCATACTACGTATAAACTCCTCTAACTCTGCCAATCTGTTAACGGTTTCTTTTTCACCTGCTTCAGTTAGCTTGTAATATTTACGCAAACGATTATCAACTTTTGCAACCTCAACATCTAAAAGTCCTTCCGCTTCTAATTTATGTAAGGCTGGGTATAATGCACCTTCCGTAATTTTAAGTTCTCCTTTGGTTAACTCTTTTACTTTTTGTGTAATTTCATATCCATACATCTTGCCTTTTTCTTCAAGCAACTTTAAAATAATAGTATTTAAACTACCCTTGTATAATTTAGAATTTCCCATTTTTTTGTTCTCTTATTTTGCTCTTAAAACAAACATCACCTATTTATATAGCAACTTTTAGCAGTAAAATTGCTTTCACGAATATATACATAATTTTCTTATGCATAAGATTTCTATGTATTAAATTTTAGTGAACTAGGTTTTTTATCAAAAGGGCAATGTGTATTTTTGTAGAAAACATTTTTTTTATGAATCATTTTCATCCGTTAACGGTACAACATATAAAGGCTTTAACTCCTAGTTCTGTAGCAATAACATTTGCTATTCCTAAAGACTTAATTCAGACTTTTAAGTTTATATCTGGCCAATACATTACTATAAAAAAAGAAATTAAAGGTAAAGAATTACGTAGAGCGTATTCTATTAGTTCTTCTCCTAAAAAAGATTGTATTACCATTGGTGTTAAAAAGGTAGATAATGGTGGCTTCTCTGACTATGCACATTCTAAACTTAAAGAAGGTGACGTTTTAGATGTTATGGCTCCAGAAGGCAGGTTTGTTTTTAAACCTACAGATGCCGTTAAAAATGTTGCCGCTTTTGCCGCTGGTAGTGGTATTACACCTATTATTAGTATTGCTAGGTCTGTTTTAGACAGCAATCCAAATAATAAATTTGTTTTAGCATACGGTAACAAATCTTTTGAAGAAACAATGTTTCATACAGATTTAGCAAAGCTTCAACTAGAATATAATAACCGATTTTTTGTTCACTTTATATACAGCCAAGAGCAAGATGAAAACTCAATTTTTGGCAGAATAGACAGGTCTACAGTAAACTATATTACCAAAAACAAGCATAAAGATATTGCTTTTGATGATATTTACTTGTGTGGACCAGAAGCTATGATTAATACAGTTTCTGATACTTTAAAAGAAAACGAAGTTAGCGAAGACAAAATACATTTTGAGCTTTTTACAACTACAGAAATTAAAGATGAAATGCCTGTAAAAGAGGGCGGACAAACATCTGTTACTGTTACTGTTACTGTAGATGATGAAGATTTTACTTTTGAAATGGATAAAAGCACCATTGTATTAGATGCTGTTTTAAAAGAAAATATAGATGCACCATACTCTTGTCAAGGCGGCGTATGCAGTAGTTGTATTGCTCGCGTTACAGAAGGTAAAGCTGAAATGGTTAAAAACCAGATTTTAACTGATGGTGAAATTGAAGACGGACTTATTTTAACGTGCCAAGCACACGCAACAACACCGACTTTAAAAGTAGATTTTGACGATGTTTAAAAGCTAGTTAATTAAAATAGACAAAGCTGTTCTGTAAAGAGCAGCTTTTTTTGTTTTAAAGTGGTTGTTTTAGTTCTTTTTCAAAAGACCTACAAGCGGCATCATAACCAATAACAAAGGCTTTTTCTATGCCTTTACGGTCTAATAGCCCAATACGTTCTATTTCACGAGACTCTAATAATAAATTACAGGCGCTTAATTTTTTCTTTGCTGATGCGTATATCATTAAACCTGTAACCCTACCAGTAAGTTGTAGTGAGTTTTTAAGGTCTTTTTGGTCTAACCTCCCCACAATAGACACATTACTGCCAATAATATAATCGCAAGTATTCAATAATGGCTCCAAAGGAAAATTATTCATTATACCACCATCTGCATATAAATTACCGTTAATTTCTATAGGAGAAAAAACAGGAGGTAATGCTGCAGAAGCTAACATTGGTCTAATTAACTCTCCCTGACAGAAAAATTCTTCATCACCATCCTGAAGATTTGTAGCTACAATATGTAATTCTTTTTTTAAGGCCGAAAAAGCATTCTCTGGAAAGTATTTGCCAAACACATCTATATACTTTTCCGTATCTAAAAGTCCGGCTTTTGCAATGGTTAAAAAATGATAATGAAAAAGAGGTGTTTCTTTAAAAAAACGAAGCATATCATCAATAGAGTTTCCATTAGCGTACAAAGCTCCTACAAGTGCACCTACGCTACTACCAGAAACTCTGTTTGCGGTTATACCAAACTCGTTCATTGCTTTAATTAAGCCAATATGTGCCATACCACGAACACCACCACCAGAAAGCACAAGACCAATAGATTTTGATGTAGTAATTTTAGCGTCCATTTTACCTGTTTTTTATCAAATTTACTATAAAATGCCATTACAAAGCACTTCTTTTTTTAAACCGATTAGTTTGTAGACTACCTTGTAAGACTATTTAGAATATCAATTTAGTGCAATCAACCAAAAAAAGCCAACGCTTATAGACATTTTATATTGTTTGACGGCTTTATAAAATAGAAGAACCAACTACATAGTTGGTTCTTCTATTTATTTAAAAAAATTAAAAAGTACTTAGCTCACAAGAATTTCACGTGATTCATTAAGTAATTTTATTCTTTTTTCTAATCTTATTTCTAGTGGTAATTGTGCTAAACCTATAATTCTACGCAGTATTTCTATTGCCATAAATTTATAACAAAGTACATCATCTAAATCTGCCAAAGACTTATATCTTTTTACAGCTTTTTCAATAATTATTGATGATTGATTTGCCATTTTTAAATGCGCTAACATAACACCAATTTCAAACTCAGCCTTACCAAAAAAACAAAACTCAGGATCTATAATTTTTAAGCCACCAACAGTTGCCAACCAACTACCCGGAAAATAATCGCCATGCAATAAAATATCACCATCCTCCAAATACAAATCTCCTAGTTTTTTTATCTCTGCCTTTAATACATTATCTGCCTTTAAGCGGTTTGCCTCTTTTTGTAAACCGGGTAGTATATCATCTAGATTAATACCATTATTAACTGCGTATGGGTAATTAAATATATGCTCGTGATTTAACTTGCGCATTTTAGTGTTGGTAATTATATGCGTCTGGGTTTCTGTAGTAATACTTGTATGCAAACAAGCTGCAAAGTCTATGACTGCAAATAAATCTTCCTCTAAAAACTCTTTTCCTAATTGGTACAGGTATGTAAAATCAGACCCATTACCAAGATCCTCCATAACCATAACGCTATTATCCTTGTCTAAACCAATTAGAGTAGGCATCATAGCTTTTAAACTAGGTACACTTTCTATAACCTCATAAAACTCTGCCTCACGCAATACTCGTTCTGCTGGCGCAGCTACTTGCGGGTACTTTTCTACATAGTCACGACTTTGTTTTACTATAAAAGATCTTGTTTCTGTTAGTATACGCAGCGTAAAGTTCATATTTCCTTCGCCAGGCTTTTCTACAGCAACAATGGACTCGTTTTCTTTTAACCAATCTTTACTTTGTAAATACTTAGTTAAATCCTCTATGTTGTTGTTTAATTTAATCACTTTGCTAGTTTTTAAATGTTGCCATTAATTTTTGATGATATCCAGGTACTACATCATAACAATATGTTACGGATGCGCCACCTTCTTTGGTACACAATAAGTAAGATTTGTAAACCTCATTATTGTTATCTTTTACGGTATCGTCTAAATTAATCTCTAAACGCGCTTGTAAAGGCTCTGATATTATGTCTTGTGGAGCAATAATATAATGACTCGCCATAACATCAAACGGATTAAAACCGTCGGCTCCTTGATTTTTCCACTGCTCTATCCAAGGTTGAGATGCTGTTGCTAACCATTTCATACCTGGAGTCGTATTTTTTAGAGCCTCTAAATCTTCTTGCTTCACCCAAACCTTACTAGAGATTTCATACGGACAAAAAACAAGTGGCACATTGCGCTCTAATAATATACGAAAAGCAGTATTATCTAAATCAAAATTTAAATCTTTAGCTAAAACACCTTTGTTTCCTATTTTAAAATAATCTAAAGGCGTTCTGCGACCAGCAACTAAAACAACCTCAACAATTTGAGATTGTAACTCTGGGTATTTTAATAACAACAAACCAACATTAGTAGCAGGGCCAATTGCCAAAATAGTTAATGGCTGCTTTTTTAATGCTGCAGCCATTGCCTCTACTGCATCATTAGTTACCACACTGTCTAAATTTATTGCTGTACTTGCACCTTTATAAACCTTAATTTTTTGTGCTGCAAACTCCTTACTTATATAGTTGCCAATAGCAAAAGCATTTTCTACGCTATTGTTACCAAAAACAGTACTTAGACCATTAATTTTTACATTATCTGCTTGTAATAATTGTAAAACCGCATAACCATCATCTACATCAGAATAGCCAGGTTTTCCTATATTCTTTTTTCCAACAGCTAAATCTGCGTCTATCCAAACTTGTTTTACTCCGTTTATAATTCCCTTTGGCTTTGCTTTGTCTGTAGCTTCTTTTTTGGGCTCTTGCTTTACTTCAGCTACAACATCTTTAGCTTGCTCTTTACAAGCCAAAAACATTAGAAACATTAGTAAAATACCAATTAGTTTAATTTTTTGTTTCATATTTTTTATTTTATTTTTCCCACCAGCCTTTACTGTTTATATTATCTCCTCCAATACGCTCCACAGCTACTTTATAATTTTCACTATTTGTTGCTTGTTCAGATTCTGGATACAAATACCGAACGGGATATTTATCATTATTAAAGTTGTCTGGACCAACCTCTAAATTTGGAATTCCTGTTCTACGTACATTAAACCAAGCCTCGTGACCAACATTAATTAAGCTTAACCATTTTTGAGTTAGTATTTTTTCTAAATCATTTGCAGTACCATCTAATACTATTTCTGTTCTTGTAAAATAGTCTGTAGGCAGCACAGTATTATAATACTCAAAACTAGCTGTTACTGCATTTTGGTAATACATATTTGCATCTCCTGTAATATAACCCCTTGCTGCTGCTTCAGCAAGTGCAAATTGCACTTCTGAATACTGCATATATTGCGCATCTATACCATCTGCAACATCTCTAAAAATAGACCCAAATAAAGATATGTTATTTAAGTCTATACCATTTGCATTTATGGTACTACTAGATTGTCCGTTTTGCAATCCTTTGTATTCTGGCGTAGCAGAATTTTTACTTGCCTCTGTAGGCTTATAAAGCACTGCAACACGAGGATCATCCCATGCAGTTAATACAGTTTCTACAGTATTTGTCATTGTATGCTCTTGGTACAACCCTAAAGCTGCGTTAAACATAGGAAACTGGTTAGGAGCAGAGGCCAAATAAGGTACTACAGCGTTGTCTGCATTAGACTGCATTAATTTACCAGAATCTGCCAAAGTTTGTAAATCTGTAAAGTCTGTTGTTCTTTTACTAATACGTAATAAGTAACGTACTTGAAGCGAGTTTGCAAAACGCACCCACTTGTCTAAATCTCCTTGAAACATAATATCACCCTGAATAACGTTATTTGTATTTTCTAGCGTATTAACAGCTTTTTTAAGTACTGCTAATATTCCTGTTTCTGGATCTGTATAAATACTTTCTTGTGTATCATACTTAGGAGAAAAAGTACCTTCTAAAGCTGCTACTGCTTCTGTGTAAGGCACATCATTCCAAAGGTCTGTTAACTGAGAAAAAAGGTAACTCTGCATAATATCACCAACAGCCACGTAAGCATCGTTTGCCGCTGGTGAGGCTTTCATCGATTTAATATCTGATAATAATCTAAAAATAGCACTCCAGTACTCACTATTAGATCCCATTTCATAACGGTCTATACGCTCAAACTCTATACTTGCTGCAAATTGCGCTAAATAATTAGCTTGCCTAAACCCTTGTTGATACGCGCTAAGGTCTGATGATACAGAAACCACATTGGTTAACAAAAACTGTGGATCTACACTTTCTGGCGCATTAGGGTTGGTGTTTTTTTCTTCAAAATCGTTAGTACAAGCAGTAAAAACAATGCTTGCTACTGCTGTTGCTACAAATAGCTTTATATATTTTTTCATCTTTTTTACTTCTTAAAATTCGGTTTTTAAACTCACTCCAAAGCTTCTGGTAGACGGGTATGAAAAATCTTCTACTCCGTATGTAATGCTCTGTTCTTGTAATGCATTTAGCTCTGGATCAAAATGTGGGTTCTCTGTAAACAATAATAAATTACTACCTACCAAACCTATTTTTATTTTATTAAAACCTATGGCATCTACAATTTTTGCAGGAAAATTATAGTATACACTTACTTGTCTTAATTTTACATAAGAAGCACTGTAAAGCGCACTTGCCTCGTTACCACGATCAAAAAATGCATTGTTGTAAGCTTGGGCTGCTACTACTGTAGTATTTGGTGAGTATTGCGGATTATCTGCTGTACCTGTATTTACAACGCCGGCACCAATAATACCAGATTCTCTACCCTCTAATGTTTCTTTTAAAACTCCAGATGTACTACCTAAGGCCTTTGTTCTAGAAACAATGGTTCCGCCTTTACGCCAATCGAACAAAAAGGTAAAATCTAATCCTCTGTATGAAAATTTGTTATTAAAACCCATTGTAAAATCTGGATTATAATTTCCTAGTAAACGTAAGTTGGGATCTTGAACAGGAAACCCGTTAGAGTCGTGCACAATTTGCCCATCTACCTCAACAAAACCAGTACCGTACATATCACCAACACGACCATCTTTTTTTGCAATGTAAAAAACGGAGTTAGATCCGCCACCACCAGAAAAGATATTTGCCGTACCAGTTACAAACTGGTCTACACCACTTGGCAACTCCTTAACCTTACTTTTAAACGTTGAAAAGTTTACCGAACTCTGCCATTGAAAATCGGCATTTTTAATTACTGTACCACTAAGTAAAAGCTCTAAACCTGTAGTTTGTACTTTACCACCGTTTACGTTAAAACTACCAAAACCACTAGATTCTGATATTGGCCTAGATATAATTTGATCTACACTTGTATTTTGGTACGCTGCAGCATCTAATTGCAACCTACCATTAAAAAACCAGGTTTCTAAGCCAGCTTCATACGCATTAAGACGTTCTGGCTTTAGATTTGCATTTTTTAAAACCGTCTCATTAGTTACTCTAAAATTAGAACCATAGTTCTGGTTAAATAAGAAATTTTGAGTGTTTTGGTACGGGTTGGTATCATTACCAACACTAGCCGCACTAAACCTAAAATTTAAGTAAGAGATTGGCTCTGGTAATTTTAAAAGGCTACTAGCTACAAAACTTAGTCCGGCAGAATAATACCCAAACGAATTGTTATTAGATGGTAATGTACTGCTCCAGTCGTTACGGTAGGTAAGGTCTAAATACAAAGCATCTTTATAAGATAAATTACCTGTACCATAAACACTATTAATTCGTTTTTCAAACAATCTACTATCTCCTTTAAGCGGAGTTCTAGAATTTGCTAAGGTATAAATACCAGGCAATGCTAGTTGTGAGGCTTCAGCATAGCTGTATTTAATTTCTTGATCAAACCTATTTGCACCTAAAGAGACTGTATACTTTAAATCATCGTTTATAGCATCTTTATAAGACACCAAAATATCTGTATTTAATTCTCTAAAACTAATATCATCTTCTCTAAAAGAACCCTGCGGATTAGCATTTGTACTAACCGCTCTTCTAAACTCGCGTTTGTCTGCATACGTATCTAAACCAGCACGCACTGCAACATTTAGTTTATTTGTAATATCATAAACAGCAGAAACATTACCTAAAACTCTATTTTTATTAAAGCTGTTGGTGTTTTCGTTAACCGTTAAATATGGATTTGTAAGCCATAAGTAATTAATATCATAATGCTGCACTCCCTCCTGACCTGCTTGCCAGTAATTTTTTAAAGCAGAAACATCTGCCTGCCTACCTGTCCAGTTAAAACCATACAAAGGATTCTCATAACCATAACCAAGGTTTGGCCTGTTACCACTACGTGTATTTATATAATTTACAAAGGCGTTTACATTTAATTGCTCTGTTAATTTCTGATGTAGACTAAGCGAAATACCATCACGATCTAAATCGGTATTTGGCACAATACCTTCATTTCTTAAGTTACTATAAGATAATCTACTACTTCCGTTTTCGCCTGAAGAGTTAATGGCTATATTGTTTTGTTTGGTAATACCTGTTTCAAAAAAATTACGCACATTATTTGGGTTAGACACCCAAGGAGTTGCAGTTATAGGCGTAAAACTACCATCTGCATTTGTACGTGCAATAACATCACCAGCACGCACAGGATTGCCGTTAATATCTACAGAAGGACTGTTAAACTGATTTACCAACAACCCTTGATCTAATCTTGGTCCGTAGCTACTTAAGCCACCATCATTAACACCAGCTCCTTTACCGTTCTGAAAAGAATATTGACCGTTAGAACCACCACCGTATACATTTTGGTAATCTGGTAAGGTAAGTAAGGTTTCTACCGTAAGCGAATTACTTGTTGTAACACCAAAACCTTTTTTGTTTTTACCGCGTTTTGTAGTAATAACTACAACTCCGTTTGCAGCTCTTGCCCCATAAAGTGCAGCAGAACCAGCACCTTTTAATATAGATATTGATGCAATATCATCTGGAGAAATTTCAGAACCACCGTTTCCAAAATCTACTTCTTGCAAAGCACCGTTGTTTACCAGGTCACTCGTAATTTGTTCGTTGCTAATTGGCACACCGTCTACAACAAATAACGGTTGATTGCTTCCGCTTAAAGAATTTTCCCCACGGATGACAATTCTAGATGAAGAACCCACACCAGAAGAACCATTTGTAATTTGAACTCCTGCAACTTGCCCTGCTAAACTGTTTACCACATTAGTTAAAGTAACCTCTGTTAATTTATCTGATGATACTCTTGTTACAGCAGAAACAAGCGATTGTTTTTCTCTTTCTATACCCAAAGCAGTTACTACAATTTCTTTTAACTGTTCGTCTGATGGCATTAGTGTAATACTCGCCGGAAAATTACCGTTAGTAATAGTAATTTTTTTGCTTGTAAACCCTATAGACGACACTTGTATTACAAAACTAGTAGAGCTAGTTTGCAATGTAAAGTCACCATCTATGGTTGTAGTTGTGTAATTTTCTTTGCCTATTTCTTTTACCGTAGCAAAAGGTATTGGTTGGTTGTCTGTATCTAATATTTTAGAAGTATACGTATTTGATTGTGCAAATACCGTTAAGGCAAATAGCTGCACTACAGCTATTATAGCTATTTTCATATTTAAGTGTAATAAAGTTGATAAATTATTTTATAAGCAAGTACAACCAATTATAGTTACAATTGGTTTTTACTCATAAAAATGCCGATTTAAATAATTTATAAACTAGGAGGACCTCTACGTAAAAATGAAGATGTGTAAAAAGAAGAAACTATATTGTTGCTTGTTTTTATTGCTTTTTTAGATCTCTGACTTAAATAAGCAATTATAAAACTAGCTAAAACCGAATTAGGATTTGCACAGGCGTATTCTATAGCTGATACCTTTGTATTTATATCCTGAAGCGTCTCTAAAACCGTGAAAGGTACATTTTTGGCAACAGCCAAAGAATGTATTTTATTAGATAATTTAGAAGTTAACCAGGGTAGGTTTTTAAAAGCGTCTTCATTAAAAATACTTTTATGAACTCCAAACAAGTATATACCACCATCTATAGACGGCCCAAAAACTACTTTTTTAGTAGCCATTGCATCTACGGCTTGCTGTATATGACTTGCTGTTAAATTTGGTGTATCATTACCAATAGATATTACATTGGTATAGCCTTGAGTGTACAAACTTTTATAAGCGTTAGTATAACGCTCTGCAAAAGTGTTGCCGTGTTGCTGTGTTTCATCTAACCAAACAACGTCTACACTACTTTTATTTGCAACCTCTAATGTGTTCTTAATTAATAAGTCAAAAAACTGAGTAGAGACTTCTTGTTTTTTACCACCAAACAAAGGTTTCCTTTCTGCTTCTATTTTAGCGGAAAGAGAAAAAACTAATAAAACAGTTTTGTTCCGGTTTGGTTTCATTGTGGTTGCTTGGTCGTTAAAAAATAGAAACCTTAATTTCTTTTATAAAAATAACATAGAATTTTTTAATTAGACACTTTTTGTAAGACTAATACTATAATTACAACGCAAAAGCAGCTAATTTTTAGATTTATTGCATCTTTTACACAATAATAAAACAAACTAAGTAGTTTATATAGTTGTGTAAACTATATTTTTATTTTCAATACTATGTAGTTTATCGTTCCACAAACCATTTATAACCCATAAAATATATTTTGATGCAAAAAAGAGAACCTTGCAACAAACTAACTAGTCTTTTTACAACAAAAAGAAGCTAAAATGGAAAAGAACTTAAAACGCATGGCTACAATGCAAAGAATGCAGTCTGTTGGCCTAGAAATATTTTATAAAAATGGGTATTATGATACCAGTGTAGATGATGTTTTAAAAGAACTATCTTTATCTAAAGGTGCGTTTTATTATCATTTTAAATCTAAGGAAGAATTTTTTATAAGTATTCTACAGAATATTATTTTCCCTAAAGTATATAGCGAGTTAATTGCTCCTTTTGAAGGACTAGAAAACCCTGCTGTAATTTTAGACAAGTGCTTTGACAATGCTCTTGAAACGGCAGAACACAACCAATTAGACAATGGCTTTGTGTTAAGTAATTTTATGACGGAGTTTAGTGGTAAAAACGAAACAATTGTAAAGCTCCTTAAAGAAATGTTTAAGGTGTGGGAAGTAAATTTGATTACCAATTTACAAAAAGGCAAAACAGATGGCTATATAGACCGCCACGTAGATAGTGAAGCTGTTGCTAGCTTTTTAATGTCTTCCTATATGGGTGTGCGTTTATTAATGGTAGAAGGTAATGCTAAGTTACTTCGTTACAAGTACATTCAGCAATTGCGTAGTTATTTTAAAACTATTGCTGTGAAGCGGTAGAGATTCAATTATCCTTTTTTAAGGTTTTTTTTAGCATAATTGAAGAAAAAATTAAAATGATAACTGAAACTACTATTATATATGCTGATAAATCTCCATAAACATCATTAATTGGACTATTTACAGACTTAGCATTTTTAAAATTAATATAACCAGCAACAAAGCTAGCTAGGTTAGCTAAAAAATGTAGAACAATTGTATACCCAATACTTTTTGTTTTGTAATACATATACCCAAAAAATAAGCCTAGTAATAATGCATTTATTATCTGACTAGGTAATAAGTGTATAACAGCAAACAAAATTGTTGACACAATAATAGCTTTCTTAGCTGAATATTTTAACAGAAAACCTTTTAAGAATAAGCCTCTAAATAAAATCTCTTCTAAAACAGGAGCAAAAATAATTGTAGAAATAGTAAATGGTAAATTATTAAAAGGATTAGTCAACTCCTCTCCGGTCCCATTAAATAATGGTAATAAAAATGATTTGTAAATAGGTGTAGAAATTCCAAGAATATATGTAACTACAACAAGCGAAGAGAGAAACAACATTTTATAATTTTTTACACGGAAAGAGAATTTCACTGATACACCTCTTTTCTTATTGACAATATAAATTACAAGAAAAGTGCATAAAAAGCTTAGTGTAAAATTTAAGGTTATTTTAAGGTCTAAATTGTCTGTAAGTAAACCTAATACTGACACAATAACGCCGTTGATAACAAAAAATATTAAAAATACTAGTAAGGATTGTATAAGAGAATTAGGAAATAATTTTTTATTCATACTTCTTTAATTAAACCTTAAAATAATGTTTGATTATCACAACCCTGACTACCCTACAACCTCCAAAACCTTTTTTACAACATCATCTGGCAGTATAGTTTCCATAGCTTTTTCATAACCTGGTGGAAATTTATTACCATACACAGAAGTTGGTATAAGTGGGTATTTGTCTCTGTTTGCTAGCAATGCATTTGTACTTTGTTGTGCAAATGGATAAAAACCAGCAAATGGGTGTGTAACTCCCCAAAGTGTTATTGTAGGTACCGCAAACATTGCGCTTAGATGTGCGTTGCCACTATCCATAGCTAACATAACATCTAAATTAGAAATTAAAGAAAGTTCTTCTTTAAAGCTTAGTTTTTTAACAACAGAAACACAATTGCTGTAGTCTTGTTCCCATTTTTCTAAGACTTCTTTTTCTTTATCTCCTCCTCCAAAGAGAACAATTGTATAAGTGTCTTTTTCATTTAACTTATTTACCACTTTTTCCATAAGTTCTAAAGGGTACGTTTTACCCTCAAAAGCAGCAAATGGTGCAATTCCTATCCACTTTTTTGGTTCTTTTGGTAGTAATGCAATAGCAGTATCAGATAATTTTTCTTTTTCTAAAGCACAAGAATCATCTAGCTTAATGGGAAATCCTAATTTACCAAAAACAGAAACGTAACGTTGCTGCGTAGTTTGTAGTTGTTTAAAAACTTTGTTTTTACTTGCTGTTAGCGCTTTTTTATCGGCTCTGCCTTTATCAATTTGTATAAAAGGAATACCAGATAATTTAAAAAACTGTTTAAGAATATTAGAACGTAAAACGTTATGGATATCTGCAACTGCAGTAACATTCATTGCTTTTAACTCTTTAAATAATTTATAGAGTCCGTTTACACCTTTGTGCTTACCTTTTACGTCTGCTTGGTACACTTGTACGTTGGGCAATTGTGCAAACATTGGTGTAAAAAATGCCCTAGTTAAGACCGTAATTTTTAATGTAGGGTTTTGTTGCAATAGTCCTTTTACAACAGGAACAGTCATTGCAACGTCTCCCATTGCAGACAACCTAATTATTAAAATATGGTCCTGAGGCTTATTTTCCACGAAGCACTGGGTTTAGCTCGTCATCATTATACATTTTCATCTGCTTGTATACTTTCATATACTTGTTACCTGCTTCAATATCTGATATTAGTTGATCTATTGCTGTAGATAAATCTTTTTTCTGCTCTAATAAAACAGAAAGCTTAGCGCTACATTTTTGTTTATGCTCATCAGAAGCATCTGTTCTAGTTGCTTCTTCTTGCATGTGATATACTTTTAATGCAAGAATAGATAACCTGTCTATAGCCCAAGCCGGACTTTCTGTATTAATGGTTGCATTGCCTTTTACTTGTACCGATTGGTATTTGTTTAAAAAGTAACTATCAATGTATTCCACCAAATCTGTCCTATCTTGATTGCTAGCATCAATCATACGCTTTAATTTTAAAGCACTTACGGGATCTATATTTGGATCTCTAATAATGTCTTCATAATGCCATTGTACAGTGTCTATCCAATTTTTACGGTATAATAAGTGTGCTATTTCATCCTTTGGATATGGATTTTCAAAAGATTGATACACATCATCTAAAATGTGGTATTTATCTATACTTTCGTTAAATATTTTAAAGGCAAAATCACTAAACATACTGTAAAATTTTAGGCAAATATACCAATTTTACTTCAGTAAAACCTTAAATACAAATACCGTTATCGGGACTAAAATAGCTATAAAAAGGTTTAGCTCTTTAAAACGAGGTTTACGTAAAATTTCTATATAATTGGTAAGAAACACTGCTGCAGGAAAAAAGGTAATCATTATTGGAAAATAACCCAAGTTAGTCTCAAACAAAGTTATAAAAATACCTATGGTAAAAGATATTGCTACAAGTCGCATACTTGCTAAACGGCCAACACCTATTTTGCCAATTTTTATGCTGCTAATGACACCAACAATAATTACAACTATTAAATACACTATGGTTGCAGAACTTTTGCTCCACTCTTTAAACATATCTGCATCTAGTTTTAATGTAAAAATGTAATGCTCTACGATAAAGTTTAAATTACCCATAGCTGCTAATACCGCCGAAACTATTAATGAAACTGCTACAAAAGCTGATAAAGGTAAAAACCAGTTTCTTATATTTTTAGGCTCATAAATATAAATGGCTATAAATACCCAAATTAAATACAGCAAAGCCCAATCATAAAACAGGCTAGCAATAATAATCCACATTGAAGCATCAAAAATTTTATATTTAATTTCCTTTAAAGATTTTAGGCTTAAAATTTTTCTAGTTGCTAAAACAATAAAAAAACTGCAAAAAATACCGTTAGTATCTGTTAATGAAGCTGGGAAAAAGACACATAATAAGGCATAAAAAAGGACCGCAAAGGAGTTTACCTGAGTAATTTTATTGCGTTTTACTATAAAATTGACAAGAAAAATAGTAAAAAACAGTACTAAAACTACACCAACATTTATACCAATTAACTCGAGTGAAAACAAGACATTACCCCCTAAAAAACGAGCCATGCCAAAGAATACCAACAGTAAAGTAAGTACAATTATGTAATTAATAGGTTTTGTTTTGCTAAAAAAGCTTGAAATCATCTAGAGTTTTTATATTTTTGCAGGGTAAATATACATATAAGATGAAAACATTTTTTAAAGCAATAGAGGATTTATTTGTTGATGTACTTTTTGCTCCTTTAGATTTACTAAGAGCATTAGAATTAGAAAACTGGTGGGCAGCAAATACGCTTAACTGGGTTTTTATGATTATTGGAGCAATAGCAATGGTATATTGGATGTTACAACTTAAAGAGCACTCTAATAACAATGAAGAAGATAAGAGTGTAAATGCACATTCTTACATAAAAATTTAAATATTTATTTGGCTGTACCGGCTAAAACCTATTTACTTATATAAGAAAACCCAACTAGCTACTATTGTAGTTACTAGTTGGGTTTTTATTTTTTAGTTAGCTAACTTCTTTTACAAGTCGAAACCTAAGTCTTTTCTGTAGTTTATTTTATCAAAATGAAGCTTTTCTACGTTTTTGTATGATTGTGCTAAAGCATCTTTAAAATTAGTACCAAATGATGTTACTGCCATTACACGACCACCGTTAGTAACCACTTTATCACCATCTAATTTAGTACCTGCATGAAAAACAATAGAACCTTCTACTGTATCTAAACCTGTAATTTCTTTTCCTTTTTCATATGCTTCAGGATAACCACCAGAAACTGTCATAACTGTAGTTGCCGTACGCTCATCAATTTTAATATCTATAGCATCTAATGTTTGGTTACCTACAGCTTCAAAAACCTCAACTAAATCGTTTTGTAAACGTGGTAATACAACTTCTGTTTCCGGATCACCTAAACGTACATTATACTCAATTACCTTAGGCTCTTCTCCTACTTTTATCAGTCCTATAAAAATAAAACCTTTGTATGGTAAGTTATCCTTTACAAGGCCATCTATCGTTGGTTTTACAACTTGTGAGTGTATTTTACTCATAAACTCATCACTAGCAAAAGGAACAGGTGAAATAGCTCCCATACCGCCTGTATTTAAGCCTGTATCTCCTTCACCAATACGTTTGTAATCTTTAGCTGTTGGCAATACTTTAAAGTTTTTACCATCTGTAAGTACAAAAACACTAAGCTCTATACCATCTAAAAACTCTTCAATAACAACAGTTGTACTAGCGTCTCCAAATTTAGAATCTACCAACATAGAAGCAAGTTCATTTTTAGCTTCATCTAAATCTTGTAAAATTAAAACACCTTTACCTGCCGCTAAACCATCTGCCTTTAGTACATATGGAGCCTTAAGGGTTTCTAAAAACGCTTGTCCGTCTGCCAATGTATCTGCTGTAAAACTTTTATATGCCGCAGTAGGAATGTTATGACGCATCATAAATTCTTTAGCAAAATCTTTACTACCCTCTAAAGTTGCAGCTGCCTTTTGTGGTCCTATAACAGGAATATTTTTTAGGTCGATGTCGTTTAAAAAGAAATCATGTACACCATTAACCAAAGGGTCTTCTGGACCAACTACAACCATATTTATTTGCTCTGCAAGAACTACTTCTTTTATAGCTTTAAAATCGTTTACACCAATTGGTATATTTTTTGCAATTGAAGCAGTACCGGCATTACCAGGTGCCACAAAAAGTTTATTTAGCTTTTTACTTTGATTAAGTTTCCAAGCAATAGTGTGTTCTCTACCGCCAGAACCAAGGATAAGAATGTTCATATTGTAAAAGTTTGCCCAAAAATACAGTATGACGATTTAATATCCTTTAAAAAAAAGAAAAAAGAAGTGAGAGTATAGATCGCTGCGCTGTTAGAAACAAGTTCCAAGACAAAATTCTTTCCTCTATTCTCTAGGTTCTTTTCTCTTGACTCTTTATTTAGAAAAATCTCTATGTTCTTTATCTTGTAATTCTTCTGGAGATAACGACTTAAAGTAGTCGAAAACAATTTTTAGTCCTTCTTCTCTAGAAACTTTAGGCTCCCAACCCAACAATTCCTTTGCTTTAGTAATATCTGGTTGTCTTTGCATTGGGTCATCTGTTGGTAAAGGCTTGTAAATTACCTTTTGCTCTGTACCAGTAAGTTTAATAATTTCTTCTGCAAATTCGCCTATAGTGGTTTCATGCGGATTACCAATATTAACTGGGTAACTATAATTACTCATTAGAAGCCTGTAAATGCCCTCTACTTGATCATCTATGTAACAGAAAGACCTTGTTTGCTTTCCGTCACCAAAGACCGTTAAATCTTCTCCTCGTAAAGCCTGACCCATAAACGCGGGTACAACACGACCATCGTTTAGTCGCATTCTTGGTCCGTAGGTATTAAAAATCCTAACAATACGCGTATCTAGTCCGTGAAAACGGTGGTACGCCATAGTAATAGACTCCATAAAACGTTTAGCCTCATCGTATACACCACGTGGTCCAACCGGACTTACATTACCGTAATATTCTTCGTTTTGCGGATGCACTAATGGATCTCCGTACACCTCTGAGGTAGAAGCAACCAAAATTATAGCGTTTTTTTCTTTTGCTACTCCAAGCAAATTATGAGTTCCTAACGCGCCAACCTTTAATGTCTCAATAGGAATTTTTAAATAATCTATAGGGCTTGCTGGTGATGCAAAATGTAATATATAATCTAGTTTACCTGGAATATGAATAAACTTAGACACATCATGATGTTGAAACTCAAAATTCTCTAAAGGAAAAAGGTGCTCAATATTTTTTAAATCTCCCGTAATTAAATTATCCATTGCAATTACGTAGAAACCTTCTTTAATAAACCTGTCGCATAAATGAGATCCTAAAAATCCTGCCGCTCCAGTAATAAGTACTTTTTTCATTCTATATTTTAATATGCTTTTTCTTCTCCAGAAACAGCGTTAAGTACGGTTTGTACTATAATTTTCAAATCTAAAAATAAAGACCAGTTTTCAATATAAAAAATATCAAACTTTGTTCTATTTAAAATGTCTTCGTCTTTTTCTATTTCTCCTCTATAGCCTCTTACCTGTGCTAAACCAGTAATACCAGGTTTAACAAAATGTCTTACCATATATTTATTTACTTTATTAGCATACTCACTAGTATGCTTAACCATATGTGGTCTTGGACCAACAACAGACATAGAACCAAATAATACATTGTAAAACTGCGGCAACTCATCTATACTGGTTTTACGTATAAACTTTCCTACTTTGGTAATACGCATATCGTTTTTAGTTGCCATATAATTATCTGCATCCTTGTTAGGAGCCATAGATCTAAATTTATAACAATAAAACTCTTCATTATCTATACCGTTTCTTTTTTGTCTAAAGAAGACAGGTCCTTTAGACTCTAAAGTTATTATAATAGCCATTAAAGGTATAAGCCATGATAATAGAAAAACAATAACCACTAACGAAAAAACAACATCAAACAAACGTTTAACAAATGCGTTTATACCTTCATGTAACGGAATTTCACGTAAAGAAAGCACAGGTATATAATCATAATATTCAAACTTTAGCTTCTTTGAAAAAATGTTTTTATTGTCAGGTATAAATTTTAGTGTCTTTAAATTGTTATCTGCAAAATTGATAAGACTAATAATTTGCTTGTTTGAAAGTTCTGTAACAGAACAATATATTTCATCAATATTATTCTTTGATATGTAATCAAAACTATTTTCCAATTTAAAATTATCATCCTTTGTTGAAAACTGCTTTAGAAACTGATATCCATACTCTACTCGCTCTTGAAAAACATTTACAAGTTGATCTGCTTTTTTATTTTTACCAATAACAACAACATTTCTTAGGTTACCTTTAATTCGCTTTCTATAGCTCATTAAAAGGTAATAATTTAAAAACTTGACAATAGATATTACCAGACCTACATACAAAAAGTACTTACCTAACTCTAGCCTACTTATATTGGGCTGTTTAAAAAAGCCAATAAAAGCATAGAGTATTAAAAAGAAAAACACAAACTGTGTAAAAAGTAATATTAGTATTCTAGTTGCCTTACTATACCTATAAACTTCATAAAAATTACTTTTTAGTGATAGTATAACCCAAGCACAAGATAGGTAACAATGAAACACTAATGCATTCTCAAAATTAATAGGCATATAATAGGCAAATAGATTTATTATAAGTAAATCTAGCCCATATGATAATGGCACTAATAAGGAAGAAAATCTGTGTTGGTTAGATAGCATTTAGTGTGTTGATGTAAAAAGTCAAAGGCATTAATTTTCAGAAATTTTGTCTAAAAATTCTCTGTATACATTATTAATAATATCCCAATTATATTTTTCATTGATCTTTTTCTCATTATTAATGATTTTTTTCTTATTGTCCTTTTTAAAATATTCCAATGACTCTTTAACATCTATTGCGGACTCAAAATAATATGCATCGTTTCCTAATATACTTTCATTAAAAATATTTCTATTTGCAACTATCAATGTATTAGAGGCCATTGCTTCTAACAGTGAAGGATTAGTTCCGCCTACAGAGTGCCCATGAAAGTATAAATTAGAAAAATACCTAAGGTTATTTAGCATATTAAAATCATAAATACCTCCTAAAAATCTAATGCCAACTTCTTCTTTATATTTATCTTTTAAATATTCGCCAAATTTTGTTTCGTGCTTTCCAACTACTAAAAAAGGCATATTTTTAGATGACAAAACGTAACCATCTAATATTGTCTCAATATTATTTTCTGGCTCTAATCTTGCTATTAGCATATTGTAATTATAGCTAGTCACATTATATTTTAATATTTTATGTTCTTTTGGGTTATCAAAAACAAAAGCTCCGTATGCTATAAATTTAGACTCAATTTTATATTTTTCCTTTAAGTATTCTTGTATTCCTATGGAATCTGCAATATGAAAGTCGCTATATTTTACAGCCCATTTTTCTGCTTTTAAGAGAAATTTTTGTACTGTAGGAGAGTATTTACTACGTTTCCATTCTAATCCATCCATGTTGGTTACTATAATAACTTTTTTTGGAAAAAGCCAAGACCAAATAGAACTGGACGTATAACCTAATTGCAAAATAATATCAAAATTTCTTTTTCTAATATCCCGAATACAATTTAAATCATATAGAAACTGTCCTGCAGTACCTAACTTATATTCTGGATCAAAACAATGCACAATTTTAACGCCTTTAAAATCACTTTGCTTATAGGGATGATTATGAGAATTATAAACGTAGATATCATACCCATTACTTGCCATATAAACAGAAAAAAACTCCGCAAATTGCTCAAAACCTCCGTGATAATTTGGTACTCCTCTAGTTCCTAGTATTGCTATTTTCATTAAGTTTGTTTGTATTCATTAGTAATAAAATTACCGTAGTAAAAAAATATATTCCATTTACCCTTCCAAATATAGATTCAGAACACATTACTGCTAACATAAATAATGAGAACTGCATTAATAATTTATCCTTTCGTTTTATTCCAATAACCAAGCTGTAAACCGGAATCAAAATTAACAATAATAATCCTATAATACCTGTTCGCCAAAAAGTATCGACATATTGGTTATGCGGATTAAAGCCTATATGGTTTTTTAGCCCTAAATCAATCAAGTGTTTATTTAGATGCTTATTGGTTTCTTTTGTAACTCCTTTTCCAAAAACATAATCTAAACCATTCATAGTGGAAAGAGTTTCTCGCCATAATATTAAACGTAAAGTTAAACCATTAATTCTTGAATCATTAGGGTTTTTAATATGACTTTCATTTAGGACACTAAGATCATCTTGATTTATTATTTCGGAAAATCGATGCTTTAGTGGTGAAAATATAATGACAATTAACGCTAAGGGTATAATTAAAAGTACTGTTTTTTTATTCTTAAGTAAGTTCATAAAAACAACTATTAAAGAAAATAAAAATACCATTTTAGAGCCACAAAAAATTAGAAACACAAATAAAATAAACTCTAAAATATACTTGTATTTACCACTATAATGTAAATCGATGTAACATATTGAAAAAAAAATGAGATATGAAAAATATACTGGATGCAAATATTTTGCAAAAAAATCAAAAGATAAAAACACAAAATTCTGATGGATAAATACATCAAAAATCGATGTTAATAAAAACCCAAATCCAAGCACAAATGCTGATATAGGAAATAAGGACAAATATTTTCTGTTCGCTATGGAAGGTAGAACAACACTTAAAACAAGAAAAGGTAGAAAACGCTCAAGGATAGATAATTCATTAAATCCTTCTTCAGAAATAAAAAAATTATTAAAAGCGTAAACCATAAAAAAGCCTAAAATTATAAGGTTGCCTTTTTGTGATGTTATATCTTCCCATGATAGTCTTTTTATATTTAACAAAGCCATTAATATTAATGCTACATTATACGCAGGTGCAGGTAAAAAAATACTTAAAACAAATAGGTAAATTGCTACTATAGGTACAGGAAGTGATTTAATTTGAATTGGATTGAAAGTTTTTATTGTTATACCAAGAAGAATTAAAACAATGACTAAAGGTAAAATTAGTTGAAGAATGTTATTAAAGTCAGAAGAGTATACATAAACATTTGGCAACTCGATATACCCATTCTTTATAAGCACTTCAAGTTCTATTTCGTTTGATTGAACACTACAATTAATTCCCTCTCGTTTTTTGAATTTTAGTAGAGGAATGTTGACAACTTTAGTTTCTGTTTTAAGGTTAATCTCTTTAATGGAGACCGTTCTGTTGGGGTGGGGAAAGTAAAGTCTTATTCTACGTAGTTTTTTAGTCCCATCAAGCCGGCATTGATAAGTTAAGTTTCCAGTGTCTTTAAATTTATAAACTGTTTTGAAGTTAATTTCAGACTCATTGTCACTGGAAATATAGACAATTGGGATATCTTCTTTACCGACTTCATTGGTAAAAATGAGATTAACTGAAGTAATAGGGTTTTGTAATACCTCATATTTAACAAATACATATAGGCACAGTGATATAATTACAAGTATTAGAGAAAATATAAAATAATGAACTGTTTTAAGTTTTCTAAACATTATCTGAGACGTACTGCTTTAAGTTATATTTTCTTAATTAATTTGGCAGGAATACCGCCAATAAGTGAATTTCCTTCAAAACTCTGATTCACAACACTTCCTGCAGCAACTACTGTCCTCTTTTTTAGAACCACTCCATCTAATATGGTTGCTCCAGAACCAATCCAGCAGTCGTTCTCTATTCTCACACCCAAACGGGTTACTCCCTGATTTTTTATAATAGTTGCCCCATCTGAAAAATTATGGTTTTCGGAAAATATTTTTACTTGAGGTCCAATGATAACATTATCCCCAATCTCAATTCCTCCTTGACCTCCAAGATAACAATAAGAATTTATCCCAGTATCATTACCAATAGTAATGCCAACCCCTTTATGAGAAATCACTCCAGTACAGATCAAGGTACAGTTTCTTGAAATTGTCACATTATCTCCAAAGCGAATGCCTTTTTCTGAAAGTGCATTTATAAACACATTATTGTCTAAAATAAGGTTTTTACCAGAAGTAAATAAAGATCTATGCTTGACTGTTACGCTTTGACCTTTAAAGCAAAGTCCTTTGGTTTTTAATAAAAAGAATTTGGCAATGAATCCTCTAAGTACTTGAAATCCTCTTTCGTATAATATCACAAACCATTCTCTAGAAGAATATCTACTCCGAATATTGTAAGAACTATCGCCTTTTAGTTTAGAAATAATTTTAGTTATCATTGGTTGCTTTAATAATTTTCATTAGGTTTTCAGCCGATTTCCCCCAAGAGAATTTTTTAGACTGAACAACTCCCTTAGCTGCAAAGGTATTAATGATTTCCTTTGAAGCTAATAAAGTGTTTATTTTTTTAGCTATATCTGATGGATCATCAGGGTTTACATACAATGCGGCATCTTCACATACCTCTGGCAGACTAGTCCTATCCGAAACAACAACTGGCGTGCCACTAGCCATTGCTTCTAAAGGAGGCAAGCCAAAACCTTCTGCATAAGAAGGAAAGCAGAAAAGGGTTGCCAACGCATACGCTAAAGGCAATTCGAACTCTTCAATATAACCTGTAAAAAATATTTTATCATTAAGGCCTAAGACGTCAATAGTTGAAGATAAGTTTTCATTTTTATGATCCTTTTCTCCAACAATCACTAAAGGAGTGTCAATAAACTGCATCGCAGAAATTAAGTTTGCTATGTTTTTTCTAATATTTAACCTCCCTAGGTACAAAATAAACTCATTTGGTAAATTATACTTTTCCTTAAATGCTTGTATATTCAACTTATTATGCCCTTCTAAAGGTTTGAATTTAGAATCTACACCATGGTAAACAAATTGAACATTATTATTTCCTAATTTATGCTTTATAATACGCCTCTTCTCCGCCTCTGATATAGTAACAATCTTATTGGCTCTTTTTGCAAGTGGCTTTAAAAAACTTAAATATAACCTTTCTTTATATGAATAAAATTGTGGGTAATCCAAGTATAATAAATCATGTATATATAAAACGCTATTAATTTTTGAGAATGAGCCAAAATTTTGGAGCAATACCACATCCAATTCAAACTTTTTGAAATGTCTTGGTAAAATGAAAACATTTGTAATTAAGTTATTATGCGTAGTAACATAAACTAGTTTTATATTCTTATTTTGATAAGGAAATTTCAGATCTTTCTCCTTTTTTTTTAAAAAAACATAGAACTCAAAGGTTCTGTAATTATCACTTAGTAATTCTTTTAATAACTGCTTAATAACAACCTTACCGCTCGGAGGGCCGCTGAAAAACCATTTAGCATCAATTCCTATTTTCATATTAAGTAGAGATTTTAGGTAAATTATCTATTAAGATTTTTTTTTGACTTAATCCATAATATATTATAATGATAACAAAGTAATAAAACCCTTGTTTTGGAATATCAGTTCCAATAAGGTTGATCATTAACCCTACAAGAAAAAATAATGACACTCTATTTCTTTTGGAATAAAAGATTTCAATTAAAGATAATAAAAACAAAATAAAACCTATAATACCTTTTTCTGCCAAAGATAGTGCCAAATACGCATCCCCTACCTTATGATAAAACACTTTATCTGGTTTTTCCTTATGCCTGTTTGTATAGCCGGCAAATATTACCACATCAGCTTTCGACGAGGATAAGGCTCCAATACCAGCTCCAAAAGGTTGTTCACTAAATCTGTTAAGCGCATAGTTTATAAAAATACCGCGCTGAGAAATTGCATTGTCCTTTGCAAATGGGTTAAATGTTTTTACAAATTTTTGAATATTTTTATTATTCAACCCATAAAAAATTCCCATTACCATTAAAACAAAAAAACACACTGTTAATATAATAAGCTTTTTTGTTAGTCTTATTTTTGTTGGAGCATAAACTCCAATTAACAATAATATTAGAATAAGCAATGGCCCTCTTGAAAACGTTATTAACCCAACCAAACAAAGTAGTACGACATCCCAATAATTATCTCTCTTTTTCAAATAATGTAAAATAATTAAATAAATACAAGCTAATTGCCCCATAATTCTGAAATCAAAGACAAAACCAGTATTACGAGGTATAGATCTAAATACTCTTAATGCAATATCAGAAACCTTTTTTTTAAAAATTATTCCATCCGCAAATAATAAATACATCTGATCATAAAAATGTGGACTTAAATAAACCACTAAACACGCTAAAAAAGTGTACCTAAAAAAATTCAATAGATACTCATATTTTATAGACTGTTCACTATTAGTAATTATTACAATAAAAAATAAAGATAATGGCAAAATTTCTTCTGTAAAAACAGATAAAGAATATGATACGTTAAAAAGGCCAAAAAAATAAAGAAACACTATAAAAAGCAGTGTCCATTTTAACGACCACAGTTTTTTTACATTTAATGTTTTTAAACTAATTAAATTAAATCCTAAAATAATGACAATAGGTATATAATTACATAGTATATTGAGTATATTGAACGATAAGTTATTGTTAATAATAAAAGGCCCCATAATAAGTCTAGCAGAAAGCATTAAAATTAAGACTGTAGTAATATCTCTTTTAACAATAATTCTATAATAAGATATAGATAAAATAGGTATAATAAATAGAAACGCAAATGAAGGAGCCTTAAATACAATAAGTATTAATAAAAAAATTAAGAGTAAATAATAATCAACTTTAAAACGTTTCAACATACTTATTTAATAACTATTAAAAATGCAGTACTTAGTAATTTAATATTATCCTGATGCATACACCTTGGGTCTCCAAATGAATCTGACATAATGCCCTTAAACGAATTTTTTAAAAGCCAACTCGAAAATTCATTAACACCTAAAGTCTGTTGATCCTTATTAATTAAGGACTCTAAAGATTTATTTTTAAAATCTTTCCAAGACACCTCTAAGCAACCGTTCATCCCGTTAAAAAACACAGGCGCAAATGTAAAGGCTTTCTTACCCTTTAAAGCTGCTTCATAAGCAATGGTACCAGAAACTGTAAATACAGCAGCACATTTATCTAAAAGGTCATAAGAATCGGTCTTATTATTGATAAGGTAGGTATTGCGTAATTTTTGAACGCTTTTATAAAAACTGAAGTTCCTATCCCCAATAGCATTAGAATGCTCTTTTACTATTAATATATAATTTTCAGGAAGAACGCGCCATATATTGGTAATTAACTCTAATTGATTTTCATAATACCGTCCAATAACATCAATGGAAGCCTCTGGCTGCTTATGTAGTGTAAAAAGCAGCATTTTTTTGTTTTGTGGTAAATTTTGAATTAAAATTTCAGAAACAAATCTTTTAAATATAAACCGATTAAATATTTCAGCAAATCTAATTTTAAATTGGGTCAACGCGCTACTATACAAGGTCGGATCATTAGGATCTTGATTGGTCCTAAATATAAAATTTTTAATTAAAACCAAATTATATTTTAAGGTCCCTTTTTTTGCTATTAACTTATCATTGATTCCAAGGTATGATGGTTTCTCCAATTGAATTGAATCAGTATTTAAATCGGAACTAGGGTAAACTTCTTTAATTTTAGATTGAAACTCATCTGTAAAAAAAGCAAATCGACCATTAGGAATGCGGATTGTATGTGGATTTAAATATTGACATTTAAGTTCTTTGGCGGCTAAAGTTAATCTATGCACTACCAACTCATGCGCCCAAGTGACTTCTCCAAAAATAAACTGAATGCTATTGTTTTTTATAAATTTATAAACTAACTCTTGTAGTTTTAATAAATAATCAAAAGTCCAAGTTTCTGACTCTTCTCTTAAAACCCGATCCCCAAAAACTAATTCATTAATTTTTAAATCTATGTTACTTTCATTATTTTTATGAGCCAGCACCTCTTTTTTACCAATATATAACAATTGATTATTTGGAAACATAGTTTTTAGTGTTTCATACTGCTTTCTGTTAGGTATGATCCAAAAGGATTTTACATGATCGGCCTTTAATACTTTTGCAATTTCTACAAAAACATCTGTTTTGTAATAGTTCGCAATAAAACATATGTTTTTCATATTATTTTTAAATAAAAATTAACTCTAAGCCAATTTATAATTTCTTTTATAAAGTACAAAGATACTTAATAACAAAGAGGTTAATGTACTCACAAACATCGCAATTGAGAATCGCTCCAAAAAACTCATATTTAACACTATTAAAAGAACAACAAATAAAGAACCACTAAACAAAGCCAAATATAATTTAATAATGTTTTTGTTTTCTCTACCGTAGTGCAATTCAAGGTAAGCATAAATACATGCTAAAAATGTTTGACCTATTATTAAAAATGAAATGAATGAAACTCTTGATAAATCTTCATAACTGTACACTAGATATACTCCTGTAATCATTAAAATCATTAAAAAAGTAAAGGTTAATATAACCATATACTTTAATAGTATGCCTTTGTTTATTACCAATAAGTTTTTATCTACATAAACATCTTTAATCAAAAAAGCCCAAAGAGACGAATGAGTAAGAAAAAGAACCATCGATAAACGTTGCACTAACGATAGAAGAACTCCATCATCTAAAGTCATTTTTGTTAATACATTTATCTTCCCATAATTAACAATAGACATCATTATAAAGACTTGAATAATTGATGGCCATGAAAATAACAGTGCTTTCTTTGTTAATTTATAAATTTGGGATTTTTCAAATTTCCTGCTATTACTAAAAAAAATATCTATTATACTTTTGAAAAAGTAAAATAATGAAAAGAAGATTTGCCCAAAAAATATTAACCATAAGGAAAATTCTGAATTTGAGAAGAAATAGCCAAAGAGAAATAATAAGGATAAAAAATTTGAAAAAAGTGTTATATAAACAGCTTTTTCAGGTTTATTGTTTAGTCTAAAATAGGAAGCTAGAAAGGTAGTTGCTAAAACAAAAAGTAGCCTAAAAACAATAAAAATGATGTATTTTTCAAACTCAAAACCACAATAATGAATTGTAATAAATAAAATACCTGTTAAACTAATTAATAGATATAATCGCTTAAAAACGCTAACGAAAATTTTAATTGTCTCTTCGTGGTTTTTACTATTTCTGTAAGCATAAAAAAAGTAACCAGAAAGTCCAAAATCCAACAAAGGAATAACAACAACAGTTACTGAGTAAATATACTCTATTGTGACATAAACTGTTTTATCTTTAAAAAAATAAAGTACAATTAATGGCAATAAAAAAATTATAGCTTTATCTAAATAACTCAATGCCATAAAGGCCAAAAGTTTTTTATTAGATTTTAGAACAGTTTTATTTAGCTTCAAAATTTAGCTTCTTTTGGGTATTATTCTTGATTGTTGGCCAACTAAAATATGATTAGGTGGTACAGTTTTAGAAACAACCACGCCGGCGCCAATAATAGAATCTTTCCCAATATGAACACCTCCTAAAATTATAGCTCTTGCGCCAATCCAAACGTTATCCCCTATAGTAATTTCTTTTCCTTTGTGCTTATAAGGTATACTATTTGATTTAAAATCTAAACCAGCAGTCTCTATAATAACTCCTTTAGATACAACCACATTGGATCCTATTTTTATATTCCCAAGAGCGCCTAAAGTAGAATTAGGACCAATTCTAGTATTATTACCTATGCTAATATTTTGACCATATTTAATTTCTACCGAATAATGGCAATAACATTTTTCTCCAGAGTTTTTTATTAGCGCTCTAAATTTTAAACTACTTAACACTCTATCTACGAATAAGGAATGAATTTTTGAACAAAAAACATATAAAGTCCTTATTATTTTTGATTTGACTAACTTAGAAAACATAATATATTAACCTAATTTTAAATTAGTCAACGCGTATTCTATCTGCAAAACAAGTCTAGGCTTTTGTGGAGGTGTGCCATTATGATATGTAAATGTGTCTTCAAGAAAACATGTACCTTTTTCTCCTGTTAATTTAACAACTTCCTTATCATCAAAAAAACCTTTTAAATCGGAATTATTAATTATACGATTAAACTTATATTTCCATGGCTTAGATTTGTGTGTGCTTTTAACTACTACATGAGGCCCAGTTTGCAGATCAACATCCTTAAGGTAAATGAAAATTTTTAAAAATTTAAAATCATCTATATCATAATGAAACCAATATCTTGGAGAGTCATAGTCTTCGTTATCGTTTGCTTTAGCTGGAAATGACCACCATAAATATTGATTTCTTATAATTGGGTTATTTCCTAAGTAGTTTTTAGCTATATCTAAAATTTTAGGATCATAAATGATATTATTTACTGATTTCCATTCTTGAATATCTTTATATTTAAACCATATACAATCTTTCTGAAAAGGTTTAGGGTTATCAAAATCCATTTTCTGACCTTGACCATCTTTTATTATTGATCCATCAAACTTTAAATGAGGAAAAACCAGCTGGTTTTTACAATCTTCTACTATTGCATTCAAAGTAGATTTATCAATTAAAAAAGTTTCTGACAAAGCATACTTATCTAGTTCTTTTATTGTTTTATTAACATTCAAAGAAGAAAATATTGTTTCATTGTTAATTTTCAGAACAGGGTTTTTCTTAAAAGTATTATACGCCTTAATTAACGTGTACCTGATGACACTAAATTTCATAGCTTCTCTAAAAGCTCGTTGTATATATTTATTCATTACTCTGTTAAATTTAAAAAACTATCTTCTAAAGGTGTACCCCGTTCAATGTTTTTTGAAAACGTTTTACCTAGAATCTCCTTATAATGTTTAGGATGCATACCATAACCAGGGCGTATTGATCGAACATTCTCTTTTGTGAGAATATCTCCTTTTTTTACGTCTTCAACTATAAAAAGAGATCGTGCAAACTTTCTATTGCTTTTCACTTTTTCAGATATTTCGTACGATACTTGCCCTAATAGCCTTTCTGTATCTCGTACTTTATTCACTAACCTTGTAAACTCTTCTACATCTAGCGAAAAATCTGCGTCTGGACCTCCAATAGATTTATCTAAAATAAAATGTTTCTCTATAACTGTTGCTCCTAAAGTCCTTGCTACTGTAGGCGCTAAAGAGCCATATGTGTGATCGCTAAAACCAACCTCAACTCCAAAACGCTCTTTTATATCTGGTATAGTTTTTAAATTTGCTAACTCTAAAGGTGCAGGATAAGACGATGTGCATTTTAGTAAAATAATATCATTATTCCCTACTTTTCTACAAGTATCTACTGCTAACTGAATATCTGCTTCATCAGCAATTCCAGTAGACATTATTATTGGTTTTCCTTTTGAAGCAGCATATTCTATAAGTGGAATATCTTGAATTTCAAAAGATGCAATTTTATAAGCTGGCACATTTAATTCTTCAAGAAAATCTACTGCAGTAAAATCAAAAGGTGAAGAAAAACAAATTAATCCTTCCTCCTCTGCTACGTCAAAAAGTTGTTTGTGCCATTCCCATGGCGTATATGCCTCCCCGTAAAGTTCGTATAAGGTTTTTCCATCCCATAGTGTACCACCTTCAATTTTAAAGTGTTCATTATCGCAATTTATGGTTAGTGTATCTGGAGTATAAGTTTGCAGCTTAATCGCATCTGCTCCCGTTTTTTTTGCGGCCCTAATAGTTTCGATCGCAACTTTTAAATCACCATTATGATTTGCTGATAATTCTGCAATTATAAAACATGGATTTTTCCCGCCGATAGTTCTATTTCCTATTTTCATTTCCAAATGTTTTTCCTAATTCAAAAGTACAATTTTCAGTTCTTATTTTATCTACGTTAAGTGCACCATTTTTGGTTTTAACAACAACAGAAGGTTTAAGTCGAATAATTTCTCCCGTATCTTGGTCGCAAGACGTTTTCTCATTTGAAAATGACACTTTATCTATTATTATTTTTTGATTATTATAAAAAGTAAATGCTCCCGGATATGGTTCTGCTTGAGCTCTTACCCAATTGCGAATTGCTTCTTTAGTCCAATTCCAATTTATTTCTCCATCTTTGGGAGTACGTTTTCCAAAGTAAGTTGCTTCTTTTTCGTTTTGGTTAGTTAAATTTAACTTATTATTTAAAACATCAGATAAAACTTTTTTCACTAATGGATAATACGCTTTTGCGTATTTTTTGAGCATTATTGCACCTGTATCTTCTGCTTCTATTGGCATTTCTATTTGATGTATTATTTGACCAGTGTCACAACCTGAATCAATAATATGGGCAGTAATTCCTGCTTTTTCTTCGCCATTTATTATTGCCCATACATGTGGAGTTCTTCCTCTATATTTGGGTAATAGTGATCCATGAATGTTAAAGGTTAATAGCCTAGAGTAATTTATAATATCTTCTTCAATTAAAAATAAATAATTAATTGATGCAATTACATCAACACTAAAATCTGTTATGAAATTATAACCTTTTCCTTTTCTTGGGTTACCAGCGTAAAATGTAATATTATTTTTAGTTGCAAAATCTATAATCCCATCTGACTTACTATCCGTTAAAATAAATTGGATAGTATGATCTTTTGCTATTTTGGACAATGTATCTAATCCTAATCCGCCACTGCAAAGTACGCCTATTGCTAACATAGTTCTTTTATTAAGTGTAAATGCCTGGAGGCAATTTTATTATCAAACAGAACCTTTTGTGCTTCAATTTGAATATTAAATTTCTGGTCTTTTATAATTGCATCTATATTACTTATAAAATCACAAACCTGTTTGTTTTTCATATTTTCGCCTTTATAAATAGCTTCATTACTTGCAAAACCCTTGTAAATCAACTCTTGATTATCTACATAAAAACCGCTAAGAATTGGCATTTTAACACAGGAAAGTTCATATAAAATAGTACTGGCTGGTACAATTGCAAAATTACATAGTTGCATAGTTTTTATTAAATCTTCTTCACTAAGATTTCTATATGTTTTTATTTTACCAGAATGTTTTTCTTCTAAATAAAAAATTTCTTTATGTTTATATGCAGCTCCTAAAACAACGTGTATATTTTTAAAATTAGAAATTTTTAAAAGCGATTCGACAGCTTTCAAGCTTAAATTAAAAGGATCTGCACCGCCAAAACATACAAATACGCTATCAATTACGTTTATCACTCTATTCTTTTTAGCTTCTTTTAAAAAAAGTGGTCTCAATAACGCGTATTTAGTCCCTAACGCCAGCTTTGTGTATGCTTCTTTTTTATAATCTATATCGTGAATATAAGGTGAATGATTTATAACCACGTCTGCATACATATGTTCTTTAGATAAATCATCAATATACATTAAACTATAGCCTTTTTGCTTCATTTCCCTTTGATAAGACGATATAAATTGATATCCATCGGCAATTATGATATATTCTTGAGGTGAATAATTTACTGCTAACCATTCTGGTTCATCTTCCGTTTTAATGTTTTCCGGTATAACTTCTTTATTATAATTTGTAGGAATAACTGAAACTGTTGAAGTTTCGTGTGTTAAAAAAACAAACTCAAAAGTATCTTTAACAATTTCTACAAGACTAAATAATCTGTATAAATGACCTAATCCAGTTGTGGAGCTTCCATCTGCTCTAAAGATTATTTTCTTAGTCATTAAGTAGGAGTTTATATTTAATTTCTGCTAGTTTCCAATCCGTTTCAGTATCAATATCTTGGGCTTCTAGTTCTGAAATAATTATAGCTCCAGAGTTATCTGTAAATAACTTTTTATTATTATTAAAAGATGTAGATTTTAACCAGTAAAACTGACCAGAATCGTGGTATCTAGACTCTAAATCCTGCGAACGCGTATTTAAGTGTTCACTCCAAACCATAGCTACTTTATCTGCTTCTATTTTTAGAGAACGTTGTATAGGAAAGGAAAATTCTAATACAGGAAAAACACTATCAAAATTATTGTCTATAAATGTGGTATATGCTTCATTAATTTTTTTGGAAGTTACAAAAGGTGCCGTTGGTAGTATACAGCAGATATTATCAAAATTCTTGTTGTTCTCTTTGTATTTACTTACAACTTCTTGAACTACATCTGCTAAAACAGCAAAATCGTTAGCATTATTTTTACTTCTCAAAAACGGAACTGTTGCTCCATATTCTTTAGCTATTTGTGCAATTTCCTCGTCATCTGTAGATACCATAACCTCATCAAACAAATTACTTTGTATCGCGGCTTCTATTGAATAGGCGATAATAGGTTTGCCCAAAAAAACTTTGATATTCTTTCTTGGGATTCGTTTGCTTCCTCCTCTTGCCGGTATGATTGCTAAATTAGCCATTAATATAAGTTAATACTTTTTCGATAACAAAAGCCTGTTCCTCATCTTTTAAGCTAGGGTACATTGGTAAACTAATACATTTAGAGTAATAATGTTCAGAATTATCTAAATTAGCCTCATTGTATCCTATTTTCTTATAATAAGGCAGCGTATGTACAGGTATATAATGTATTTGAGAAAAAATGTTATGCTCTCTCAAGTAATTATATAAACCTTTTCTATCATCAACTTCAATAACAAATAAGTGGTGTGCATTTAAAACGTCTTGACGCAAGTTTTGATACTTGATTATTCCTTTAAAGGCTTCTTTATAAGCACTCGCTATCTCGTTTCTTCTGGCTACTCCTGCTTTGTTCTTAGCAAGTTGTGTAATCCCAAGAGCAGATTGAATATCAGTTAATCTATAGTTAAAACCGAGTTCTTGCATCTCATAATACCAAAGCCCATGGTTTTCAGCCATATTTTCTTTGGTTATTCCGTGTGTTCTAAGTGATGCTAGTTTTTTATATAATTCTTCAGAGTTTGTTGTTACCATTCCGCCTTCACCACAAGCAATATGCTTTACAGGATGAAAAGAAAATACAGCAATATCTGCGTAATTACCATTTCCACACATTTGTTTCACCCCCTTAGAGTCCGTAAAGTATCCTCCTGGCGCATGACAAGCATCTTCAATTATCCATAAACCGTGTTCATCAGCTAATTTCTTAAATAGTTCTAAATCTACAGGTAACCCTGCAAAATCAACTGGTATAATACCTTTAAAAAAACCTTTAGGCTTACTTTCAATAAGTTTTTTAGTGCTCTCTAAAGATAATACATACGAGTCTGAGTCTATATCTGCAAACCAAACTTCTCCTCCTGCATACCTAATACAATTAGCCGATGCTGCAAAAGTAATTGGAGTTGTAATAACACGTTCTCCTTCTTTTAAACCTAAAGCTAAAACTGCTAAATGTAAACCAGAAGTAGCATTATTTACCGCTACTGAATACTTAGTTCCAACATATGCTGCAAATTTCTCTTCAAACTCTTTAACCTTTGGTCCTTGAGTTAAAAAATCTGCAGTAAGCGTTTTAACGACAGCATCAATATCATCTTTTTCTATGTTTTGTCTTCCGTATGGTATAGATTTCATTATGCTATAAAATTAGGGTCTACATGTTCTATTATTAATCCCCTTAAACTTTCTATGGTCTCCCATTGTTCATTATCTCCAGAATTATAACTAAAACCCTCAGATACCTTTTCCGCATTAAAAGTTGTCTTAAAATCATCTATTTTCCATTTGTGGGTTGCCGGAATAATAACATAATACTTCCCTAAATCGTAAGTATAAAAAGAATCTGAAGGTGTAATCATTTCTTCATGTACTTTTTCTCCTGGCCTAATACCAACTACTGGTTTTTCACAATTAGGGCCTATTGCCTGAGCAACATCCATAATCCTATAAGACGGTATTTTTGGAACAAAAATTTCTCCTCCCCAAGCATTTTCCAACGCATGCATAACCATATCAACACCACCTTGCAAAGAAATATTAAAACGAGTCATTTTAGGGTCAGTAATAGGAAGTTTCCCTTCCTTATTCTTTTTGTTAATAAAAAAAGGAATAACAGAACCATTAGAACCCATTACATTCCCATAGCGAACTACTGAAAACCTAATAAGACTATCTCCTTTAATATTATTTGCTGCAACAAAGAGTTTATCCGAAGTTAATTTTGTAGCTCCATATAAATTTATCGGAGCACAAGCTTTATCTGTAGATAGGGCCACAACCCTCTCTACATTAGTTTCAAAGCACGCATCAACTACATTTTGAGCCCCACCAACATTTGTTTTTATACATTCTTCAGGGTTATATTCAGCTAAATGAACATGCTTCATAGCTGCCGCGTGAATAACATAATCAACGCCTTTAAAAGCTCGGATCAATCTATCCTTATCTCTAACATCTCCAATAAAAAACCTAATTTGAGGGAATTTTGAAACAGGGAACTCCTGAGCCATTTGGAATTGTTTTTGTTCATCGCGAGAAAAAATAATCAATCTTCTTATTTCTGCATGTTTACTTAAAATATGACTGGTTAGCGCTTTACCTAAAGAGCCCGTACCTCCTGTAATTAATAATGATTTTTCTTTAAAGTTCATTTTTTTGTTTTAGTCTATATATAATAAATAATCCATAACATCAATCAAGTTTCTTGAAACAAAGTGCGGATCATATCTGTCACTTAATTCTTTAATTTCATATGCAAAAGAGTTGTACTCTTCCTTCTTAAGGAATTTATTCTCTTTAAAATAAAGTCAAATTAATCTGATATTGCAAAACATTTTTTCTCAAAAACAAATGTTATGTTATGCATTTCAAATTTTTGTTTCACTTTAACTTCACTAGTATCCAATCTTATGTTTTGAAGACATACAACTTTAGGGAACTCAAATTAAACTACCTGCTTTTTTTTGAGCCTAATATCTCTGTCTCTAAGTACCTTTTATCTTCATATATTTTGTCACCTTCTGGTGATATAGTAAATTCTAAAAACATCATCCTTTAAAATGGTAATATCCACTAACAAATATACAACATCATCTTTAGGTTCTCTTTCTTTCGTTAAAGACAGGCAGTGTTAATCAACACTTACACAATTCACTAATAATAAAAACAAAGATATTTCATTTATTTTTTAAATTTTTAGTTAACGATTCCAACATATCATAAACAATTAAATCTAATTGCTCCATAGCTTTTTTATTTACCATTACGCTATTATTTGGTCTCTTAGCTGGAGTAGGGTATTCTTCTGATTTGATAGGAGAAAGTTTAATATTTATATTATTAATTCTAAAAATTTCTTTCGCAAAATCAAACCAACTTATTTCTCCCTCATTACTATAATGATACAATCCGTAATTTACAGATCTAGTCTCAATAATTTTTAAAATAACATTAGCTAAATCTCCTGCATATGTTGGCGATCCAATTTGGTCATTTACAACACTTAATTCTTCTCTTTCCTTACCTAAACGCAACATTGTCTTCACAAAATTATTACCATATTCAGAGTAAACCCATGAAGTTCTAATTATAAAATACTCACTTAATATCTCTTGTATATATTCCTCTCCCTTTAATTTAGATTCTCCATAAACATTTATGGGGTTTGGCGTATCCGTTTCTGTGTAAGGTGATGTTTTTGTTCCATCAAAAACAAAATCAGTAGAAATGTGAATAAAAGTAGTTTCTGTTTTTTTACAAACTTCAGCTAAAAACTTAACAGCTTTCGCATTAACTAAAAAAGCGGCTTCTTTATTACTCTCCGCTTTATCTACTGCCGTATACGCAGCACTGTTAATGCAATAATTATATTTCTCTTTTATAAATAGTTTTTGAAGCGCTTCATTATCCGTAATATCTAAATCTTTTGAAGATTTAAAATGAAAACTATATTCAGGGTAACCTTTAGCAACATCATAGATACACTTACCTAATTGACCATTTGCACCTGTAACTAATATTTTTAAAGTTTTATTAGACATCTAAAGTTTTGCATTTTTTAATGTTGGTAATTCTAAATCTTTTTCTGAAACTTTAATTTGCTCTTTATGGAGCTTCCAATCAATATTTAAAGTTGAATCACTGTATATTATACCTCCCTCTGCTTGCTTGTTATAATAATTATCACATTTATAAAAAAACTCTGCAGTATCACTTAATACAGAAAAACCGTGTGCAAATCCCCTAGGAATAAACAATTGTTTTTTATTTTCTGCTGATAATTCTATTGAGAAATGTTTTCCAAAAGTCTTAGAACCTTCTCTCAAATCAACCGCTACGTCCAAAACAACTCCGTTTAGCACACGTACAAGTTTTGCTTGAGCATATTCCCCTAATTGATAATGTAACGCTCTTACAACGCCTTTAGAGGAAAAAGATTGATTATCCTGTACAAAGTTGATTTTATGACCTACTGCATCATCAAATCGATTAACATTAAAACTCTCAAAAAAATAACCTCTATCATCATTAAAAACTGTTGGCTCTAAAACTAAGCAACCATCTAAATTAGTCTTTGTAATTTTCATAATTCCTGTTTACTTTATTAAAGGTTGCCCTCTCCTATTCTGTAATACACAAAACCAATTTCCTGAAGTTTATTTTTATCTAAAACACCTCTACCGTCAAAAACAAAGGCTGGTTTGTGCATATTATCATAAATACGTTGCCAATCATAGATGCTAAACTCTTCCCATTCTGTTAAAATAGCAATAGCGTGCGAGTCTTTACAAGCTTCATATGCATTACCACTGACGTCTAACCTATTATTTACCTCATCGGCTTCAATAGAACCTAATGCATTAATATCTGTATAAATTTGCACATCTTTTACCTTAGGGTCCCAAACTGATATTTTGGCTTGTTCTAACAATAATTCCTCTGCAACGTATATTGCAGGAGACTCTCTAGTGTCGTTTGTATCTTTTTTAAATGCCCAGCCCAAAAACGTAATTTTCTTATCTGAAACTGTGTTATAAAGTGTTTTAACAATATTATGTGCAAACCTTCTTTTTTGATGGTCATTTAATAGAATTACTTGCTCCCAATAATCTGCTACTTCGCTTAAACCATAAGATTTGGCTATATATACCAAGTTTAAAATATCTTTCTGAAAACAAGAACCACCAAAACCGACTGACGATTTTAGAAATTTTGGGCCAATACGACTATCCATTCCTATTGCCTTAGCGACTTCATCTACATCTGCCCCTGTAATTTCACATAGCTCACTCATTGCATTTATAGAAGACACTCGTTGTGCTAAAAAGGCGTTTGCTGTTAGTTTAGATAATTCTGAAGACCATAAGTTGGTTGTTAAAATTTTATCTTTAGGCACCCAGTGAGCATAAACATCTACCAAAGCTTTTACTGCTTGTTTTCCTTTTTCAGTTTCTTGTTGTCCTCCTATTAAAACTCTATCTGGATTGGTTAAATCTGAAACAGCCGTCCCTTCCGCTAAAAACTCAGGATTTGAGAGTATTTCAAAATTAACATCGTTACCAGTGTGGTCTAATATATTTTTAATTGCTTGCGCTGTTCTAACAGGTAAGGTCGACTTTTCAACCACAATTTTATCAGACGTAGCTACGCGTGCTATTTGCCTTGCACACAATTCAATATATTTTAAATCGGCCGCCATACCTTTACCCTTACCATAGGTTTTTGTTGGTGTGTTTACAGAAATAAAAATCATATCTGCCTCGTCAATAGCTTTATCAATGTCTGTGTCAAAAAACAAGTTTCTTCCTCTTGCCTCAGCAACTACATTGGACAAACCAGGTTCATAAATAGGAATATTAGATACATCTGCATCATTCCATTGATCTATTCGTTTCTGATTTAAATCGACAACTGTAATCTCTATTTCTGGACATTTTTGAGCTATAATAGACATTGTTGGCCCACCAACATATCCTGCCCCAATGCAACAAATTTTCTTTATCACTTTAACCTTTATTTAATATTCCTAAAAGATTTTTCCCATAACCGCTTTTTAATAATGGTTCTGCTAAGGCTATAAATTGATTTTTATCAATGTATCCCATTTCATAAGCAGCAGCTTCAATTGCACCTATTTTTAGCCCCTGACGCTCTTCTATAACCTCTACAAATTGTGATGCTTGCATTAAGGACTGAAAAGTACCTGTATCTAACCAAGCCGTACCACGATCTAAAATACTTACACTTAATTTACCTTTTTCTAAATATGCTTTATTAACATCAGTAATTTCTAACTCGCCACGCTTACTTGGCTTTATGTTTTTAGCAATTTCCACAACAGTATTGTCATAGAAATAAATACCTGGAACCGCATAATTAGACTTAGGCTTCAACGGTTTTTCTTCTATACTAATGGCTTTACCCTCTTCATTAAACTGAACCACGCCATAACGCTCTGGATCATGCACTCTGTAAGCATATATTATTCCTCCATCAGGGTCATTATTAGATTGTAATAACTTAGCTAAACCTGAACCATAAAAAATATTGTCCCCTAAAACAAGAGCTACTTTATCATCACCTATAAATTCTTCTCCTATAATAAAAGCTTCAGCTAAACCACTAGGGTTTTCCTGAACGGCATACTGAAAATTACAGCCATACTTAATACCATCACCCAATAAATCTTTAAATAAAGTTAAATCTTTAGGTGTAGATATAATTAAGATATCTTTAATACCTGCATACATTAGTGTAGATAGCGGATAATAAATCATTGGTTTATCATAAATAGGCATTAATTGTTTGCTTACACTTAATGTAAGCGGATGCAATCTTGTCCCTGATCCCCCTGCCAATATAATACCCTTCATAACCGTTATTATTTAATTGTATTGTTTTTTATAGTACTCTTGATAGTTACCAGATGTAACACTTTTTAGCCATTCTTCGTTTTGCAAATACCAATCAATTGTTTTTTCTAAGCCCTCTTCAAATGTTACAGATGGTTTCCAACCTAATTCTTTATTAATTTTTGAAGCATCTATAGCATACCGTAAATCGTGCCCAGGCCTATCTTTAACGTAAGTAATCAATTTTTCACTCTCACCAATAGGTCTATTCAATTTAGAGTCCATCTGCTTGCACAATAGTTTTACTAAATCGATATTTTTCCATTCGTTAAATCCACCTATATTATACGTTTCTGCATTTTTGCCTTTATGAAAAACCAAATCTATAGCTCTTGCGTGATCTACAACGTAGAGCCAATCTCTAGTATAATTACCATCTCCATAAATTGGCAATTTATTTTTATGAATTATGTTATTAATAAATAATGGAATTAGCTTTTCAGGAAAATGATTTGGCCCATAATTGTTAGAGCAATTGGTAATTACATAAGGTAACTTGTACGTTTCTCCGTATGCTCTTACAAAGTGGTCTGAACTTGCTTTTGATGCTGAATATGGCGAATTAGGATCATAAGCAGTGGACTCTGTAAATAAACCAGATTCTCCTAACGCACCGTACACTTCATCTGTACTTATGTGATAAAATCGTTTACTTTCTAAGTCAATTTTCCAACAATCTCTGGCTGCATTAAGTAAATTTACTGTTCCAATCACATTTGTTTTCACAAAGGCCATAGGATCTGTAATAGACCTGTCTACGTGCGACTCTGCAGCTAAATGTACAACTCCATCAAAATTATATTTTTTGAATATATTTTGAATAAAGTTCTCATCTGTAATATCACCCTTTAAAAAAGTATAATTAGAAGAATCTTCTATATCTGATAAATTCTCTAAATTACCAGCATACGTTAAGGCATCTAGGTTATAGATATGATATTTGGGGTATGACTGAACAAATTTCCTAACTACATGAGACCCTATAAAACCTGCTCCGCCAGTTATTAATATATTCATTATTTTTTTGTGTATTTTTTTAATACTTTATTTAGTTCCAGCAACAACAAAAACACTAACAATATGGATACTAACAATATAGGCAACAAAAACTTATATTGATTTTCAATTCCACCTAACTTGGATCCCCTTGTTGGAAAATCAGAAATTACATTAAGAATCGTAGCTTTATTGGCCTTTTCTAGATTCAAAGCTACTATTTTTTGCTTCAATTCGTCTCGCTCCTTTAAAAGCTCAATCTCTTTATTTGTTCCACTCCCATTATCAGCCAAACTAATATTAGTACCCCCTATTTCTTTAGAGGCTTCTTTAACCATTACATCTTTATACAGTTCTTGAAGCGAAATAATTTCATTTAATTGCTGATTGTATATTTCCTCTTGAAAATTGATATTTTTATCATTTGTAGCCTTCTGTCCTTTAAAATAAGTATTACTAGAAATAGATTTAACAATAGCTGGTTGTGCCTTTTTAGCAACTGTGCTGTTTGTACTAACTAAGTTTATTTTGTGAAAGCGAGCATCAAACGTATTAAAGTTTTCTAAGTAAGCTTCAAAATCTAAGTTCTTAACGGTTGTAGAATCTAACTCTCTGATAAACTTATCAAATAATAAAACTTTCTGATTTTCGTCTGAATAGGATTCTATTTCAAACTTTTTGATACTAGCAGCTTCACCTGTTGTAATTTTAAGTGCGTTAGCTAAAGTAATAGAGTCCTCTGCTTTAGCCAGTTCATTGTAAAAACTAACATTATTGTATAGCTGTTGCACACTATTAAAATTAGGCTCTACTACCATACTAGAAATGTATTTTTGGTCATTTTTGATATCCAAAAATATACCCAAACCAATACCTAATATTCCTGCTATTACAAACTTTATAAAGTGCTTTTGAATAAATAGTAAAAACAACATTATAAAGTGAAAAATTCCTTTAAATATACTTGCTATAAAAGCAAATAATTTTTTAAAAGCATTTCCTATTAGCTGAAATAACTGACCTAAATCTATCTCCTCTGAGGATTGTTGTGGTTGCTGGTTGTTACTCATTATTATGAATTAAATAATTGTTTTAAAATTTTATCTGTAATTAAATAAGTTGGCTTAACTCCCGTTGTGCCTAAACCTCCTGACGCCAATGTACTCCCTGTTTCTAAAGGATTATCTGAAGCATAGTATGCATAACGCACTTTAACATCTTCTTTAATACTTTTGCGTATTTTAGATGCAGCCTGAATTGCTTTTTGGTAATGAACTCCTTCCATTTCTAAACCAATAACACCCCAAGTAGAATCTTTAAAGAATTGTAATATATTTTTATTTTGCAATGACGTACCTAAAACGGTTACCATTGTACCCTCTAAAACCTTTAATCCGTGCCCCTCAAAATCGGCTGCAGAAAGTTCATTTTTAAAAGGGTAGTTGTCTGCTGTTCCTTCAAAAATATGAGCAGTAGCAATCATGATATCGCCCTTACCACCTTCTAAAATTCCGGCTTTACCCATGATAGAGACCGACTCAACATTTAAAAACTCCTTAACCCCTTCTTTTTCATAAGGTTTTAGCAACTCATCTATAGTTTCGTAAGCCTGTTCTCCAAATGCATAATCCATTACAAAAATAACGGGTTTTTCATCGTCTTTTAATCCTTTTGGAAGATCAAAACAACATGCTTTATCTCCAAATTTAGCCGAATCAAAAATCTGTACATCAATATTTGTTCCAGATGTATCGTTCAAAGAAATCATTCCGTTTTTCTTAGCGTAAGCTGTAACTTTAGCCCTTAGTTTATCATTTTTAGACTTACTTAAATCTTCGTAAATTTCTAAACTATCTTTTGAGTTTGGATACTCTTTAGCCAATGCTTTTTTAGCAAATAAAGAGTTCATTACACTGTGCATATTTGCACTAATAATGTGTATTGGTCTGTGTAAAATTCCGTTTGCTTCTAAAGTCTCTTTAATGGTTAATGCCCATAAATCTCCGTGAATATGATGACCTAAACGCTCACGTAAAACAGGACTAAATGTAATTATTCTTTTATCACCTAATGTTTCTTCTTCTATAGCAAGTTTACCCATCCAGTAAATGGTGCGTAAAAACTTTTCTGGGTTTTCTTTTGTAGCAAATACTTGGTGCATTGCTTTAACCTCTACAAAAGATCTTCCCAGTATATTTGCAGTGTAACTTAATGCTACTTCTAACTCTGCTTGTGATAACTCATCAGACTCTAAAGCCGTTTCTAACTTAGTCCAATCTCTTATTGTTTTCTTTGTATCTTCAATTAATACACGTTTGCATATCTTTTCGGACTCTATAAACAAAAAAGTTAAGTGTGTTAGAATATCATAAATATCAGATCTTCCTCTGGTAATTACAATATTCATTTGATCTTCATCTATACGGTAACAATCTCTTCTTCTTTTCGCAGGAATTATAGCTTTAAAGTGAGATTCTCCATAACCTTCATCTGAAGTTAAATTTATGTATCTACACTGTTCTATCCCCTCTGGAAGACGTTCTAAAACGTATGTTAAACCGTTTAATTCTGATTTTTCTTCTCCTACAGAACCATAAATCTCTGGTCGTAGTTGTAACAATGCATTACGAAGTGTTTCTCCTGAAACACCCATTGGCTTGTAAAATCCTCTATTAAACAAGTGTCTCATTGTTATATACAAACGCTCTATGGCATTTGTAGACTCCTGTGCTCTGGTTGTATTTATTATCTTATTCATATTTCTTCTTCATTGCAAATCTACATAAATTAACACTATATTGTTAAGGTAGATACGTTAGTTTACAGTAAATTCTTTCAATCCTTCAGCCAATTTTCTATCGTTAGATAAACGTTGTACTTTATTTTGACCTCCAAACTTACCAATACTTACCATATAATTTTTAAATCCGTCTTTCTGCACTTTTGCTATTTTTAAGGTTTGCAGCACCTTTCCGTCAATTAGATCAAAATAATAACTATTCTGTTTTTGTAAAGATTCATCTATTATTTCAATAAACAAACTCATATCACTTGGCTCTTTTTCAAACTCTACAAACCACTCATGGTAAGGCAACTCATTATCACTTGTAATTGTTTGTGGCGCAACTGTAAACTCATTAATTCTGGCATCGGTTGCTTTAATTGCTGCTTGTATTGCCTGTTCTACTTCTTTAGCTATAACATGTTCACCAAAGGCAGATATAAAATGTTTTATTCTTCCTGAAACAATTACTTTATAAGGTTTTGTAGAAATAAACTGAACGGTATCTCCTAGGTTATACCCCATAAACCGGCATTTGTAGAAATAATCATTACATAATTTACTCCTATTTTTACGTCTTTTAGTGTGATGCGTTCTGCATTATCTTCATAAAAATCATCAGCCTTTATAAACTCATAAAATATGCCTGAATTTAAAAGTAATAGCATTCCGTTTTCTTGCTGAGAATTCTGGTATGCAAAAAAGCCTTCACTTGCAGGAAAAAGCTCTATACTGTCTACCTTACGACCAATTAAATTCTCAAATTTTGCACGGTAAGGTTCATAGTTTACACCTCCATAAATAAAAAGCTGAAAACCTTTAAACAACTCGCCCACCTTTTTACCTGTATCCGCTTGTAATTTTTCAAAATACATTTGCACCCAAGATGGTATACCAGCAATTACGCTCATATTTTCATCTTTAGTTTCCTCTACAATTTTATTTACTTTGGTTTCCCAATCTTCAATACAATTGGTATCCCAACTTGGCAGTCTGTTACGCTGCAAATACTTTGGCACATAATGCGCAGAAATACCTGATAAACGACCTAGTTTTACTCCATTTTTCTCTTGTAAAATAGGGCTTCCCTGTAAAAATATCATTCTACCATCTACAAAATCTGCTTCGCCTGTTTCATGAATATAACTTAAAATAGCATCTCTAGATGCTTCAATCTGGTATTTGATAGATTCTTTTGTTATAGGTATGTATTTTGCTCCTGATGTAGTCCCAGATGTTTTTGCAAAATACGAAGGTTTGCCGGGCCAAAGTACATCTGCATTACCAGCCACAACCTCGTCAACATAATTTTTTAATGCCTCATAATCTCTTACAGGCACATTTTTAACAAAGTCTTTATGTGTTTTAATAGACTTAAAATTATGGTCTTTACCAAACTTAGTATTGGAAGCCTTTTCTATTAACTGCTTAAACACTTTCTCTTGAGTTTCTACAGGGTTAGAAATCCACTTAGCGTTTTTAGCTACTATTCTTTTAGCAAAAATTTTTGCTGCAAAAGATTTTAAAGACATAACTTAATTATTTAAAATCTATATAATTAGTAGGATTCACAGAGGTGCCATTGCTCCACAATTCAAAATGTAAATGTGGTCCAGTGGTTAATTCTCCTGTATTACCTATGGTTGCAATAACTTCACCTGCTTTTACAATTTCTCCCTGAGTTTTATGTAAAGCGCTATTGTGTTTGTAAACAGACAAAAGATTGTCTTTATGCTCTATAATTATTACGTAACCTGTTTCTGTAGTCCAATCTGCAAATATCACGGTTCCTTGTGCAACAGATTTTATAGGACTGTCTTTTGGTGCAACAACATCTACCGCAAAGTGTTTTTTATCCTTATCATATCCCTGTGAAATTGTTCCACTTACAGGTGAAAATAACACCAAAGAAGATTCTGTTTTTGTATTACCAAATAAATTGTATTTATCTTCTAATGCAACTTGTGCTCTTAAATTTAGGTCTTCTTTAATAGGACTAAGATCTACTGTGCTAGGATCTATTTTTACTTGCTCAAAAAGCGAGTCCCTATTCATTTTATTATTGGCAACATCACCGCTTAAGACCATACGTATGTTAGATAAATACTTATTGGTATAATTTAAAACATTTACTAGCGAGTCTGTTTTATATGTTAATTCTGTAGCTTGCTTTTTTAATTTAGTAGAAGAGTAACCTGGTATATATTCTCTTAACGGAGTAAAAGCTATAAGTACAGTTGTTAATGCAATTAATACAAAAGTAGAAATCCACCCTAAAACAAAAACATTAAGCCTACTAAGCTTAAAGGATATTTTTTCTTCAAAAGTATCTTCGTTTAGAATAACCAAACGATACTTGTTTAAAAGCTTACGTTTAATCTCCTTTCTTTTTTTATTATCCTTTGCCATAACAAACAAATATAAACTTTAGAATTTTATTACCCTAACAAAAAAAGGGTTCTAAGTATCAAAATTAAGTTAAATAGCCCTAAAACATTCTGTATAAACACAAAAAGTAATTCTATTACTAATATTAACATTGTTATAGTTACTTTTTATTACCTTTGTTATTCAAAATTTATTATTATGATTTCATCAAATATTATGTTAGCCATACCAGGTGGTGCATCTATAGCACTTATAGTTGTTGCGGTTTTATTACTTTTTGGAGGTAAAAAAATACCTGAATTAATGCGTGGTTTAGGAAGCGGAATTAAAGAATTTAAAGATGCATCTAAAGACGATGATTCTAATGACAAGCTAGAAGAGAAAAAATAAGTTACCATATACTTTATTTTAGAACCCTGCACTTTGTGCGGGGTTTTTTGTTTTTAATAACATTTTAAACCTTTAAGAGTGGTGTATTTCATCGATGAAAAGTGCTTTTAACAGAACTTCCTTTATTTTTTAGCACCTAAAAAAATAGCCATACAACATAAAAATAACGTTTAACTACATTTAATCAGTCAGTTACAACATATTATGTTTAACCACAAACCCTTACAATAGTTTTGTGGCAACCCCAAAATATTAATTAAAATGAAGTGTATTACTAATGAAGTTTTTAACTATAACTTATCACACCTATGCAAAATCTTGTATCGAAAAAAGTTTCAAGACTATTTTTAACTTATCTAACAATGTTATTTATTTTAGCATTATCAACAACGGTAGTAAATGCTCAAATAAACAATAGTAATTATAGAATAGACTTAAGCTCTACAGATATGGGTCCCTGTGGAGGAAACAATGACGGTAGAACAACCGTTGGTGTATATGCAAAACAATCGACCTTAAATACCTTCAAAATTTCATTTGACCTACCCGATGGCATTACCTACAAGCCTGGTAGTTTATTAATAACCAACCAAACTGGATCTGGCGGATTTACAATCTCTGAATTTGATATAAGCAATCTTAATAGTCCTACCTTTAGTATAGAGAAACCTAGTAATGCAAACTGGCAAGCTCTTGATTTTGTAGAGTTTGATTTTGAAAAAACGGCTAGTTGCGATGCTGTACAGTTATCTTATAGTGGAGGATTGTTTAAAGATTCGCACACTATAACCTATATAGATGGTTCTACCGCAGAATCTGATACAGATAACGATTTAACCATAAACTCTTACTCATTACAAAGAGCTTATTTAGCAGTAGAAAACATTGCTACAGAAAACTTATATGTAGGAGAATCTACTACAAGACCTATACAAATTACTAATTCTGGTAACGGAAGCATAGAGTCTTTTGAACATGTTGTTACAATATCTGATGAACTTATAAGTACTTATACCTTATCTTATAATGGTACTTTATTAAACCCAACAACTATTTCTGGAAACAACTATACTTATCTAATTAATTTAAATGATGCTCCTTTTGCTGGTCAGGTAGGTAATGGAGATAACAAATTTGATAACGAAACAATAATACTACAAGAATATCTAGAACTAGCCAGTTGCCAAGCAAATCAATACTCAAGGCATAGCCCTAGATGGGGGTGTACAAACGGAACTTATTGCCAAATTGGAGCTACAATTCCTGGCTCTGTAGTATATATTGAAGAATTCACAAACTTAACTTTACAAGAAGTAAATAACCCAAGACCAAGATGGGATGCTCCAGTTACCTATACATATTCTGTTAGTAATACTAGTAGCAGTACACCGTCTTATAATGTTAATATAAATATTGGTTTTACAGACGACGATAGGTTTTCTACTGTTGGTTTTAACCCAATGTCTGGTGATGATAATAACACAAATAGAATATTGTCTAACTTTAGATTTACCGGAGGCAGCCAAATTAATCCTCAACGTTGGCCCTCTACTATTCCTGGCGGATCTGGCTTAGGTTCTCACCACATTGCATCAAACTATCTAACAACAGATCCAGACGGACCTGGAGGTTTAGATGATTTAGATGGTGATGGGTATTATGATGATTTACCAGCAGGTGAATCTACAGAAATTAACGTTGATATGGAGATGGATCCCAATGATCCAACTTGTAATGAAGGGTTTTCTATATATGTAAACGACATAGATTTACATATAGATACTTGGTCTGTAACATCTTGTGGTAGTGACACAATGTCTTCTAGAGAAAATATGGATTCTCAGTATATAGAAAGAGAAAGTTTATATAACTATGGGTCATCAGAAAGTTATGATCTAGATATGATTGAAGGGTCTGTCTTTAGAGTTGGCTTTACAGGAAATTTTGTAGCTAGTGAAGAAGCTCCAACATGTAATGGTGTAGAAATGTTCACAAACAATGTAAACACCAGCTACTTGGCAACACTAGAAGTACCAACAGGTATTACATTAGATGTTAGTGCAGATAGTAGATATACACAAACAGGCAATATAATAACATTTAGAGAAACCAACTTAGCAGATTTTATGATAAACTCTAAGGAACTAGTAATACCTGTAGAGTTTGCAATAACTATAGATTGTAGTGTATATACTGGTCCTTCTAATATACAATTACCTTTTACATCTTCTTATGAAAGTAGCTGCTACACAACAAGCTTACATTGTGGTTCTTTTGAAGCTGTAACACACTGTTCTAATAGTGGTTGCGTAGGACCAACAACAACCAGTTTTAATGCAAACAGAGAAACTGCTGGTTTTACAGATGCAAGTATGTCTACTAGAGTAACTTTAGACCCAAATACGCACGCTACTAATTACTATATGCCTAAAGATCAAATGGTAGTTACTAGTGAAGCTAAAATGGTAAACGATGAACGTGATAATCTTTATTTTGAGATGCGTTATGTTACAGAAAATGGTGTTAATATGGATGATATTATTGCCTATGAAAACGGAACAATTACTATTAACGATATTTCAACCGGTACTCCTCAAACGTTTCCCTTAACCGTAGCTCCAACTATAACCAAACAAGGAACAAACAACCATTTTGTAACAGTAGATTTATCTAGCTATAAAACATTAATTTCACCTACCTATATATACGGTCAAGGTTTTGAAGAAGATGAAATATCTGTAGAGCTACATTTTAGATTTAAAGATGAATTCCCTCAAAAAGCAAGACTGTATAATTTTAATAATTTTCAAGGTAGATTTTACAGTTTAGATGCTACTTCTACAGAAATTGGTTGTGAAGTTTTTAATGAAACGGCTTTCTTTTTTCAAGATAACATATATGCAAGAACTAAAGATAGAACTGTTGATGGGTGCTCTAATGTAAACCTTACAGCTAGTATTGTTCATTTTTCTAATTTAAGCGATAAGTTTCCTAATGAATTTAGGCCAACATGGCTTTTTAAATCTGCAACAGTGCAAATACCTGATGGTATGCATTTTAACTCTCAAGTTCTAAGTTCTTTTTTTGCAAGAATAGATCCTAGTAATGAATACCCTACAGGTTCAAATGGCGGATTTGATTTTTCTTTATCTGGCAATATACTTACTATAACACCAGGGCCTAACTTTAAACATAACGATCAAGGAGCTCGAGATTACTCAGAGCTTCTAGTAAATATTTCAGGAACAAATTCTGCACACGGATCCAATCCTTTTACAGTTAGTTACACTTACGATGAATTTGCTCATTCTGATTTTCCAGAAGAGATAACAACAAGTGACACTAAAAATTTTACATACGTTACACCAGATTACGAAATAAGATCTGACAACTCAATACTTGTTGGTAACTCTTTAATTGAAAGTTTTGAAATTGAAATATGTAAACATGATTTTGAAGAAACAAACAATAACTGGTTAAGAGTAGACACTGGTTTAGACTTTACCATTAGCAACGCCTATTTAGTAGATGGTGGTACAGAAACACCCTTAAACTTTACAACATCTAACCAAGTTACTTATATAGAATTTGGAACTATAGAAGAAGGTAACGTTACATGCAAAAACATTAGGTTTGAAGGTACTTATACTGGAAGCTCTGATAAGGAAATTAGAGTTTCTCACAACTATGACTGTATAGATTACCCTACCAATTACGATGCTACAACTTATTTTAATGAAGAAATATTAACCTTAACACCTGTAGACGCTGCTATTCAGTTACAAATTTTACAGCAACCTACAAGCAGTGTTGGTACTTGTGAAGCTTATGAAGTTATATTAGAATCTAGAAATGCCGGAGAAGCAGACTTAATTGATCCAATAATAAATTTTGATATTCCTGGAGATATAAGCGCTATTACAATTAATTCTATTACTATAGAATACCCTCAAAACTCTGGAAATATACAAACCATAACACCTACTATTGTTGGCAACAATGTTTCTATAAATTTACTAGATCACACTCTTATATCTGCAAATAATGGCTTACTAGGCTCACTAAATTCTAATAGTTTAGATGAACAAATAGCTATAATTAGACTAAATTTAAGTCCGCAATGTAATTACGTATCTAACACTGGTACTACTTATATAGTTACAGGTAACAGTCCTTACGGCGGTATGGCTAATGGTAGTAATAGTAGAATTGCTGCAGAACCAATAATAATTACAGGAGCAGAACCTCCTTACAGTACTAATACAACTATTTTAAACTCTCCGAGTTTTAATGGTTGTGAAATAGAAACAGTATCTGCAGAAACATATATAACAGGGGGTGTAACGGGGAATTCCGATTTTATTAAAGTAATTTTGCCTGCTGGTATAACTTATGTAGATGGTTCTTTAAACTCTACAGGATCTGTAAGTGTAACCTTTATTTCTAAAACACTTGTTAACGACCAAGAAGAAATAACTATTGCTTTGCCACAAGGCGCTAGTGATACTGATGTTATTGCATATAATTTTAACATCCAAAGTACAGGCTTTATATGTGAAGGTAATTATGATATTGATTTAAGCACTTATGTTACTGTATCTGGCTTATCTTGTTCTGGTGTTTCTTGTGGTGATACAGAAGTAATTACTGGTAATACTAGCACTACAGTTCAAGTTACTAAAGGATTCTTAGAAACTTCATCATATACTCCTACTGCTAGTTACGTTATAACAAGCACAGATACTTATTACAATATAATTATTGGTTTAGAAAACACAGGTACAGAAGATTTATCTAGCGGAATTAATTACAATGTATATTGTGCAGACGCATCTGGTGTAAAGACAGGAAATTCTATTTATACAGGATCTCTTTCTCAAGCAATTCCTTCTGGTGGCTCTATAGAAGAAAATATAGAATTTAGAACAACAGAATTTTGTGGTGCAAATAGCAATATAGTTGTAGAGTTTTCACCAAGTAACTCTAATTGTTTTTGTACAGAGTTATTACTTAGTATGACTAGTGCACCATCTAATAATTATTCTGATTTAGAAATAGATATGACATCTAATGTTAGTTCTGCTAATCCATCAGATACTATTATTTTCTCAATTGATATTGAAAATTTAGGAGCTATAGACGCTACAAATATTCAATTACAAAATGTACTAGCTCCTGGTTACACTTTTGTTAGTGCTACTAACGGAGGAGTATTGACAGGAAATACAATTACTTGGCCTAATTTTGACTTAGAAGATTTAAACACTACTACATTTAGTTACACGGCTACTATTAATAACCCAAGTGGTATAGCAGATGAGTATACTAATATTGCTGAAATTACGCAAGTAGACCAAATAGATCCTGATTCTACTCCTAATAATTTTGATGGTATAGATTCTCTAGAAGATGATGAAGCTGTAGTTTCAGTCTCTTTACAGTCATCTGATATTAGTATGGTTAAAAGGCTATCTGCTAGCTCTAACCCTAATGCTATTGTTGGAGAGGTTATTAGTTTTGAAATTGAAGTGACTACTTCTTCTGCTTCTACTAATGTTTCTATTGAAGATATTGTACCTATCGGTTTTTCTGTAATTCAGCCTTCTATTAGTAATGGTGGGTCGTTATCTGGAAATACAATCTCTTGGGATATTCCTAGCATTAACGCTACTACAATTATCTTACAATATGATGCTACTGTTAACGCGCCTACTGGTGCTGCAGATGAATATAAAAATACAGCGCAGATTACTGATGCTGATCAAATAGATCCTGATTCTACTCCTAATAATGATGATGGAGACCAGTCTGAGGATGATGAGAGTTCTTTTACACTTAATACTCCTATAACTGAAACTGATCTAGAATTATCTTTAACTGTTTCTGATACTGATGTGAATGTAGGTGACATTGTTACTTTTACACTTAACGTTACTAATAATGGAGCTATAGAAGCTACGGGTATAAATATTGAAGATTATGTACCTAGCGGATACACTATAAATTCAATATCTAACGGTGGTTCTAATTCTGGGAACACTATTAGCTGGCCTGCTTTTGATCTAGATTCTGGATTATCAACAACGTTTACTTACCAAGCAACGGTAAATGCTCCTACTGGAGCAAGTGATGAGTACTTAACTATTGCACAAGTAACAGCTGTAGACCAAAACGATCCTGATTCTACTCCTAATAATTATGATGGTATAGATTCTCTAGAAGATGATGAAGCTATGGTTGTAAACACTTTACAATCGTCTGATATTAGTATGGTTAAAAGGCTATCTGCTAGCTCTAACCCTAATGCTATTGTTGGAGAGGTTATTAGTTTTGAAATTGAAGTAACTACTACTTCTTCTTCTACTAATGTTTCTATTGAAGATATTGTACCTATCGGTTTTTCTGTAATTCAGCCTTCTATTAGCAATGGTGGGTCGTTATCTGGAAATACAATCTCTTGGGATATTCCTAGCATTAACGCTACTACAATTATCTTACAATATGATGCTACTGTTAACGCGCCTACTGGTGCTGCAGATGAATATAAAAATACAGCGCAGATTACTGATGCTGATCAAATAGATCCTGATTCTACTCCTAATAATGATGATGGAGACCAGTCTGAGGATGATGAGAGTTCTTTTACTCTAAACACTCCTATAACTGAAACTGATCTAGAATTATCTTTAACTGTTTCTGATACTGATGTGAATGTAGGTGACATTGTTACTTTTACACTTAACGTTACTAATAATGGAGCTATAGAAGCTACAGGTATAAATATTGAAGATTATGTACCTAGCGGATACACTATAAATTCAATATCTAACGGTGGTTCTAATTCTGGGAACACTATTAGCTGGCCTGCTTTTGATCTAGATTCTGGATTATCAACAACGTTTACTTACCAAGCAACAGTAAATGCTCCTACTGGGGCAAGTGATGAGTACTTAACTATTGCACAAGTAACAGCTGTAGACCAAACTGATCCTGATTCTACTCCTAATAATTTTGATGGTGTAGACTCACTAGAAGATGATGAAGCTATGGTTGTAAACACTTTACAGTCATCTGATATTAGTATGGTTAAAAGGCTATCTGCTAGTTCTAACCCTAATGCTATTGTTGGAGAGGTTATTAGTTTTGAAATTGAAGTAACTACTACTTCTGCTTCTACTAATGTTTCTATTGAAGATATTGTACCTATCGGTTTTTCTGTAATTCAGCCTTCTATTAGTAATGGTGGGTCGTTATCTGGAAATACAATCTCTTGGGATATTCCTAGCATTAACGCTACTACAATTATCTTACAATATGATGCTACTGTTAACGCGCCTACTGGTGCTGCAGATGAATATAAAAATACAGCGCAGATTACTGATGCTGATCAAATAGATCCTGATTCTACTCCTAATAATGATGATGGAGACCAGTCTGAGGATGATGAGAGTTCTTTTACTCTAAACACTCCTATAACTGAAACTGATCTAGAATTATCTTTAACTGTTTCTGATACTGATGTTAATGTAGGTGACATTGTTACTTTTACACTTAACGTTACTAATAATGGAGCTATAGAAGCTACAGGTATAAATATTGAAGATTATGTACCTAGCGGATACACTATAAATTCAATATCTAACGGTGGTTCTAATTCTGGGAACACTATTAGCTGGCCTGCTTTTGATCTAGATTCTGGATTATCAACAACGTTTACTTACCAAGCAACGGTAAATGCTCCTACTGGGGCAAGTGATGAGTACTTAACTATTGCACAAGTAACAGCTGTAGACCAAACTGATCCTGATTCTACTCCTAATAATTATGATGGTATAGACTCTTTAGAAGATGATGAAGCTATGGTTGTAAACACTTTACAATCGTCTGATATTAGTATGGTTAAAAGACTATCTGCTAGCTCTAACCCTAATGCTATTGTTGGAGAGGTTATTAGTTTTGAAATTGAAGTAACTACTACTTCTGCTTCTACTAATGTTTCTATTGAAGATATTGTACCTATCGGTTTTTCTGTAATTCAGTCTTCTATTAGTAATGGTGGGTCGTTATCTGGAAATACAATCTCTTGGGATATTCCTAGCATTAACGCTACTACAATTATTTTACAATATGCGGCAAGTGTTAATGCGCCTACTGGTGCTACAGATGAATATAAAAATACAGCGCAGATTACTAGCGCAGATCAAACAGATCCTGATTCTACTCCTAATAATGATGATGGAGACCAGTCTGAGGATGATGAAAGTTCTTTTACACTTAATACTCCAGTAGATGCAACGGATATAGAATTATCTTTAATAGTTTCGGATACAGGAGCGGACGTTGGAGAAACTGTTACTTATACGTTAACAGTTACAAATAATGGTGTACTTGATGCTACGGGTATAAATATAGAAGCCTACATTCCTAACGGGGTTACTGTTACGTCAATATCTAACGGTGGTTCTAATTCTGGTAACACTATTGGCTGGCCTGCTTTTGATCTAGATTCTGGATTATCAACAACGTTTACTTACCAAGCAACAGTAAATGCACCTACTGGAGCAAGCGATGAGTATACTACAACAGCACAGGTTACTACTGTAGATCAAAACGATCCTGATTCTACTCCTAATAATTTTGATGGTGTAGACTCACTAGAAGATGATGAAGCTATGGTTAGTATAGATATGCCTACTACAGATATATCTATTAGTAAAACAGTAGACTTTCCTGATTCAAATATTGGTGATACTATATCTTTTACAATTACAGCAACAAATGATGGTAGTTTCACAGCTACAAATATTAGCATACAAGAAATTTTACCTAACGGTTACAGCTTTAATAACGCTACAACTACAGTAGGTTTATATGATGAAGGTATTGGTGAATGGACTATTTCTTCGCTAGATGCTAATGAAACTGCTACACTTGTGATAAACACAACTGTTTTAGCTGGTGGTGATTATTTAAACACTGCTACTTTATCATACTTAGACCAAATTGATGACAATTCATCAAACGATACTGATACTGCCACTATTAATATATCTGAGGATAGTTGTCTTAAAGTTTATAATGAATTTTCGCCTAACGGAGATAATGCCAATGATGTGTTTTTTATAGAATGTATAGAACAATATCCAAACAATTATTTACAAATTTTTAATCGTTGGGGTGTAAAAGTATACGAACAAGAAGGGTATAAAAACACTTGGAATGGTACTTCTCAAGGAAGAGCTACAATAAAACGTGGAGAAAAAATGCCGGTTGGTACATATTACTACACTTTAGAATTAAGAGATAACAAAACGCCATCTAAATCGGGTTGGTTGTATTTAACAAGATAAAAGATTACAATGAATATATTTAAAATTATTTTTAGTCTGATTTTAATGCTCAGTTTAAGCACTATTGCATACTGTCAACAAGATCCACAGTACACACAATATTCTCATAACCCTATGACGGTTAATGCTGGATATACTGGTTCAAGAGGACATACAGCTGCACTTGCGCTTTATAGAAGTCAATGGGTTGGTATAGAGGGTTCGCCCAGGACCATTAATTTCAGTATAGATAGTCCTTTAGATGAGTATAATGGTATAGGTTTGTCTATAATTCAAGATGATCTAGGTCCGTCTCAAGAAACATATATTGATGGTAACTACGCCCATCATTTAATAGTAAACAGAAAAGGAGATAAATTAGCTTTTGGCTTAAAGGGTGGACTTAGGTTTTTAAATATAGACTGGTCTAAAGGGATATATAAAGATCCAGATGTAGCGTTTAGTGAAAATATAAATAGTAAAATATTACCAACTATTGGAGCTGGTGTATTTTATTATACAGATAATTATTTTTTAGGTTTATCTGTGCCAAATATTTTAAAAGGAAATCACTATAACGAGATTCAAGAATCTGAGGCTACAGAGCGTAAACACCTATATTTAATAGGGGGTTATGTATTTAAAATTAATCCAAATTTAAAGTTCAAACCTTCGTTTTTTACTAAATATGTATCTGGTTCACCATTGTCTATAGATGCATCAATTAACTTTCTAATACACGAAACTTTAAATTTAGGCGTTAGTTATAGGTGGGACGACTCTGTTAATGCTCTTTTGGGCTTACAAGTTTCACCTAGAATAAACATTGGTTATGCATATGATTACGCTACAACTAACCTAAAAAATTACAATAACGGAAGTCATGAAATCTTTTTTAGATATCAGTTTACTTCTAAAGAAACCAAGATTAAATCCCCAAGATTCTTTTAATAATTGTACAATGAAAAAATTAATACCTACTTTCTTATTATTGTTGGCCTTTAGTGTGTCTGCGCAAGAAACACAGAAAGCAACTACAGTTACTGTTAATGAACCTATTGTAGATATGAGTTTGCCTATTGCAAATTTAAAAACTATAGATAGTAGTTTATATATAGATAATGTTGCAGAGGAAACTACCACCTATAAAAAAAGTAAATTTTCTGCAAGTAACAGTAAGTTAATAAAAAAGGCTAATCAATATTTTGATATGCTATGGTATGCAGAAGCTGCACAATTGTATGAGCAAGCATTAGAAGATAATGAAGAAAATTACACTAAAGAAATTTTGCAAAAAGCAGGGGACTCTCATTATTATAACACAAATATGGAGAGAGCTTACCACTGGTATCAAATTTTATATGACTCTTATAGAGATGATTTAACTGCTGATGAAATTTTTAAATATTCTCATTCGCTTAAAGGAAATGGTAAATATGGTAAAGCAAAGCGTTTTATGCGTTTGTATAACCGTATGAAAGATAAAGAACCAGAAATTATTGATTTAGAAGCTGATGAAGCGGCAAGAAATGAGCAAATTTTAGATGCAATTTTAAAGAGAGAACCTAAGTTTGGACTTAAAAACTTGAATATAAACACAGAAAACTCTGATTTTTCTCCAATGTTCTATAACAAAGAAGAAATAGTGTTTGCATCTGCAAAAGATTCTTCTTTTTTTAATACTAGAAGATACAAATGGAACAACCAACCGTACTTAGATTTATATGTAGCAAAAGTTAATCAGCAATCTGACGAGTTAAAAGACGCTATTAAGTTTTCTAAAAATGTAAACACCAAATACCATGAGGCTTCTGTTACCTTTTCTCCTGATAATAAAACGATGTATTTTACCAGAAACAACTATGGTAAAAAATTAAAAAGAGATAAAAACGGTATAAACAACCTTAAGCTATATATGTCTAAAAAAATAAATGGCGAATGGTCTGAGGCTGTAGAGTTACCATTTAATAGTGATGATTACTCTACTGGACACCCAGCATTAAGTGCAGATGGTAAAAAATTATACTTTGTATCTGATATGCCAGGTAGTATTGGAGAAACGGACATTTTTGTGGTTGATGTTTTAGAAGACGGTTTATTTTCTTCTCCAAAAAATTTAGGACCAGAAATTAATACAGAGCAAAAAGAAATGTTCCCTTTTATAAACGATAAAAAACTATACTTTTCATCTAATGGCCATGTAGGCTTAGGAGGACTAGATGTTTATGAAGTTGCTTATGACGAGGAAGGCTTTAAAGATGTTATAAATCTTGGACAGCCAATTAATAGTAATAAAGATGATTTTTCTTATATAATTAATGAAGAAACACAAAAAGGATACTTTGCATCTAACAGAAAAGGCGGCAAAGGTGATGATGATATTTACTCATTTAAAAACTTATTAGTAGAAGAAGTTATTGAAAATGCAATAGCAGGTGTGGTTACAGAAATTGTAACAGGAGAGCTATTACCTAACGCATTGGTTACTTTATTAGACGAAAACAATATTAAACTTAAAGAAGTTGTAACCGCAGATGATGGTAGTTTTGTTTTTGAAGATTTAGAGAGTAATACCAAATATAAGTTGCAGGCTAATAAAGAAACTTTTTTCGATGAAGAGCTAGATACAGCAACTAAAGAAAATCAAGTAGTAAATGCAGATATTGCAATGAGAAAGTTGCATGATATGATTGCTATTGAAAATGGAATTAAGAAACTTAAAACAGAAAAAATATTCTTTGATTTTGATAAGTCTTACATTAGACAAGATGCCAGCATAGAGCTAGACAAACTTGTAGAAGTTATGACTGAATACCCTAATATGAAAATTAAAATTGAATCGCACACAGATGTAAGGGGTAATGATGCCTACAACAAATTTTTATCAGACAGGAGAGCTAAATCTACCAGAAAATATATCATCTCTAAAGGTATAGATGCTAGTAGAATTGTTAGTGCAATAGGTTATGGAGAAGAACAGTTAATTAATGAGTGTGAAGACGGTGTAAGCTGTTCAAGAGAAAAACATCAAGAAAACAGACGATCAGAATTTATAATAGTAGATATGTAATATTATAAAACAAAAATATAATGTAATATATATAAGCTTCTAGATTATTCTAAAAGTTTATATATATTACAAATCTTATACAGAATAAAGACTTTACCTACAAAAGAAATTGTGAGCTAACTACCTGATAATGTAGTTCATCGATGATTTATTTTAAACTTATAGATAGAACCTTTTTATAATACCATTTAACTAGAATTATTGCTTTGTAACGAGGCCTTTTGCGACATTTACTACTTAATTAATTTAAATGCACGCTCATGAAAGGAATTTTACTTTGTAAAGAAATCTATGTAAATGGATTTAAAAACCTTGGGCACTTTATTTTAAAAAACTATTTCAAGATGTTTTCTTGGTTTTGTTTTACATTAATCGTTATTGCAGCTTATGCTTTAATGTATAGAGTGCTAACCGGGTACGCTTTTGTTTAAATAGGCAAAAAGATTTAAACAAAAGACACAAATTAAAAGGCTAACCAATTGCATTTAAGAGTGCAATACTATGTGAAAATTAAAGGCTCCAATTTATTGGAGCCTTTTTAGTTTTAATATGTAGTAAGTTTAAACTTAATTAGAAGTCTTCTTAGGCACAAACTTTAATGTTTTAATAATAGCTTCCAGCTCAAACATAAAGTCTCTTTTAACAGCTGCAGGAGCAAATGTAAAGCCTTCTACAACTAATTTACGTTTGTTAGCTTCATCATTAATAATATAAGAAACATATGGGCCAGCCATAGAGTAGTTATATATTTCCCAACGACCTCTAACCTCAGCAGCTTTTTTACCGCCAATTTCTGCAGGGAAAACAGAAGGTGCAAAAGCTTTTTCTGTATCCATATATGTACCTTCATTAGGGCCTGGTATGTATTTTTTTCCAATAGAATCTCTTTTGCTAACAATATCACTTATAAAAGTGGCGTCATTATTAAATGAGTTCCAAGGAAGAGCATACACAATTAAGTTCATTGTTCCATTTTTAATATCTCTATCTAACCAAACAAAATTATCATCAGCTCTACCAACACTATAAACAGAAGGTATGTCCATTGTCACACCAAAAGTATCTTCTATGGTTGTGTCTTCTAATAAAGAACGCTTAAAATTGCCCTGTGTTAATTTAAGGTCTGCCTTATTAAATTCTGATATTATATGATCTGCTTTCTCATTTATAGTTTCTATAAGCGCATCCTCTGTTGGCGCCACAACTACGGCAACATTTTGTGGGCGAGCGTATGTATTATGGTTTATGTATGATAAACTAGTTGTATCCTTTTTTTGAACCACTAAAATAGATCTAGACTTACGAACTGCACCAGTAAAAACTGTCTCTGGTAAGTGGCGTAATGTAAAAATTGGTTCGTTCCAAGCAATACCAACTACAGATGCAGCAAAATGATCTCTAACAATGTCTCCTACCTTACCTTCCCAAAGCTCATTACTCATTACTACCGTAAGTGAGTTTACTTGCCCTATTGAAGCCGGTGTAAAATCTTGTTTGGTACTTGCACCATCTTTACATGAAGTTAGTGCCAAGGTAATGGCAAAAACTAAAATTGAAAACTTTCTCATCTGATTAAAAAATTGGTTTAACGGTTATATTTTTTTTGTAGAACAATCGCACAACATAATTTTTGCGCCTACTTTTAAATTCTTACCACTAATACCGTTCCAATCTTTTAAATTATCTACAGAAATTCCAGAATATTTTTGAGAAATAGTCCAAAGTGAATCTCCAGATTGTACTGTATGCGTTTTAGCACCAGGCGGAATAGGCTTTTGTTTAGTTTGTGGCTTTGCAGATGCTACGGCTTTAGAGTTTCTAGAAAAAATAGTTAATCGCTGACCAATTCTTAAATTGTTGCTACGCAAACCATTCCATCTTTTAATTTCACTTACTCTAACCCCAAACTTCTCTGCAATTTTACCAAGAAAATCACCACTTCTAACTCTATATCTAGATTGCGACTCTGCCTGCACTAATTTAGGCATTGGTTTTTCAATCTTTTTTAATTCTTCCTCTGCAAGTGCATAAACAGCATCTTCATTAGATACAAATTTACCCATTACACTTGTTGGCAAACGTAAAGCGTGATTTCTATCTTCCTGAAAAGGAATAATATTTAGTTTATAAGAAGGGTTTAAAACCTCTAAGTCCTCTACGCTTACGTTTGTAAACCTAGAAATTTGATCAAAAGTCAGCATACTTTTTACGTGTACTGTATCTGTTTCAAAATAAGGACGCTCTACAACCTCACCATAAATACCGTGTTCTTTAGCGTACTCAAAAATATACATTGTTGCTAAAAATGCAGGTACGTAACCTGCTGTTTCTCTTGGTAAATGGTTTCTAATGTTCCAGTAATTGGTGTAACCACCAGAACGTCTAATAGCTTTGTTTACGTTTCCTGGTCCAGAGTTATATGCTGCTAACGCTAAATCCCAATCGTTATAAATGCTATATAAGCGCGTTAAATACTCACAAGCAGCTCTTGTAGATTTTATGGGGTCGCTACGTTCATCTACATAACTGTTTACTTCTAGGTTTTGTTCTTTACCTGTACCGTACATAAACTGCCAAAGTCCTGTGGCTCCTACTCTAGATCTTGCTCTTGGGTTTAATGCAGACTCTACAATTGCCAAATATTTCATTTCTAATGGCATATTAAAGTTATCTAACTCCTGCTCAAACATAGGAAAGTAAAACTGACTCACAGTTTGCATACGCTCCATTAAACCTCTGTTACGGGTTAAGTAAGACTTAATTACACGCTCCAAAGACTCGTTATACTCTACATTAAATGGTGTTTTAGCATTTAAACGTGCTAACCTAGCTTTTAAAGTGTCTGTTGGCAAATCTGTAAAACTGACTGGTATATTCTCTATGCGCTCGTTGGCAATTTTATTATAAATGGTATCAAACAAAGAAGCGCTTTCTTTAATTTGTTTTAACCAAGCTTTGTCATAATCAGCAGCATTTTTATAGTCTGATAATTGATACTTTGTTCCCGATGAATCATCAGAAACAAGCGCAATTATAGGTTGTACTTTTTGCGGTACATCCTGTTGTTTTTTTGCAATTGAATCAACAGTGTCGTTCTTTACAACACTTAAAATCTCTGTGCTTATAGACGTGGTTACAATGCTATCTTTTTCTTGTGCAAAAATAGCGGTACCCGAAAACAGCAGTACTCCTAAAAAAATACGTTTCATTTAAATTTTCTTTTGGTTAGTTTAGTTGATTGCTTGGTAAAGTCGTGTTTTTTTATTTAAAAATAAAATTTTTAACGCTTTTAAAAGCAATCAACAATTGTGCCTAACCTTATTTTAAGCGGTAATTGCAGCTATTCCTGGTAAAGATTTACCTTCTAAGCTTTCTAACATTGCACCACCACCAGTAGATACGTAGCTTACCTTGTCTTGAAAACCAAATTGCTTAACAGCAGCAACAGAGTCTCCACCACCAACTAAAGAAAATGCTCCATTTTGTGTAGCTTCGGTAATATAATTTCCTATTTCTATAGTTCCTTTAGCATAGCTTTCCATTTCAAAAACGCCAATTGGTCCGTTCCATAAAATAGTTTTAGACTTTAAAATTACTTCTTTAAAAATCTCTAAAGTTTTTGGTCCGGCATCTAAACCTTGCCATCCTTCTTCAATTTTATCTACATCTGTAATTTTAGTATTTGCTGTGTTGCTAAACTCATCTGCAGCAATAACATCTACAGGAATATGCACCTCAACACCTTTTTCTTTTGCTTGCTTTAAAATATCTAGAGCAAGTTCCATTTTATCATCTTCACAGATAGAGTCGCCCACTTGTCCGCCTTGTGCTTTTACAAATGTGTACGTCATACCACCACCAATAATTAAATGGTCTACTTTATCTAATATATTTTCTATAATTGTAATTTTAGAAGATACTTTTGCGCCTCCTAAAATTGCAGTAACTGGCTTTTCTCCAGTTTGCATTACTTTATCTATAGCTTCAATTTCTTTAGCTAATAAAGATCCAAAACACTTACTTTCTGGAAAAAATTTAGCAACAACTGTTGTAGATGCATGTGCTCTGTGGGCTGTACCAAAAGCATCATTTATATAAACATCTCCTAGTTTAGATAATTGTTCTGCAAAAGCCTCACCACCTTTTTCTTCTTCAGCATTAAAACGTAAATTTTCTATAAGTAATACTTGCCCGTTTTCTAAATTAGTGGCAGCTGTTTCTGCTTCTTCTCCAACAGGAGTAGACACAAAATTTACTTGCACACCTAACACATCAGAAACAGTACTGCAAATGTGCTCTAAAGATAAATCTGGCACAACTTGTCCTTTTGGTCTTCCTAAATGGCTCATTAAAACAACACTACCACCATCTTCTAACACTTTTATTATTGTTGGCTTTGCAGCTTCAATACGGTTAGTATCTGTTACATTAAAATTTTCATCCATAGGAACATTAAAATCTACACGGATTAATGCTCTCTTGTTTTCAAAATTAAAATCGTTTATTGTTTTCATAATGTGCGCTTGTTAAAATTTAGCTTCGTTAGACTTACAGACACCAAATGTAAAGATTTAAGTATTGCATATAAAACCATTAACAGTATTTTTAGCTTTGTACAGTGTAAACGCAGTATCATTATCATAAAATTTCTTTTTGCCTCTGTTTTTTATGGTTTATTCATTTTTTTGAAACTCAATTTTTAAAAAATGAAAATTACTAAAGCTACACTCTTGTATTTTTAAAGTCTAGCAGTATTTTTAATTTGGTTCATTTGCATATCTTTGACGATATGCAGTTTCAAGATATTTTAGGACTTTCTCATATAAAAAAGCACTTGTGTTTAAGTGCAGATGCTGGCCGTATACCACACGCACAACTTTTTGTTGGTAATGAGGGTTGCGGTACTCTGCCAATGGCAATTGCATATGCTCAATATTTATTATGTAAAAATGTAAACGGAGAAAATACTGGTGGTATAGAGGCTTGTAATTTAAAGTGCGGAAATTTATCGCATCCAGATCTACATTTTGCTTTTCCGGTTACTAATTCTGATAAAGTTAAGAGTCACGCTGTTAGTAACCACTACATGCAAGATTGGCGCGAGTTTGTAAACCACCAACCTTATGGTAATTTGTTTGATTGGTACCGACTTATTGGTATTGAAAAAAAACAAGGTCAAATTGGGGTAGACGAAGCACAAGATATTGTACGTAAGCTAACTTTAAAATCTTATGAAGGTGGTTATAAGGTGATGATTATGTGGATGGCTGATAAAATGAACATAGCAGCTGCTAACAAATTACTTAAACTAATTGAAGAGCCACCAGAAAAAACTGTGTTTATATTAATTGCTGAAGATGAAGAGCAAATTATACAAACCATACGCTCTAGGTGCCAAATTTTACATTTTCCTCCACTAGCAGAAAATGCAATAACGTCTGCATTAATTGCAAAAGGATTAGACCAACAAACCGCTTTTAAAATTGCTCATGAATCTAATGGTAATTTTAATAAAGCACTAGATTTAATGAATAATGACTCTGAAGATTTGGTGTTTGAAAAATGGTTTGTGCAATGGGTACGTACAGCCTTTAGAGCAAAAGGTAACAAAGCTGCAATACAAGATTTAATTTTGTGGAGCAATGAAATTGCTAAGACAGGAAGAGAAACACAAAAGAAATTTTTAACGTATTGTATGGCTATAATGCGCCAAGCAATGCTGGTAAATTACAATACAAACGAGCTTGCTTTTATGGAAATACACGTAGAAGGTTTTAAGCTAGAAAAATTTGCCCCGTTTATACATGAAAATAATATTGTAGACATTATTACAGAGCTAGAAACAGCAATGTACCATATAGAACGTAATGGAAATGCAAAATTAATTTTAACAGATTTATCTATAAAACTAACAAGATTTTTACACAAAAAACCAAGCTAAAAAAATGACAAACGTACACGAAAATATTACTGAAATTCTATTATTAATCTTTTTAATTATTACTTTTTTACAAAGTGGTTTTGATAAAGTTGCAGACTGGAAAGGAAACTTGTCTTGGTTAACCGGGCATTTTAGTGAAACGCCTTTAAAAAACACGGTTCCTTTACTGTTAGGAATTATTTTGGTTATAGAAGTTATTGCTGGTGCTCTTTGTGCTGTTGGTGTAGTACAGTTTATTTTAGACGGACAAAGTAATATGGCTATTTACGGTACAATTTTGTCATGTATTACTTTATTATTTTTGTTATTTGGACAACGTATTGCAAAGGATTATGAAGGCGCAAAAACTATAGTTATTTACTTTATGCCTACAATATTTCTTCTATATCTTTTAGCCAATAAATAGATTATGACGAAAAAAAAATTTGAACTTTTAATGCTGTTGCTAGTTGTAGTAATGGCATTTAGTTTTTTATATTTTGAAATAACAACCTACAATTTCCTGATCCTAATTCCGGCTGCGGCATACGTTGCAAGCGGAAGATTATTTTTTAAAAAATGACAAATTTTCCAGTAACTACCTCTACTCTTTCCGCTACAGCTTTAGGCACGCTGGTTAAACATCAGTATAATTTAACTGAAGATTTTAAGTGTTCTTTGTTTAGAACAGGCATAAATCACACTTATTTTTTAAAAAACATAAATACTACCTATGTTCTGCGTGTGTATTGTTATAATTGGAGAACCAAACAAGAAATTTTAGAAGAGTTAAAACTTTTAGAACTATTAAAAAATAGCGGGTTAAGTGTTTCCTATGCATTAGCAGATAAAAACAACAACCTTATACAAAAAATACAAGCTCCAGAAGGAGAACGCTACGCTGTACTTTTTTCTTTTGCCGAAGGGGAAAAAGTTAGGTTTATAGACAACAACACTTGTTTTACTATAGGCACGCTAATGGGTAAAATACATAATGTTACTAAAGAAAAAACAATAGCCCGTATTAGCTATACTACAGAAGCACTGGTTACAAAACCATATAATTTTACAAGTAAATATTTTGATGCTAACTTGCCAGAAATGGAATACATTAGAGCGCAAGGCCAAAAGATTGAAGAGTCCTTTAAAAATATAATGCACACCAAAATACCAAAAGGTATTATCCATTTAGACATTTGGTATGATAATATGAGCATTACCAAAAATAAAGAAATTACTATTTTTGATTTTGATTTCTGTGGAAATGGTTACTTAGTGTTAGATGTCGCCTATTTCTGTAAGCAACTTTTTCATATAGAAACAGATAAAGAAGTATACCAATTAAAGCTTAAAGAGTTTTTAAAAGGTTACCAAAAACAAAGAGTATTAAGTAAAGAAGAAGTTGATTTTATACCTATTGCAGCTAATGCAATTTGGCTATTTTATTTAGGTGTACAAGCGCAAAGGTTTGACTGGTCTAACATATTTTTAAGCAAAAACTATTTAAAAATGTATTTAGGCCGATTAGAAAACTGGAATACCTACTGCAGTAAAAACAAAAATGCCTTTACGTTGTGAGCAAAGCATTTTTCTTTTTAACCAAATAAGTTTTTTCTGGTTTACTGTATACATTTTCTATAGCTATGTCTAAATAAGTAACTGCTTCTTTTATTTTTCCTAAGCTTTTATAATACTCAGCCTTAACCCCATAAAACAAATAAGAGCGTTGTTCTAAGGCTTCTGGCTCTAATTGCAGCAGTATTTGATATGCATTTTCTTGCTCTTTTAACTGAATTAGTACAACAGCAATAGACAAAGACACCATTGTATTATCTTGGTGTTGTTGTAACTGTTTATACAGTTCTAAAATCTTTTTCCAATTGGTATCTTTAAAATTTGCTGCTTTTAAATGCTCTGCAACAATGGCTGCTTCAATATGGTAAGTAGAAAAATCTCCAAACTCCTCTGCTTTTACCAATGCATTATTTCCTAAATGTATTAAAGGTAAATACCATTTGGTACGATCTTGGTTTTTTAAGTCGATACTATTAAAGTTCTCGTCTACTTTTGCACCTAGTCTAGATGAATTAAAGCATAAAAGGGCAAATAAAGCATAACTAGCACCACACCTAAACTCTTGCTTAGAGAGTATAATTTTAGTTAATCTAAGCGCTTCTCCGCACAATTCTTTACGAACTAAGAACTTATTGTGGTTAGAGTGAAAACCTTCGTTAAAAATAAGATATATAACTTCTAAGGCATTATGTAAGCGCTCTTGAAGTCTTTTTTTAGTAGGTAACTCAAAATTAACCTTCTTTGCTCTTATTGTTTGCTTTGCTCTTGTGAGTCTTTTTTTAACTGTTTCTGGTTTTAATAATAAGGCAGAGGCAATTTCTGCAGTGCTAAAACCACCAATAGTTTTTAATGCAAAAGCTATTTGGTCTTTAGTATCTAATTTAGGGTGGCAAGCAGTAAAAATCATTCGGAGCTCACTGTCTTGTATTTCTTCTTTATCAAATAAATTATTAAATGCTATGGCAGAAGCACTATAATTTAATTTTTCAACTCTATTTTTATCTGCATCTAGTTTTCGCAGTAAATCTATTACCCTATTTTTTGCTGCTTTTGTAAACCAAGCTTCAGGATTTTCTGGGACTTTTTTACGCCACTGCACCGTTGCTTTTGCAAAAGTATCTTGCACAGCATCTTCTATAATTTCTATGTTTTTTAATCCAAAAATTCGAATTAAAATAGAGACCATCTTTCCGTACTGGTGTCTAAAAAGATGGTCTATAAGTTGTTGGTCTTGCATTATTCCATATCATCAAAAACTAATACTTCTCTTATTTCTACAGTATTGCCAAGGTCAAAATCCGGAAAATCTTGTGCTATTTTACTAGCTGCATCTAAATCTTTTGCTTTTACCATATAGTAGCCACCAACTATTTCTTTAAGTTCTGCAGCTGTGCGGTCTGTTACTGTTCTTTTAGGACCAGTAATTTGTCTAACTTCTGGATGCAAAGCTTCGCCTTGTTTTACAACACCTTGTTCTTGCATTTTTTGGTTCCAAGCAAACCACTTCCCCATACGTTCTTGCATTTGCTCTGGAGAAAGTCCTAGGTCTGTGTACTCTTTTCCAATAAAAATTAGCATAAAATCTTTCATTCTTTTTGTTTTAAAATTAATAATTAATTCATTGTCAATTCTATAACGATGCTAAAAAAAAATAGGGGACATTATTTTTAATAAAAATCTACTCTTTAAAAATAAATTTTATTCACCCTAAAAAATTAAGAAATAAAAACCTACAAAAGCTAGTGTTTTCAACTACTATAAAGATGTTTGTTTGTTAAATTACATTTACAAATAGTAAAAAAAAGATCGTCAAAATACATTGTTTTACCGTTTAACGAATAAATGTGTGTTTTAAAAATAGAATTTACTAAACTGCGTTTAAACAAGTACATACGTTTTTAAATTCCCCAAATAGATTTATGCAGAAATTATGGTTCACATATAAAAAGTGGTACATTAACTATATAGGTTTTGAGTTAATTAATAGCAATAAGGCATTAGAATACTTTAGAGATAAGTTGTTTATTTCTATCATTTTATTGGTAAACTTTTTTGGTATTTTAGCTTATATACCTAGTGTAATTGTTGCTTATATAAATTTAGAAATGGTACTAGTAATAATAGACACTTTAGCTGTATCTGTTTTACTCTTTGTGGTTTTAAATAAAGCTATATCTCTAAGAATAAAAAAGACAATCTTTTCTGTTAATTTGTTAGTACTATCTACTATTCTACTAATCAATAATGATTTAAGCGGTAATGGACCATTAATTTTATTAATGACAACTTCTGCTATTACCTTGTACAGTGGTAAAAAAGCAGGTTTTTATGCTTTTGGTTATGCTACTTTAGTATATATTATTTTATTAACCTGTATTAAACTAGGCTATTTTAACTTTAGATATACGGTAGGTTACAATTTTACAGAGCTTATTATTATTGCTTTAAACAATCTGTTTTTTAATTTAATATTAATTTTTTCTATATCATTTTTAATAACCCAACTACACAAAGCTTTGGTTAGTGAAAAAAAATTGCAAAAAGCTTTAGTTGTTAAACACAATAACGCTGTTGCTGCTAGAAATAAAGCGGAACAGTCTGAGCAATTAAAGTCTGCCTTTTTAGCAAATATTAGTCACGAAATTGGAACTCCAATGTACAGTATTTTAGGAACTACAGACCTATTAAAAGAATACAATAAAAAAGATAAAGAGTATCAGAAATCATTAACATTAATAGAAAACAACGGTAATAAGCTTTTAGACATTATTGCAGACATTGTAAATATTTCTAAAGTAGAATCTGGACTTATGCCAATTAACCCTACTGCTTTTAATATTAAAAATAGTGTTGAAAAAGTTTACTCTGACTTGCAAAAAGAAGCCAAAGAAAAACAAATAAATTTTACCATTACAGATTTAATTAGTGCCAACGAAGCTCTTATTTACACCGATAAAGAAAAAGTTGAAGCCGTATTAAATCATTTGATAAAAAATGCAATTAAATACACAGAAAAGGGGTCTATTAATATTAAATGCCATTTACCAGAACAAGGTAAAATAGCATTTGAGGTTAGTGATACCGGCATTGGTATACCAAAAGACAAGTTTAGGTCTATTTTTAAAGCTTTTTACCAGGTAGATACCGATCAAAAAAATGCGTTACACGGTTCTGGTGTTGGTTTAGCAATTTCTAAGGCATACACAGAAATGCTTGGCGGCAAATTAAGCCTTAAAAACAATGAAAATAGCGGAGCCACTTTTGGCTTTACTGTTTCTACACATTTGCAATCAGAAGAAACGGTTTAAAAATTAAAAAAATACCCCAAGAAACAGTTAAAAATGTTTGATTAAAGTATAAAACTACATTTTAACGAAAATTGTTTACTAAGAAAACAAAGCTTGAATTAAATTCTTACATTTAAGTTGACACAGAAACAGTTACGCCAACAATGTAATTGTAAGTTGTTTAGTATACATTACCCAAGATGATACAAAAATGGTGGAAGTCTTACACAAATTGGTTTGTAAAATACAGTAATTTTAAAAAGGTTAATAAAAGTAAAGATCTAGACTATTTTAGAGACAAACTTTTTATATCTATTTTACTACTTACATTTTTAATTGGAGGTATAGCCTATTTTCCAAGTAGTTATGTTGCCATAAACAGAAACGAGTTAATTATAGTTTACTTAGACACCCTTGCTATATTAACATTAATCGTAATTGTTTTTGTAAACAAAATAGGCTTTAACACTAAAAAAACTGTTTTTTCTATTACATTATTTCTACTATCTATTGGGCTACTACTAAATTTAGGTTTTAAAGGAAACGGAAGCATTTTAATACTTACAACAACCTCACTAATAACACTTTACAAAGGTCGTAAAGAAGGTGTAAACTGGGTATTGCTTACTGTGGTGTTATACTTAATTTTACTAGCCGGCTATTATTTTAATCTCTTTTATTTTCCATTTTTTGATGATTATGATTTTGAAGTACTAGCTGTAGTAACAGTAAACAACGTACTCTTTAATTTTATACTAGTATTCTCTTTGTCTTTTTTAATAAAACAATTACACAAAGCATTGGTTAAAGAAAATAAGCTACAAAAAGAGCTTGTTATTAAACACAACAATGCTGTTTCTGCACAAAAAAGAGCCGAAAAATCAGATAGATTAAAATCTGCATTTTTATCTAATATTAGTCACGAAATTGGTACTCCAATGTATGGTATTTTAGGTAGTGCAGACCTTTTAAAAGAGCTTCATAAAAACAACAAAGAATCTCAAGAGTACTTACAACTTATTGAGGAAAATGGAAATAAATTATTAGAAATAATAGCTGATATTGTAAACATATCTAAGCTAGAAACAGGTTTAATGGCACTTAATACCTCTGCATTTAATATAAACAGTGTTATTAGAGCATCTTTTGCTAACGCAGAAGCAAGTGCAGAGAAAAAAGGAATAAGCATTAGTAAAAACAACTTAATAAGCCCTAATGAGGCTTTGGTATATACAGACAAAGAAAAGCTAACTACAGTGCTAAAACACCTTTTAAACAATGCTATTAAGTATACAGAAAAAGGAACTATAAATTTAAGTTGTTATTACAAAGACATAAGTACTATTGAGTTTGTTATAAAAGATACAGGCATTGGCGTACCAAAAGATAAGATTGCTGCTATTTTTAAAGCTTTTTACCAGGTAGATACAGACCAAAAAAATGCATTACACGGAGCTGGTGTTGGTTTGGCAATTGCAAAGGCGTATGCAGAAATGTTAGGTGGTAAAATGAGCTTAGAAAACAACGAGGATGAAGATGGTGCTACGTTTAGGTTTACTATTAGTGCACAACTGAATAAAAGTTAAGATTTTTATTATACAAATAATACCAATTAGTATTTAACAAAATGATAACCAAACATAAGTACTAAAGCAGGTAATACTCCAAAAACAAACACACAGCTAAGCGCTGTCCAGAACTGGTAATTACGCTTCTCTTTTTTTATAGTACTTATTACAATAAAGATAATAGTAAGCAATAACAATAAGGTTGACAAAATACCTAGATACAAAAGTCGGTCTACACTATAGGTGTTAAATAGACTACTATAATTTATTTGATTATAAAAGGTAATTATGTTTATAATAACCACCCATACAGAGAAATGAAATGCCCATTTTTTAAAACTAATTCTATTCATAAGGCATTAAATTTATCTAAAAATAATATTAATTAACAGCAAAAGGATTTTTTTCTACTGGCAAATCTAGGTTTGCCAATACGTTATCTAAGTTTTTAAGCGATTCCTCCTCTACTTCATTTATGTGTACAACCAACTCTTTATTGGCTGTTTTTAAAATATATTGCTCTTCAGTTTTTCTAATATAAGTAATATCTTTTAGAGCAATTTTTTTACTAAAAACTGTTCCTTCTTTTAAAATACCGTTTTTTAGAACCAAACAATAATTGGTAGATTTTAATATACTTTTTACAAACCAAATAATAGCTATAATCAGTAAAATAAAGCCAATCCACTTTATAGATTCGCTTTTTATAGTAAGATATACCGACTTGTATAATGCATAAACAACAAACAAGGATGAGAATAAAATGTTAGTACGTACCTTTTTTTTAGTGTATCTGATTTTCATAAAGTAAGCTTTAAATTTAAAATTATATTGAAATTAAAAAAATAGTGCTAACAAAATTTCCAGAATGGTTTTTTGTCATTTTTAAGAGTTGACTTAGCTTTAGGTTTATGTTGCTTTTCCAAAATATTAAAAATATGATCGTAATTGTAATCTACACCATCATACGCCTTTTCCCATTTAAAGTCTTTTATCTCTATTCTGTTTTCTACATTTCCGTTCCAATTAACCTTAAAATTGTTCTGCACTAAAACTTCTAAAATACGGTTTGCAATGGTTTTTGTGGCAGTTTCATTGTGGTCTGTACTATTGTAACCAATATGCAAAGTTCCGCTACTTAAAAGAACGCTTTCTACATCTTGCTCGTGGTAATAACAATACCCGCTTGTCTTAATGTCTAAGTTAGTTAATTCTTCAACTATTTCTAAACAATCTCCTTCTGCATCTTGCCTAGTATAACCAGCTTTATGTAGACTTACAATCTTTTCAGCATTAAGTTGATCAAAAGCACTTACAAGCCTATTAAAATCGGTTTTAGGACCTAAACTAGCATTAATTTTTTGGTGTACTGTAAATTGTTCATCAATTTGTTGCTTTAGCCAACTTTCATCAAGGGTTGTTTCACCATAAAAAGAATCTAATAGTATTTCTAAAATATCTTCTTTGCTTGTAAAACCAAATGCTACTTGTTCTTTAACTTGTTCTAATACTTCTGTTTTTAATTCTAAGGTCATTTAAAGAGCGCTTTACAGTTTTATTACACAATAATACCACAAAAGTATACAAGTAATTGTGTAAGCCTTAAAACAAAAAAGCCTCAGCATAATGCTGAGGCTTTTCATATGTGTAAATAACAAGATTATTTCTTGTAATTATCGTTTAAGATTTTAGTAATCTCATCTGTAAGGTCATCTGCGTCTGTACCGTATAAAACGCTACCACCGTCTCCACCACCAAAAATGTATGAGAAACCGTTTGTTTTACCGTAAGCTTTAATTTCTTTTTTAACTTTAGAAACTAAGCTATCCATTTCCGTTTGGCTGCTAACTTGTAGTTGTTTTTCTTCTTGTTGCAATTGCTGACCAATAAACTGGCTTTTTTGCTGTAACATACCGTATTCTTCTTGAGCTTTAGCCTGAGCCATTTTTTGTGCTTTAGCCTGAAAAGCTTGTGCTTCCATCTGGAAAGCTTGCTGTACACTATCTCTCTTTTTACCAAAAGCTTCTATCTTAGTTTTAAACTTAGCTTCTAAGTCTACTTTCTCTTGATAATCGTTCATTAGTTTTACGTTATCTACGTAACCCATTTTACTTTGTTGGCATCCTACTAAACCGATGAATGCAAGTGCAAAAATAATTTTTTTCATTTCTAGGTTTTTAATATAAAACTTCCGAACCGACGGAAAGTCAAAATTTAAGTTGAGCAAAAATAGAAAAGTTTTTGAATCTGAAAGAAAAACCGATGTTAGTTTTAAAATTCATTAAAATTAAAATTTGATCTTTTTTTTAAAAATCTTGAGATTCACAAGTTATTCGCAAAAACTATGCAAAAATACATTCTTGATAATCAAAAACTATAATAAGTAAAATCTATAGTAATTTACAAATCAAATAATTTAAAACTATCAAAAAGTGGATTTTAGCGTTCATTCTAATGGGTTAAAACAAAAAAAAGGACTTAGTGCTTGTCATAAGTAATAAACCCCTCTTAAATGGCTTTAAAATGCGTTTTAGTCCTTTTTAAGAACATAAATAACAGAAGAATGTTCGTTGGTTCTCATTGCAGATAAATTAGAACGCAAACCTCTGTAAAAAGCGGTAAACATATTTTGCTTTCCTGTTTTGTATTTTTCAGATAATAGCGAAACATAAAAAGCATCAAACAACATTGGCTTCGTTTTTATAAGTTTCATATTGTGCTTTGCAAAAATCTTTTTTATAGCAGTTTTAGAAAAATGCCATAAATGCCTTGGTACATCAAAAGCAGCCCAAAACTCTTTATAATGTTTTGCGTCGTAACTTTTAAAATTTGGAACTGCAATTATTAAAGTACCATCTTCTGCTAATTTAGATTTTAGCATTTTTATTTGTTCGTCTAAATTTGGCAAATGTTCTAAAACGTGCCAAAGTGTAATTACGTTGTATTTTTTTTCTGGTAGTGTTTCTAAACTGCTAAATAAATTCAAACCTTTTTCTGCAGCTTTTTTTCTTGCAGATTCGTTTGGCTCAACTCCAGCACAAGTCCATTTATTATTTTGTGCCGTAATTAGAAAATCTCCGGTACCCGCACCAACATCCAAAACAGATTTTTCTCCTTTGGTGTAATATGTAATTAACTGAATCTTTTTTTGCAAACTATAATTTTTTACAGTTTGGTACATTTTGTCTACAACAGTTTCTTTTGCGTCTGTATGAGAAATGTAATCTTCACTCTCATAATAAACATCTAAATTTTTTGGTTGCGGTTCTGTAACCAACATATCCAAATCTTCATTATAGTTTAATGTAAAATTTTCTTGTGTTACAGAATGGTCTTTAGTTTTTAAATAAAAGTTCATTGTAATTGTGCGTAGCTAAATATTCTTTCTTTAATGCACGAAGATAGTTTAAAACTAAAGGACGTGAAAGTGAATTTTCATCCAAGCAATCTTTTCCATCATTATCAGTAACATTTATAGCTATAAAATAATTACCATCTATACGTATGCGAGGCTGCTCATTAAAAAGATCAGAAGGATTATCATTAGAACCTATAGCTCTATTTGCTAAAACTCCTAAAGTGGGCGTAAATAAGTCTATACTCTTATCTTTCTTTTCCACTTCGTAAAACGAAAAGTAATATGGCACATCATTTATAAAAAAAGGAACATTGTAAAAAACATCAGTATTGTATAATTGATATTTTACATCCACATAATTATAAAACTCACTTTCAGCTTTTGGATCTTCAAAAATAAAAACTTGGTGCTTGGTTAATCCTCTTTTAAAATTTTTTCCTTTAGCAATTTTATAATCTTCAATATTGGGAGAAACACGCAACGGAATACAAGATTGCACAAAAGCTAAAATAACTACTAGGAATAAATTTTTCATTTTTATGTTTTTTGATTTGAATGCTTTTTTATCAGCAACAAAAATTGAACCAGAATTTGGAAGTTGAAAAACTCAAATTATAGCAAACAGCAATAAAATAAAACCAAATTTTTTGAGCACTACTCCATTCTAATTTCTTTAAAAAAACACTCTCACTTTTTTACTTTTTTGGGTTGATGAAAAAAATAACTCAAGCAGAAAAAATTAAAAACTATAAAATTAAAAAACTTAAAAAACTTAAAAAAATTGAATTTTAAAATGAGATTCTAAATTTTAGAAAGCAAAAAATTAAAAATAAAAATCACTTTTAAAAAATTAGAAAAAGAGAAAACTAACAACACCCAAAAAGTATAAAAACAAAAAATAAAGAAGCTGAAAATTTTATCTTAAAAAAATTAAAAACGAATAAAAACTAAAATAAAAAAAGCATCAAAAAAAAGAAAAAAAGAAAACTGAAATAGAATAAAAATTAAAAATAAAATCATTTAAAAAATGAACAGAAATGAAAAAAATAAAAAACAAAAAGCGATAAAAAAACAGAATTTTAAATCAAAAATAAAGCTCAAAATGAAAGTGTAATTTGAATAAAAAAAAGAAGAGAAAAAAAATAAAAAAAACGAGATAAAAATGTGTGTGAAATTTAGACAGAAAATAGTTAAAAAAACAAACTCAAAATAAAGAGAGAAATAAAATCTAAACACAAAAAGTAGTGAAGAAAAAAATTCAAACAAAAATGTAAAATCAACTTTAAAAATAAATTACCAAAAACAAAAATCTAAAAAGATAAAAATAAATCTGAACCAAGAGAGCAAATAAATTAAGCCAAAGAAATTATTAGATTGAAGATTTAAAAAACAGAAATCTTATGCGAAATAATTTTCAACCCAAAATAAAAAAAGAAAAAACATCATATACTTAAAAGCATATTAAAAAACAAAATAAAGGGTTGTGATAAAAAATAAAAATAGAGCTTTTACAAAAGCAAAAAACGAACTCATTTTACATATAAAAAAGCACACAATAAACAACTCTACTCTGCCGTTATAACAACCATAAAAAAAACATAAACTAGAATATATTTAAAAACAAAAAACCCAATTGTTCCACGTGGAACAATTGGGCAAATCTTATGTGCTTTAAACTTAAATTACCTTCCCATAAACACAAGTAAAACACTTATGTCACTTGGTGAAACCCCACTAATTCTGGAGGCTTGCGAGATAGTAACTGGTCTAATTGCCTCTAATTTTTCACGAGCTTCATAAGACAAACTCTTTAGTTGTCTATAGTCAAAATTATCCGGAATTTTAATATTTTCTAATCGTTGCAGCTTATCTGCATTGTTCTTTTCCTTGGCAATATAACCTGCATATTTAACCTGAATTTCGGTCTGCTCCATCACCTCTCTATCTATGTTTTCTTGCTCAATAAATTGCGCTACAGCATCCAAAGATTTCATATGATCCATAGTAACATTAGGCCTAGAAAAACTCTTAAACATCTTATGAGATTGTTTAACTGGAGCAGAATTTACAGACTCTAAAATAGGATTTATGTCCTCTGGAACAACACTTGTTTCTCTAAAAAAGTTTACAAATGCATCAGATTTTTTAAGCTTTTCTTCCATCCTTTTTAGTCTAGAATCTGATGCTAAACCTATTTTATGACCTAGTGGAGTAAGCCTAATATCGGCATTATCTTGTCTTAATAATGTTCTATATTCTGCTCTAGAAGTAAACATTCTGTATGGCTCTTCTGTTCCTTTTGTAATTAAATCGTCTATTAAAACACCTATATAAGCCTCGTCTCTATTCAGTATTAAAGGCTCATTTTCTTTAACTTTTTGGTGCGCATTTATACCTGCCATTAGACCTTGACTTGCTGCCTCTTCATACCCAGTTGTACCATTAATTTGACCCGCAAAATATAGGTTATTTACAAGCTTAGTTTCTAGTGTATGCTTTAATTGTGTAGGCGAAAAATAGTCATATTCTATAGCGTATCCAGGTCTAAAAAACTTCACATTTTCAAAGCCAACAACAGAGCGTAAAGCTTTAAATTGTACGTCCTCTGGTAGCGAAGTTGAGAAGCCATTTACGTATACTTCTACCGTATCCCAACCCTCTGGTTCTACAAATAATTGGTGCTTATCTTTGTCTGCAAACCTATTAATTTTATCCTCAATAGACGGACAATAACGCGGTCCTAAACTCTTAATTCTACCGTTAAACATAGGTGATCTATCAAAGCCTTCGCGCAATAAATCGTGCACTAAAGTACTTGTATGCGTCATATGACAATCTCTCTGATGAGCTAATGTATTGGTATTTGTATAGCTAAATTTTTCAGGAATTGCATCACCTGGCTGCACTATCATCTTAGAATAATCTAGTGATCTACCATCTACTCTAGGTGGTGTTCCTGTCTTCATTCTACCACTTTCAAACCCTAAATCAACCAGTTGTTCTGTGATACCAGTAGCGGCTTTTTCACCTGCTCTACCACCACCTAATTGGCGTTCTCCTATGTGAATTAACCCGTTTAAGAATGTGCCATTTGTTAGTACAACAGCCTTAGATCTTATCTCAATTCCTAAGGAAGTTGTTACTCCACAGACCTTATCTCCTTCTATAATTAAGCCAGAAACCATCTCCTGATAGAAGTCACAATTAGGTGTTCTTTCCAAAGCTAAACGCCATTCTTCAGCAAAACGCATACGGTCATTTTGCGTCCTAGGACTCCACATTGCAGGTCCTTTTGACTTGTTTAACATCTTAAATTGTATAGCAGATTTATCAGAAATGATACCACTATACCCTCCTAAAGCGTCAATTTCTCTAACAATTTGCCCTTTTGCAATCCCTCCCATAGCAGGGTTGCAAGACATTTGTCCTATGGTTTGCAGGTTCATTGTAACCAACAAAGTTTTAGAACCCAAATTAGCCGCAGCAGCTGCTGCTTCTGCACCTGCGTGGCCACCGCCAACTACAATAACATCGTATTCTTTATCAAACATAATCTTAATGTTCCACGTGGAACAATTTAATTTTTTCTTCTTCTTTACTCCTCATTAATGCCGCTTCTTCAGTAGATTTATCCTTGTAACCGGCTAAATGTAGCACTCCGTGAGCCATAACTCTAAGCATTTCTACATCAAAATCTACCTTAAAATCTACTGCATTTTCTTTTACTCGTTCTACAGAAATGTAAATATCTGAGCTAATTACCTTCCCATCTGTATAATCAAACGTAATAATATCTGTATACGTATCGTGATCTAAATACTGCTGATTGATGTTTAGCAGGTAAGCATCATCACAAAAAATGTAATTAATATCACCTACTAAATGCTCTTCAGAAGCTATTATCCTATTAATCCAATCGATATACTTGGTATTATCTTTTAGACTAAATTCTGTTTCATAATGAAAATCAATCATTGGTTTTAAAATATTTTTGCACTTTATTTTGATAAATTTGCTGCAAAGGTAGTGCTTGTCTATTTAAGATTTCTATTTCGTTACGATAATTCTCTAATGCTTCTGGCTTAGTCGTAATAGGATTACTAAACTTATTTTTTGCTTTATTAGCTTCTCTTGTACTTTTTTCTCCTTGTTTTAAAGCTGCATTTTCTAGCTTCAAAAGCTGGTGTTGTATGTTATTTACTTTAGACTTTGTTCTATTAGTAATGCCATTTTCAAGTAAATCATCTTCAAAATCTTCCATTTGTTGTAGCAGTTTTTTAGCCAAATCCTTATCTTCTTTAGCAATCATATCCATTAATTGCTGCTCTAATTCTTGTCTAATTTTTTGTTGCTGCTTATAAATCTCATAGATTTCTTTTAATTCACCCTCGGATAAACCAGTTCCACCAGATCCTTTTTGAGAACCTTTTTCACCATTTTTACCTTGAGATCCTTGCTTACCTCCTTCTCCATTTTTACCTTTTTCACCCTCTTTACCGCCTTCTCCTTCCTTACCTTTTTCTCCAGATTTACCATTTTCTCCATCAGAACCCGGCTTTTCTCCACCTGGTTTGTCACCTTCACCAGGTTTTTTTCCTTCAGAAGACTTGGAATCTCCCTGTTTACCCATCTTGTTTTTTAGGTCGTTTTGTGCTTTAATAATATCTGGAAGTTGAAAACCTTTTCCTTTTCCTTGGCCTTGACCGGCACCAGATTTCATACTCTGGTTCATATTATCTAACAAATTGGCAAGAAAATCTGCCAAACTATTAGATGAATTAAGAACATATTTTTGATTTGCAGTAGCTAAATATGACCTGTTTTCTGCAAGTTGCTCTAGTGATTTATCTATATTATAGAACACTTCTGTTATATCTTTATTTACTTTTTCTGATATTTCGGCCTGACGTAAAGACAATGCAAAAAGACTATCATCTACGTGCTCAAACAAAGTACGTAATTCTTTTTGGCGTTTAATTGTGGTAGAAAACTTTGCAACATCTGTATCTCTAGAGCTTATATCTTCATATAATTGCTCTTGTTTAAAAGAAAAAATAACTAGATTTTCTAGAATTTGACGCAACATTTCTGCATCTTCAGTAATAGATTCACCACTAGCACCAGATGAAGATTGCTGCATTTGACTGCTCATTTGTTTCATTTTATCTGCTGCAGACTTCTGTTTTTTAGCGGCTTTATTACTGGCTTTACTGTCAGATTTAGAAGAATTATCACTCCCCTGTTCTTTATTTAACTCCTCTAAAGCATCATTTTGATCTTGTTTTACATCATCTTGCTTACTCTTGTCAGCCTTAATATCTAGCGGTTTTTGTAATTTTTGATTGTCCTTTTTTAGTTCATCAAGTTCTTTTGTTAAATCTTCAAAGGCTTTATTTAGATTTTCTTGATCTTTTATATCAGAATTTTGATCTTGTTTAAGTTCAGAAAGTGCTTCTTGCTTCTCTGCAAGCTTCTCCAAATCTTGACCTAACTGCGCCAATTTCTCTGTAACATAGTATTTTTTTGTTAATTCTAACAACTGTTCTAGGTTACGCTCGCTGTTTTTTTGACTTTTTCCAAGCTCTTCTAAGCGTTTAGTTAACTCTTCTTTATTGATTTTATCGGCGACTTTGTTTAATTCTTCAAGTAATTTTTGATTCTTTTTTGCTTCCTGCTCCTGACGTTGTAGCCTTTCTTGTAATAATTTATTTTGTTTATCGTCTGTATTACTCTTTTGCAAATTCTCTTTTAACTGCTTGCTAAACTTTTCCATCATCTGCTCTTGCTGTTGTTGCTTTTGCAAATAGTCTTTAACTTCAGACTGTTCGGTATAATTTAAAGCAGCCTTCTCTTTTTGCTTGGTATTAAGCTCCTGTAATTTTTCTTTTTGTTCTTTAAAACTATCCAACGAATTATCTAGATTGTTTAACAATTGTTGTTGCTGTTCTAAATCGTTATTTTTAAGAGCATCAGCATCTAACAGAATAGTACTAAACACTTGACTTTTAGTATTTTTACCATTATGAATGGCATCATTATCAGTAGCTGAAAAATAAAAACTATAGTTTGTATTAGGCTCTAAATTTAGGCCAGAAGGGAATGTATAATAAAACTGATTTACATTACTTTTTGGGGTATTTATAGTAATTACTTGTTTAACATCAGGCTTATTTACAGGATAACAAACTAATTTTATACTCATCAGTTTATAATCGTCTGATGCAGTACCAGAATAATACAAAATATTAGGGTTTAAAGTATCTTTAACCTGATTAACTTGTATAACAGGACTAGCATCTTTTACAACTGTGAATTTGTATCCTAATTTTTCAAAATTGGAAACATTCTCATTTGATGTGCTAATTACATAATCTGTATTATTATAGATTCTTTTTGAAGAAGAAAAAGAATTATCAATTTTATTAAAACCAATTATGGTATCTTTTAAACCTAAAGAAATAGTATTAATGTGTGCTCCTTTTATGTTCCAAGTAACCTTGGTACCCTCAGGAAACGTAGCGTTTCCAGTACTTTTAATAGTTTCGGACTTTCTATTTGTATAAGCAGGATAAACCAATTCCATATTAAAATCTTCTAAAAATGGAACATTAAGTACTTGTAAACTATACTGTTGAGATGTTACATCATTAGCCTTAAAATAAAAAGAAGAACTGTTTTGCGGAGCAACAAAAGTATACTCAAAAAAGCCATTGTTTTCTTGTAAAAAAAGTTCTTTACCATCTACAACAATAGCTACATTTTCTGGTTTAATTTTACCCTGAGTAGTAAGCTTTAGTGTTAAATTTTCACCTTTTAAAACGGTTAACTTATTATTAATCAACTTAAAAGAAAAGGGTGCCGGTTTTTCAAAAGCCATTTCATAGTTAACAACTCTATCATAAGAACCAAATAAAGAACCTAAATTACCGCTTAACCATACAAGCAGTAAAATAAGAATAGGCACTACCAAATACTTGGCGTATTTGAAATTTTCTTTAAAATTTATTGCTCTGACGAAAGGAACAGTATCTAAATTTTGCGAACGTTGCGCAATACTTGCCAATAATAATTCTGATGAATTGGTATCTTCTGCTAAATCTAATAAATTATACAACTTATCTCCTACCTCAGGAAAATGTTTACCTATTAATAAGGAAGCATCTTTGTTTGTAATTCCCTTTTTAAGTTGAAATAAATAAAACAGCGGTGTTAAAATATAGGCATATAATAAGTAAATAGTTACTCCCAAAAGTGCAATTAATAGTAATAATCTACCTGTAGAATTAAACCATAAAAGGTACTCAAGCCCCAGTATTACTAATAAAGTAAGTAATCCAAAACTTAAAAAAAGAAGCACTCCTTTTAGTAATTTTTGGGTATAATACCTCTTAGTAAAGGCCCTTAATTTTTGTAAAATATGGTCTAAACTATTCAAAATGTGTAATATTTAATACCAAGATACCTACAGTTTAAGAAAAAGATAGAAAAAAATTGTTAAAAAGTGAGTATAACACTTTAATAGGACAAATAACTAACTGTATCTTTGTACATATAAATACAAATTATGAGTTCTAAAGTAAGAGTACGTTTTGCTCCTAGTCCTACTGGACCTTTACATATTGGTGGTGTGCGCACCGCATTATTTAATTATCTTTTTGCTAAAAAAAATGGCGGTGATTTTATTCTACGTATAGAAGACACAGATCAAAATCGTTTTGTAGAAGGTGCTGAACAGTACATAGTTGACAGTTTAAATTGGTGTGGAATTGGCTTTGATGAAGGTCCTGGTAAAGAAGGTAAATTTGGACCTTACAAACAGAGTGAACGTAAGCATTTATATAAAGAATATGCAGATAAATTAATTGAAAATGGTAATGCATACTATGCTTTTGATAGTTCTGAGAGTTTAGATGAACATAGAAAAAACCATGAAGCAGAGGGTAAAACTTTTATTTACAACTGGCATAACCGATTAAAACTAAACAATTCTTTAGCATTAACTAAAGAAGAAGTAGCTACTAAACTAGCTAATAATGAGGCTTTTGTAATACGATTTAAGACTCCTGAAAACGAGAAATTAGAATTAAAAGATAGCATACGTGGCACTATGCATATAGATACTAATGTGTTAGATGATAAAGTACTTTATAAAAGTGATGGTATGCCAACATACCATTTAGCAAATATTGTAGATGATCATTTAATGGAAATTTCTCATGTAATACGTGGTGAAGAATGGCTACCATCTTTAGCATTACACAAACAATTGTATGATGCATTTGGTTGGCAAGCTCCAGAATTTGCTCATTTACCATTAATTATGAAACCTGTTGGTAAAGGAAAATTAAGTAAGCGCGATGGAGAAAAGCTAGGTTTTCCTGTATTTCCGCTTTCTTGGAACGAGTCTACTGGTTATAAAGAAGAAGGATATTTTCCGGAAGCAGTTGTAAACTTTTTAGCTCTACTAGGTTGGAATCCAGGAACTGAACAAGAAATATTTAGTTTAGAAGAACTTGTAAAAGAGTTTTCTTTAGAGCGTGTAAATAAGTCTGGAGCTCGTTTTGATCCAGATAAAACCAAATGGTATAATACTCAGTACTTACAAGCAAAAGATAATGCAGAAATTGCAACATTATTAATGCCTACTATTTTAAGACACGTACAAGAAACTCACCCGTTAGCAAAACAAGAAACTGTTGAGCATTTGGTAGATTTATTAAAAGAGAGAGCAACTTTTGTAAATGACATATGGGATTTAGCAGATTACTTTTACATTGCTCCAACAGAATATGCAGAAAAAGGAGTTAAAAAACAATGGAAAGAAGGCACTCCTGATATTTTAAACCAATTGGTATCTGTTTTAGAATCAATAACAGATTTTAGCTCTAACAATACGGAAACTATTGTAAAACAATGGATTACAGATAAGGAATTATCTTTTGGTAAAGTAATGCCTCCTTTTAGATTGGTATTGGTTGGTGACATGAAAGGGCCACACGTATTTGATATTATTGAGATGTTAGGTAAAGAAGAAACTATTAAAAGAATAAAAAATGCTATTGAAAAATTAGCATAATCTACATAACATTTACTAAAAGCTACAAACGTAATTATGCGTTTGTAGCTTTTTTTTTATAAAAATGTAACATATCCCCTATTTTATCTACATATATATGTGCAGTATTTGTACATTTAAAACATAAACCTAAAACTTAAAAAAATTATGGGAGATTATTTATACATACCAATGATCGTATTTTTGGTATTTGTTATTTTTTCTGCAGCTTTCTCTGTTAAACAACAAAGTGCCGCTATTATTGAAACATTTGGTAAATTTAGTAGTATTAGACAATCTGGTCTACACTTTAAAATACCATTTATACAAAGAATAGCAGGAAGACTAAGTTTAAAAATTCAGCAGTTAGATGTAATTATTGAAACAAAAACTTTAGACGATGTATTTGTGAAATTAAAAGTTTCTGTACAATACAAAGTAATAAAAGATAAAGTGTATGATGCATTTTATAAATTAGATTATCCTCATGACCAAATAACATCTTATGTATTTGATGTTGTACGTGCTGAAGTTCCAAAAATGAAATTAGATGACGTTTTTGTTAAAAAAGATGATATTGCATTGGCTGTAAAAGCTGAATTGAATGATGCTATGATGGATTATGGTTTTGATATAATTAGAACCTTAGTAACTGATATTGATCCGGATCCGCAAGTAAAAATTGCGATGAACCGTATTAATGCTGCAGACAGAGAAAAAACTGCTGCACAATATGAAGGTGATGCTGCACGTATTTTAATTGTAGAAAAAGCAAAAGCTGAAGCAGAAAGTAAGCGTTTACAAGGTCAAGGTATTGCAGACCAACGTAGAGAAATTGCTCGTGGATTAGAAGAATCTGTAGAAGTATTAAATAAAGTTGGTATAAATTCTCAAGAAGCTTCTGCCCTAATTGTTGTAACTCAGCATTATGATACTTTACAATCTATAGGACAAGAAACAAATAGTAATTTAATACTATTACCAAACTCACCACAAGCTGGTAGCCAAATGTTAAATGATATGGTTGCATCATTTACAGCAAGTAATATGATTGGTGAAAATATGAAAAAAGCAAACAATAATCCTAAGCCTAAAAAATTAGATCAACCTAAAAAAGATTAATTTTTAAGCAAGACTCTTAAATCAGAAAATCCGATAGAAAATTAAATTTCTATCGGATTTTTTTATGTTACAATGCTAAATATTATTTATTAAAGCAAAACTTATAAAAAATGACCTCATCAAAGGCTAAAAATCATTTTAAACATCAATTTTAAAACTTTAATAAGCAAGTCATACAAATAGTTTAAGTCTTTTTAAAAGGCCATTAAAAACGCTTAAAACAAGTCGTTTTTAATAGAAAATACCAATTAGTTTTTAATTAGTATCAGTAAAACTTATACTACTTCTTTTCTGCAATTTTTGCCCAAGAATCTCTTAAACCAACTGTTTTATTAAAAACTAAATTTTCTTGAGTACTATCCGTATCAATATTAAAATAACCTATTCTTTGAAATTGAAAACGGTCACCAATTTTTGCTTCTTTTAAACTTGGTTCTACAAATCCTTTAATTACTTGTAAAGCATTAGGATTTACAAATTCCATAAAATCTTTTTCTTTATGGGTATCCGGACTTTCATCTGTAAATAACCTATCATACAATCTAACTTCAGATTCTATTGCGTGTTTTACAGAAACCCAATGTAATGTTCCTTTTACTTTACGTAAACTTTCTTCAGTGCCACTTCCACTTTTACTTAAAGTATCATACGTACATTGAATTTCAGTAATATTCCCATCGGTATCTTTTGTGCAAGATTCTGCCTTTATTATGTAAGCTCCCTTTAAACGTACCTCTTTACCAAGTTTTAGCCTAAAGAATTTTTTGTTAGCTTCTTCTCTAAAGTCCTCTTTTTCAATATAAATTTCTCTAGAAAAAGGTATTTTTCTACTGCCAGAATCAGCATCCTCAGGATTATTTTCTATGTCTAACCACTCTTCTTGTCCTTCTGGATAATTGGTAATGACCACTTTTACAGGATCTAAAACACCCATAACTCTAGTTGTAATTTTATTTAAGTGCTCACGTACATGAAACTCTAATAAAGACACATCTATAAGGTTATCCCTTTTTGCAATACCTATAGTATCTACAAAATTACGGATAGATTCTGGTGTATACCCTCTTCTTCGCATACCAGAAATAGTAGGCATACGTGGGTCATCCCAAGATTTTACAACTCCTTCTTCTACCAGTTTTAGTAATTTTCTTTTACTAACTATGGTATGACTTAAGTTACGTCTGGCAAATTCTCTTTGTTTAGGTCTTGTTTTTTCAGCATCATAAACTTGGTCTAAAAACCAGTCATATAACTCTCTATGCATAGCAAATTCTAGTGTACAAAAAGAGTGAGAAACTTGCTCTAAATAATCACTTTCTCCATGAGTCCAATCATACATAGGATAAATACACCAATCTGTATTAGTCCTATGATGCGCTTTATGTAAAATACGGTACATAAGAGGGTCTCTCATTAGCATATTAGAAGAACTCATATCTATTTTAGCACGCAAAACGTGTTCTCCTTCTTTAAACTCGCCATTTTTCATACGGTTAAAAAGGTCTAGATTTTCTTCTACAGACCTGTCTCTAAAAGGACTAGCAACACCAGGAGTTGTGGGTGTTCCCTTTTGTTGAGCCATAGCATCAGAAGACTGACTGTCTACATATGCTTTATTTTGCTTTATAAGAAAAATTGCCCAATCATACAACTTCTGAAAATAATCTGATGCAAAGCACTCCTGCTCCCATTTAAAGCCTAACCAGGTAACATCTTTCTTAATTGCGTCTACATATTCTTGTTCTTCTTTAGCTGGGTTTGTATCGTCAAAACGCAGATTTACAGGTGCATTATAACGCAAACCAAGACCAAAATTTAAACATATAGAACTTGCGTGTCCTATATGTAAGTACCCGTTAGGTTCTGGTGGAAAACGAAAACGTAAATTCTCTTTTGAGAAACCGTTTTTCAGGTCTTCTTCGATAATGTGCTCTATAAAATTTAATGATTTTTCGCCTTCATTCATAGGATAAAATTAAGCAGTAAAGGTACAAAATAAGATTAATTATGGCGGTTAAAAATTCGGTCACCATACAATAATGCCATTTTCACAACAGATTTAAATACTACTACAACAATAAATTTATGAACAAGTTATAAACAACCATATTTGTTAAAGCAAATTTCGCACACGCGTTAAAATGTTTGCAAAAATTTTAAACGTTTAATCTAACTAACTATGTCCCCAGACAATAAAATAGTTACAAAAAAAATCATGTCATGAGAACAACACCTACTACATCTCTTTTGGTACTTTTATTGTTATTTACCTTTTCGGTAACAACAACTGCCCAAATTTTAAATGCTCCAGAGCCCATTGCCGACCCAAGCGGTGGTGGTTCTAGCGGATGGACTGCCGCTTGTGCGTCTTCCGGATTTAACTCTTACTGGGTAAATTTTACCTGGATTAATGCCCCAGCTGTAAACAGCGACAACAAATTTATTTTAGAATTATCTGATGCCAACGGTAACTTTGGTAGCCCTGTAGCACTTGCTACATTAGATGATAAGAATGCTAATTATGATTTTAACATTCAGTTTGCCTTACCTACAGATACTAGAGGTGAGAACTACAAAATACGAGTAAAAAGTACAAGTCCAGAAAAAGTGAGTCCGTCAGCAGGGCCTTATTCTATGTACTATGTAGACTTTAACTCGCCAATACTAATGAGTCAAGATGGAAATGGCAACATACCATCTGGCGGAACAATAGAAGTTTGCGACGGGACAGCAATAACTATGGCTCCACATAATGTACCAAACGCCAGTACTTATTTATACAACTGGTATAGAAGCGGTACATTATTATCAGAAAAAGGACCTTCTTTAACAACAACACAAGCAGGTATGTATTCTGTACAAATAGACTATGGAACAATTTGTTCTGGTTCTGCAAGTACAGACTCTAACATTATAGAGGTTACAACAGGTACAAGCTTAGGTGTAGCATTAAATACACCAAGTAAAACAAGCCTTTGCTCTACAGAAACAGAAACACTAACAGCAAATATATCTGGACAAGGATTAACGTATGTTTGGTATAAAGACGATGTTGCTATTACTAGCCCAACCGTAGATAACCACACATATACAGTAGATGGTTCATCTGCAGGCTTTGAAGGTAACTATGCAGTAGAAATTAGTGGTACAGGAGCTTGTTTAGAGCGCTCTGCAACAGTTTCTATTACTACAGCATCTAATGTTACTTTAACTAGAGATAATGAGGCTAACCTTGTTATTTTACCAACTAAAACAAAAACATTACAAGTAACTAGTAGCAGTAGTGCTGTTACTTATGCTTGGTACAAAGACGGTACAGTAATTAGCGGTGAAACAACAAATACGCTAGTAGTTAATAGTGCAGGAGAATATTTTGCACGTATTACAGACAATGGAGGTAGTTGCCCATTTACTATAGATTCTGACAAAACAACAGTAGTAAGTCCAGCTTCTTTTAACATAGAAATAGATTATACAGCTGCTTACACAGACTGCCAAAACACAACAACAACATTAGATGTAAAAACAATTGAAGCTGTTGCAGCAGATGGTACAAAAACAGATGTTACAGCAGATTTAAAAAATGAATTTACATACCAATGGAAAAAGAATAGTGTAGCTGTTTCTGGTGAAACAAGTAACTCAATTTCTTTATCTGATATTACAACTAACGGAGATTACACGTTAAACGCTAGTATTAGTGGTTATAGTGCTACAGACTCTAATACATTAGGTGTAGTATTATTAACGTCAGAAACAGTTACAATTGCAGCAAGTAGTGCTACTTTTTGTAACCCAAGCAACCCAGTAGTTATAAGCACTACAACAACTTTAGCAGGTGAAACATTTACTTGGTATAAAGATGGTGTTAGCTTTAATACTACAGATGAAACTTTAAATAGTACAGAAACAGGAACTTTTGTTCTAGAAGTACTAAAAAATGGCTGTCCGTTACGTTCTAACGAAGTTGTTATTTCTCCATTAAATGAAGATTTAATTACACTAGACAGCAGTGATCCAGTTATTCTTGTAGAAGGACAAACTAAAACAATATCTGCAAGCGGTGGTACAAGTTACCAGTGGTTAGATGCAGCTAATGTAGAATTAAGCACAAGTGCAACTGTTAGTTTAACAGCAGAAGGTACTTACACGCTTATAGCAAAAATAGACGACTGTGAAGTTATAAAACAATTTACAGTCTCATACAAAGATACTTTTAATGTTCCTAATGTAGTTACTCCAAACGGTGATGGTAAAAATGACCTATGGATACTACCAAATTCTTATTCTAATAACCCCAATGCAACTGTTATTATTTACAATAGTAACGGTGAAGAAATTTTAAATGAAAAAGGCTACAAGAACAATTGGCCAACTTCAACTATGAGTTTCCCTAAGCAAAATATGGTTTTTTATTATAAGATTCTTGATGACAAAGGTGGTCAAAAACAAGGGACTATAACAATCATAAGATAATCATAAAATGTTTAAGTTTAAGTACATATACTGTCTATTATTAGTGATGGTGCTAACCAATGTTAGTGCCCAAGAGGTTAATCCATACCTATCATACGATGTTCCATCGCAGAACCTTTTAAAATACAATAGGTTCTTAATAAACCCTACGTTTTCAACGGTAAGGGAAGACAAGTCGTACATAAACTTATTACATAGAAACCAATCGGTACAGTTTACAGATAATAATCAAAATTACTTTTTAAGTTATAGTGGTCGTGTTAACGATCGTACAGGTTTAGGTCTAAGTATATACCAGCAAACTGCTGGTACCTTAACAAACTATGGTGTATTAGCCAACTATGCTTATGGTGTAAAACTTAGTGATAAAAGTAATTTTACTTTTGGAGCTAATATGTCATACTACGCAAGTGGTTTAGATAAAAGTAGAGTAAATGCTGCCGATCCAGACGATCCGTTTTTAACAGGTCAAAGAGACAATTTATTACAGTTTCAGCCTGGTGTTAACTTGTCTTATGACAAATTTGATATTGGTTTATATGCAGAAAACTTATTTGATTACAATCTTAAAACAAGCGAATCTATAACAGAATTTGCAGATAAAACATTCTCTGGTCACTTACAGTACACACATCAATTTGATAAAACATCTGGTATTTTAGAACAAGGTAGATTAATGCCTTTGGCTAGAGTACGTAAAGCTGGTCAAGAAGATATTGTACTTGGAGGTAGCCTAATATTAGATTTACCTAAACTTGGATGGGCCCAAGTTGGTTATGATGACCATTATGGTGCCGCTGCAGGTTTAGGTTTTAATCTAAACAAAAGATTATCGTTAGGGTATACTATGGAAAAAGGTATCTCTGGAGATCTAGATAACTTTGGTGTTACTCATGAAATATCTGTAGCATATTCTTTTACTCCTAATTTAACTGAAGATAGAGTAATGTTAGAAGATGATAGTGATGATGAATTAGCTTTTAATGAAGAAGATACAAACCTAGAGGAAGAATTAGAATCTGAAAAATTTGAAGAACTTAAAAATCGATTAGCAGAAAACGATCAGGTATTGGCAGAGCTAATGTATAGACAAGATTCTTTAGAAGTAAACAGACAAAGAGATCTAGAAACAAGGTTTGAAAGAGTGTTACGTATGGTACGTAGTGAAACTAAAGGTACAAGGCCTGACTTAGAAGAAAAGGCTAAAAAAATGTATTTCATTAATAATGATGATAATGCAGTTGCAGAAAACTTAAATAATAAACCAAATGGTATAGAAAAAGATGCAACTGATGTTGTTACACCTAATACCTCAACTTCTGGTTACCAAAATACAGCTAACAATAATCCTGACACTGCTGTAAAAAATTCAGCTGTTGTTAAAGATGCAACTACCACAAATAGTGCAATTGCTAACAATACTACTTCTACTGCTGTTAAAAAAACGGCTTCATCAATAAAAAGAAGAAAGTTTAAAAACTTAGATGGTGTAGAAGAGGGTTACTACGTAATTGCTAATGTTTACAAGGGTCAAGGTTACTTAAATAAATTTATAAAAGATTTAGAAGACAACGGACTATCTGCAGATTATATTAAAGATCCAAAAACAGGACTTAAGTATGTGTATCTAGAAAGATATGATACTTGGAAAGAAGCAGAAGCAGCACATAACTCGCAACTTAATGGCGCATATAGTTATGATATGTGGATAATGAATGTAGATAATGATACCAATACAGATAGTAGATATAACAATACTGCTTATGCGGGTACAACGCAAGATAAAACTAAAATATTAACAAGGGATAAGTACAGTAATGACAATCCTAAGTTTAGAAATCCTGTACAAAAAGACAATGTTGCAGGTGCTTTTCCAACGCCACAAGTTGTAAAATTCAACGGTGTAGATTCTGGTTATTACATTATTGCTAACGTATTTGCAAGTGCTAAAAACGCAAACAATTTTGTAAGGTTATTAAATAAGCAAGGCTTACATGCTAGCTATTTTATAAACCCAGAAAACAACTACAGGTATGTATACTTAAAAAAGCACGGTACTTGGAACAATGCTTTACTGTCTTACTATTCTAATATTAATAGCTCTTACCAAGATCGCATGTGGATTATGAGAGTAACTCAAAACAACATAGCGTAATGGATAAGATATTCTCTAAAATAATACTTTTTTGTGCACTATTGCTTACATGTATAGCATTAGCAAACATAAAAAATACCGATAAGTATACTGTAAAATTCAATGACAGTATAAAGAATGACAACTCAACTCAAATTAATTACTCACCAACAAACACTAAAAACGTTCAACCTAATGAATAAGTTTTTAAAATCATTTTTAATAATTATTGTTTTAGCAATATCCCATTTAGGATTTAGTCAAGTTAAAAACAATTTTGAACCAAGGTATGATAATAGTATCCGCGGAGACTTAACTATTGTAGCCAATAACATTGTTAACCGTGAAGGTGATGAAGGTTATTGGGTAGGTAATTGGTGGTCTGGTTATACATATGTGTCAGATCCAAAAGTAGCAAACGATCCATATAATCAAACAGGAAGTAGCTCCACGGCTAATGATAATTGGACAATGCAATACATAGATATAGATGGTGACCCATCTACATTTAGCTCTAGTAGTGCAGAGTTAACAGTACCTGACGCTAGTTGTTCTAGAGTTAGGTATGCTGGTTTATACTGGTCTGCAGTTTATGGAGACCCTGATAGAAGTAATATTGGAAATATAAAATTTAAAACACCAGGAGGTAGTTATGTAGATATCTCTGCAGACGAAATTCTTTTTGATGGTTATGGAGACTCAGATTTTGGATATTATAGTCCTTATGCAAGTTATAAAGACATCACATCAATAGTAGCAGGTTTAACAGACCCTAATGGTGAATATACTGTAGCAAATATAAGAGCTAGCCTTGGAGACGCTCCAGCTGGTTCTGGTGGATATTCTGGTGGATGGACAATGGTTGTTGTTTATGAAAACCCAACATATCCAGGTAAATATATTACTACTTTTGATGGTTATGCAGGTATTAAATCCGGAGAGTCTGTAGATATTCCTGTTTCAGGATTTACAACATTACCAGCGCCTTTCCCTGTAAATGCAAGGTTAGGGGTTAGCACATTAGAAGGAGATAATAGTTTAGGAGGAGATGGTTTATCTATTAAAGCAAGTGGAAGACCTACTTATACTCCTTTGGGTACAAACAGGTTTGGAACTAATCCTAATAAAACAAATAACTTTTTTGACAGTAATGTCACTTTTGAAAACAATATCGTAACTACTCGTAACCCCAATAGTATAAATACATTAGGTTGGGATGCAGACCTTTTTACAATACCTAATACAGGTTGGTCTACCATCCCTAATGATGAAACAAGTGCTATATTAAGAGCCAGCTCTGCACAAGATAAGTACGACATTTTCTTTACATCTTTTGATGTAGAAATTATAGAACCACAAATGCACTTAGCCAAAAGGGTAGAGGATATTGGTGGTACAGATATTACTGGTCAAGGCGTAAATTTAGGTCAAGTTTTAGACTATGTATTATCGTTTCAAAATGTTGGTAATGATGATGGTGACAGGTATACAATTAAAGATGTTTTACCTGTAAACGTAACCTTAGATGAGACTAACATTACAATGCCAACTGGTGTTACATACACATATGACCCAGCAACTAGAGAGGTTATTTTTTCTATTCCAAATAACTTAGTAGTACAAGGCGGACCATTAGAAACTATACGTATGCGTGTACGAGTAGCAGAAAATTGTTTTGATTTTATAGATGCTTGTTCAGATCTAATACAAAACTTAGCATACTCTACGTACAGAGGTGTTATAAATGATAATGAAATAACAGATGACCCAAGTGTTACAGATTTTGATACTTGTGGATTTACAACTCCTGGTGCAACAAACTTTTTATTAGATGATTTAGAAAGCTGTGACTATAGTAGAAATGTAGAAATTTGTGGCGCAGATGCTATATTAGACTCAGGTGATGGTTTTGATGATTATGTTTGGTACAAAGATGAAAACGGAAACGGTGTTATAGACGGTGGAGATACTGTTATTAATGATGGTAACCCAGATGGTGATTTAAGTACATTGGTTGTAGATGACATAGGTGTTTATATAGTTGATAAAATAATTGCAGATCCTTGTAAAGGTTTTCAAGAAATTATAACTGTAACACGCTTTGGAACAACACAAACAAACCCAATAATAGATTTAATAAACGATACTTCTAACACAGTTGATGGTGAAGTAACTACTTGTCCTATTGATGGTGACCCGTTACCAAAAATATTTTTATGTGGTTTAAATGATATAGAACCTATAAATATTAACATTCCTGATGCTACAAGCATACAATGGGAAAAATTAGACGAAGGTAGTTGTACAGCTTCTGTAGAAGATTGTGCAAACAAAAATGGTACATGTACTTGGAGCCAAGTAGCAACAGGCCAAACTTTTAATGCAGAAGATGAAGGACAATATAGAGTAGTAATTAACTATTTAAATGGTTGTTTTACAAGGTTCTATTTTAACGTGTTTAAAAACGATTTAGATCCTAGAGCAACAGTAAAAGATATTATTTGTACTACAGATGGCAGCATTAGTGTTACCAATGTACCTGCAAATTACGATTTCCAATTATTAGATGCAGCAACAGGTACTATTCTTGTTCCTTACAGTGCTAATAATGGTCCTGTTTTTCCTATAACAAATAACGGAGCATACACAATAGAAATGCGTCAGCAAGGTGTTGTAGATGGTTGTGTTTTTAGATTGGAAGATATAGGTGTTTTAAGAAGAGATTATGTTGTAAACATTACAACAAAAGATACTGATTGTAACGGCTTAGGAGAAATTAGAATTTCTGCTGAAGATGTAGAACCACAGTACTATTTTTCTATATCTCAAGGAGGAATAGAGGTAGACACTTTTGGACCTACTAATGATAATGACTATACTTTTACAGATCTAAACGATGGTGTTTATGATGTTACTGTAAGAACTGATGATGGTTGTACATTAACTAGAGAAGTAACTATAAACGATGTATCTGATTTAGCAGGTACAGCTTTAACAACAAAATCTATAGACTGTACAGATGGTATTATCTCTGTAAATGCTACTGGTGGTGTTGCTAATCCATCATACAGCTATGCAATATGGAGTAAAGATGGTGTAGATTTATATTCTGCTCCTTTTTCTATAAGCGATATTCCTGCAAGTGCATACCAAACAACAGAAGACTTTTACTTTAGTGATGCAGATGCTGGTACTTATGAATTTATAGTTGTTGGTAGTAACAATTGTTATATAATTACAAATGAGGCTACTGTAGATATTGCACCTGCAATAGTTTACACACCAATTATAGAAGACGAAAAATGTTTTGGTGCAGAAGATGGTACGTATAACATAAACGTTACAAATAGTAACGGATATACTTTATCTTACAACTTATTGTATCCAGATGGTACAACAACAAGCATTAACAATTCTGGAAACTTTACATCATTACCACAAGGAAATTATGTACTAACAATTACACAAACTATTGGTGGCACATCTTGTGATTTTGATGAACCTTTTACAATAGGTGGCCAAGTAGATGGTGTAACGGGTGATGCTGTTTTAGTTGATGATTATACATGTTTACAAGAAGCAACAATACAGGTACAAAATGTAACTGGTGGTGCTGCTCCTTATGCATATAGTATAGATGGTGTTAACTTTAATACTGGAGTAGGTGCAGACACATTTGCAAACCTAACTAATGGTAGTTATACTATTACTATTAGAGATGCTAATTTATGTACGTTTGTTACTAATGAAATTGTTATAGATGCATTAAATCCGCCTACAGATTTAGACTTTACAGCAACTGCTCCTAACTGTCCTACACAAACATCAAATGTTACAGTAACAGTTGCAAATGGTAATGCTCCTTATGTTTTTCAAATTATTGCTCCGGCAGCAGTAGCGGCTACAAGCACAACAGGAAACACAGCAACATTTAATAATTTAGATCCAGACACATATACATTTAGAGTAACTGATGACAAAGGATGTGAATATGAAGAAAGCTTTACAATTAGACCAGTAGACCCAATATCGGTAACTGGAAAATTAGTTAGTAATATTTCTTGTTTTGATGACACAGATGGTGAAGCAGAATTTACAGTATCTGGTTTTAATTCTACATACAATTATACCATAACAGGACCAACAGCTGTACCAGCAGGTACTACAGTAAATGATGCTGTTATTTCTTTAAATAATTTAGATAATGGTACATATACAATTACTGTAACAGATACAGAAACTAATTGTACTGCAACCGCAGATGTTATTATAAATGCTCCTACAGCAGCTTTAGCGTTAAATGTTGTAGAATCACAACCAACATGTACTACAGATGGTAGTGTTACATTAACTGCTACTGGTGGTTGGGGTAGTAACAGTTTTACAATTACATACCCAGATGCTACAACTACATTTACCAATGGTACTGGTACGTTTAATAACTTAAACCAAACAGGTACTTTTAATGTTAGTGTAGAAGATGCTAATGGTTGTATTGTTACTTCAAGTTTTGATTTAGATGCTTCAGTAGCTCCTACCTTAGAAATTGTTCCAAATAACGATTGCTTTGTGGCTGCAGCAGGACTAGAACTTACAGCAAATGTTACAGCTGGCGGAGATGGTACTTATCAATATAGAATAAATGGTGGTGCTTACAGTACAAATAACGTGTTCTCTGGCTTAAATCCAGGAACATATACTATAGATGTTATAGACGGTAATAATTGTACAGGAACAGCTTCTATTACAGTAAATCCAGAATTAACAGTAACTGCTTCTGCAGATAATATTACTGCTTGTGGTACAGATGCAATAGTAACTATTACTCCTGCAGGTGGTAGCGGTACAGATTATGTATTTGCAATTGTTGCAGACGGAGATACTCCTGCAGCAACAGACTTTACTAATACTAATCCTAGAACTGTAACAACTGGTGCTGGTGATTATGACGTTTATGTACGTGATAATAATGGAACAGGAACTTTTTGTGAGGCTATGTACAATTTAAATATTGCACAAGACCCTATATTAACAGTTTCTACTGCAAGTACAGACATACTTTGTAGTGGTGAAGCACAATCTACAATAACAATTACTGCTGGTGGTGGAGAAGCTCCTTACCAATACAGTATAGATGGTGGTGCAACATTTGTACCAACAAACACATTTAATAACTTACCTGCAAATAGCTATAATATTGTAGTTAGAGATGCTAATTTATGTACCGTAGCAGATACGCATACTATAACAGAACCTTTTACTTTGTCTGCTTCTGCAGCAGTAACAGCTTTATATGAGTGTAACCCAACAACTGGTGCTGAGGTTAGAATTACCAATGCGCAAGGTGGTACGCCAGCTTATGAGTATAGTTTTGATGGTGGTGTTAATTACAGTACAAATTCTATATCAAACTTATTACCAGGTACACATACATTATATATTAGAGATGCTAATTTATGTACATTTGAAATGACAGTAACTGTAGACTCTGCTCCTGAAGCACCTACATTTGCTCCGTCTATTTCTTATGACTGTGAAGGTCTTGGCGAAATTACAGTAACACCAAGTAGTACAGATTTTGATTATGTATACTCTATAAATGGTTCATTTAACACACCAGATAATACAAGTAATGTATTTACAGATGTAGCAGCTGGTAACCATACAATTAGAGTAGATTATACTTCTAATGCAACTCCTACACCAAGTAATTTATTATCAGAAGATTTTGGCGTTGGTGCAAATACATCAATAACACAAATAGATCCTTTATACTGTTATGAACCGCAAGATGGTACAGTAAGACCTTGTGACCCAGGAGTACATACAAGAATTAATGATGGTGAATACTCGGTTACACAAGCAATAGCTTCACCATTTAGTACTTGGAGAAGTCCTAACGACCATACAGGTAATGCTAATGGAAGATTCTTAGCAATAAACGTTGGTGGTGTAGCTGGTGTTGGTGGTATTGTATATGCTAAAAGAGGTATAGAGGTTATACCAAATAGAGATATTACAATATCTACTTGGGCATACAACTTATTAAGAACCGGTGAAAGTGGTGGTGATCCAACAATAGAAATAGAATTAGTAGATGCTGGTGGTACAGTAATTAATAGTGTATCTACAGGTAATATTCCTAAAAACAATAATGCTAATGATTGGCATAATTATACAGTAACATTAAATCCTGGTGCTAATACAAACCTAGATATTGTTATACGTACAAATTCTGCTGTTGTTGATGGTAATGATATTGCTATAGATGATATACAAGCGTTTCAATTTCCAGAAGTTTGTTCTTCTTCTGTAACTTTTGACGTTTTAGTTGAAGCAGGTAAAGCTTTTACAGCAAACATTACAAACCCTAAAAACATCTCTTGTTTTGGAGGTAATGATGGTGAATTTGTTATTAATGCTTCTAATTTTGGCGCTGGCGGATTTGAATATACTTTAGATGGTGGTGCAACTTATTTTGGCCCTTTTACAAGTTCGCAAACCGTAACTGGTTTAACTGCACAAAACTATACTATTGAAGTTAGAGATGTTGATGATAATGCATGTAGTATTCCGTTAACACAAGAATTAACTGAACCAACAGAAGTTACTGCTACTGCATCTATAACAGATGAATTTACATGTAATAATACAGGTGCTACAATTACTGCTGTTGCAAATGGTGGTACACCAACTTATAACTATCAATTAGAAATATACAATACAGTAACAACAAGTTATACTATTTTTAGAGCATATCAAACTTCTGCAATATTTACAGATGTACCTGCAAATGCAGCTAATGAAAATTATATTGTAAGAGTACAGGATGATAACTTATGTACTAATGCAATTACACCTGCAGTAACTGTTACTACTCCAGAGGTACCAACTTTTACAGTAACGCCAACAGCGTGTTACTCTGGTGCAAATGATGGAGAAATACAAGTAGATGTTACATCTATTCCTGGGAATGAAAACTTCCAGTTTAGCATTAACGGTGGTGCTTGGATTACTCCAACTCCAGCAACTGCAACAACATATACTTTTACTAATTTAGCAAACGGTACTTACACAATAGACGTTAAAGATGGCTATGGTTGCGTTGGCGTACAAGAAACGGTTGTTTTAAATCCAGTTATTAATGCTACAATAGATGTTGTACACGTTAGCTCGTGTGCAGATGGTAGTATTACTGTTAATGCAACTGGTGGAGATGGTAATTTAGCTTATGCTTTTGTGCCAACTACAACTCCTGTTACTGCTGCAGATTTTAACCCATCTAATACTTTTACAGTAATACCTGCAAATGCAGGTACATATGATGTGTATGTATGGGATAATAACGCAGCAGACCCACATTGTGAATATATGGAGACTGTTACAGTTAATCCTGCAACTCCATTAACTTATAATGCGGTACCAACAGATCCTACTTGCCATGATGGTACAGGAACTATAGAAATTACAGTTACTTCTGGTATATCTCCTTACACATATGAAATTATAGATTTAGATAATGGTGGTGCTTCAAATGAAACAACAACCAATGTAATAAACAATACTAAAACATTTTTCAATTTAGCACCTGGTAACTATACAATTAATGTTACAGATGCAAGCGGATGTACAATAGAAACAACTCCTGTATTAATTAATAATCCTGATGAATTAGTTACTGATTTAGAATCTATTTTGTCTGGTAATTGTGACCCTGCAACAGGATTTAGATTTATTAACTATACAACAACATTAAGTGGAACATTAGAATTTAGTCATGATGGTGGTACTACTTGGCAAACATCTGATGAGTTTAATGCTCCTACATACACATTAACTTCTGGTGATGCTGTAGACCCTTCTATTAGAACGGTAGATGCTTCTGGTAATACATTATGTAGATTAGATTTACCAAGATATATTATATCTTATCCGTTAGATAATTTAGACATTACAATTTTACCAATTATAGTAAATTGTAATGAGCTACAAGTAAGTGTACAAGGTAATCAAGGTACTGCACCTTATCAATATACGTATACAGACGATCCTGTTAATTTTGATGCTACTACACCGATTAATCCTTGGACTACTCCTGCAAAGGGACTATCAGATCCTCACACATTTACAGGTTTAATACCAGGTAGAACGTATGTTTTTTATGTAAGGGATGCAAATGGTTGTGTTAGACAAAGTGATGTTAATGTAAACGATATAATTACGTTACCGTTAGAAATTACATCTACTTCTGTACCAGCTTGTTTTGGTACAACTAATGGTAGTATTACATATACAATTACAGATAATGAACTTCCATATGGTACAGAATACAGATGGGAAGTTTTTAATATGATTACAGGTACTCCTGTTTCTGTAGCAAATAGTGGAGGTAACATTCCTTTTTCTTCACCGCAAACAGTTACAGTATCTGGTTTAGGAGCTGGAGAATACTTTATACAAGTTACCGAAAGAGATAGTGGAGTAGATAGTTGTATATCTGCATCAGAAAATCTATTGTTAGAAGAGTTAGACGATATTACAGCAACATTAAATAAAATTCAAGATATTTCTTGTGCTACACCTGGTCTTATTCAAATAGAAAACATCAATGGCGGTGGCGGTACTTATAATTTTACTGTAACTGGTCCTGCACCTTTTACAACTATTACAGGTACTACAGATAATCCAATAGAAATTCCTGCTAATTCACCTGCTGGTACTTATAACGTAACTATTCAAGATCAATATAGTTGTGCTAAAGATTTAGGAGATGTTATAATGACATTAACTCCTAATCCAACCATAGATAGTATAGATATAGATAACTGTGCAATACCAAATACTTTACAAGTAAATGCAACTAGTACTGCAGCACAAATATTATACTCTATAGATGGTGGCGTAACATATTTAGATAATGGAGGTTTATTTACTAATCTTCCGGTTGGTACGTATAACATTTCTATTAAAGATAGTAACGGTTGTATAGCTACAGATAGTGCTACTATTTACCCAATATTAGAGGCTAAAGTTGAGCTTACTAAACTAATGGATTGTACTCCTGGTACTGCAGAAATTACAATTGAAGCTATAAATGGATCTGGAAATTATGATTATGAAATCTCAAATGGTTTAGGAACTGTTGTCGCTAGAACAGCATTAGCAACAAACCCTCTGGTAGCAACAATAACAGTTGTAGAAACATATACTATTACTGTTTATGATAATAATACAAATTGTAACAGAATATTTACAATAGATGTTCCTGCTGCCGTAACCCCAATATTTACACACACATTTACAGATGTTACTTGTAATAGTGCAGATGATGGTACTATAACTTTATACCAAACAGATAATGGAATTAATCCATTAACGTATACAATTACACCTTTAGCTGGTACTTTTGATGCTGCTACAAGCACATTTTCAGACTTACCTCCTAATACATATACAGTAACTGCAACAGGTACAAATGGTTGTACAACAGATATTACTAATATTGTAATTAGTGAACCAAACCCTATTGTAATAGTAGATGCAGATGTTGTAGAATTTGGTTGTACGCCTACAAGTGGTAACACTAATAATAATGCTAGCATTACTATAGATAATACTGCTGCTAATATTACTGGTGGTAGCAATACTTATGTTATTTATGAATTTATAAATGATAACAACACACCTGCAACTGGTGATGATACTGTTGTACAATCTGGTTCTAATAACGTTTATATAGAAACTAATACTGCTGGTGGTTCTTATACTATTAATGTATATGATGATAAAGGTTGTGTTGGCACAATAGAAGCAGATATTGCTCCTTATGATGAATTGTTAACAGCTTCTGCTGCAATTACAGGTGATATTACTTGTGATCCTGGTACAGATGGTGAAATAACTATTACTGCTACATCAAATACAAATGATACTTCTAAATTTGAGTATAGTATTGATAACGGAACAACATGGCAACCTTCAAATGTTTTTGGTGGTTTAGATGTTGGTACTCACAATTTCTTAGTAAGGCATACAGATACTGGTTGTGTTATAACAACATCAGAAACTATAACTAGTCCAGATGTATTAGAATTAGATGCAACTGTATTAAGTAATGTAATTTGTTTTGGTGGTAATGATGGTAGTGTTGAATTTAATTTACATGATGATGCTAATGTTACTTATGCTAATGGTGTGACATTTACCGTGTATGATGCTGTAACAAATAATGTTGTACAAGCTTTAGCCTCTGACTTAGATGGAAACTTTGTTGTTAATAGTTTAGTAGCTGGTAGTTACTACATAGAAGTACAACAAACTCCAGATCCTAGATGTACGTATACACAGGCATTTACTATTGCTGGTCCTAGTGCTGCAATAACAGCTGCTACAGAAGTTACACCAGTAACTTGTATAGGTAATGACGGAGTTATAGAAGTTATTAATGCTGCTGGTGGTTGGGGAGACTATGTTTACTTTGTAGATGTAGCAACTAATCCTGCTCCAGTATACCCAACAGATTATGTTTCTAATCCTAGATTTACTGGTTTATCTGGTGCTGCAGCTCCGGCTGGTACAGATTACCAAGTTTGGATTGCAGATAAAAATGGATGTATTATTCAATTAGCAGATGTTAATTTAGTAGAGCCAACAGATATAACGGCAACTTTACAGGTAAACCAAGAAAATTGTACAAACCTAGAAGGTGAAATTGAAGTAATTAATACTGTAGGTGGACAAGGAAGTAACTATACATACCAACTTATTAAAGATGGTACTGCAGTTGGTTCTCCACAGACTACTACAATATTCTCTGGTTTAGGTGCTGGTTCTTACACCGTATTAATTAATGACCAATGGTCTTGTGATTTTACAACACTTGCAACAGTATTGTATGAAGAAATGAATGTTTCTACTACTGTGGTTAAACCAATAGATTGTACAGTAGATCCAGGCGGACAAATAACAGTGAATGTAACTGGTGGTTCTACAAACTTAGAGTTTGTAGCTACTTTACCAATAAGTAGTACAACAATTACAAATAATGATGGTGTCTTTACTGGTTTAACCGAAGTTGGTATTTATAATTTTATTGTGCGTGATTTAGATACAAATACACCTATTTGCGAAAAACCTGTTACACAAGAATTAACTGATAAGGTAGATCCTATTTTATTGGCTTCAACTATAGAAAATGTTAGTTGTTTTGGTTTATCAGATGGTAGTATAACTGCTAACTTAGATCCTGCTACAAATGTAGATCCTATTTATACTTATAATTTGTATGATGCTACAGGATTAACTTTAATAGCCGGACCACAAACTAGTCCAACTTTTACAGGCTTAGCTGCTGCTTTTTATCAAGTAGAGGTAGTTTCTGCTAAAGAATGTGCTGTTAGAGAAACTGTTGAGGTTACTCAGCCTACAGAATTATTAATAAGTGCAGTTGCAACAGATTTTGCTTGTGCTCCTAACAATACAGTAAATACTGCAACAATTACAGTTACTATAGAAGATGGTGCTACAACACCAGGAACACCTTCAGGTACTAGTCCGTATTTATACAGTATAGATAATGTAAACTTCCAAACAGGAAATACATTTACTGTTACAGATACTGGAGTTGCACAAACAATTACTGTTTATGTTAAAGATGATAATAGTTGTCCGCAAACAACAACGGTAACTATAGAGCCTATTAATACATTTACTGCTGTAGTATCTAAAGATACAGACATATCATGTGCTGGTCCAGAAGAGGTTACTATTACAGTAACAGATAACGGAGATGTTACAAATGTTTATACATATGAGTTGTTGCCAATTGGTAATACAAATGCTACGCAAACAGCAACACCAACTTATAACACTGCAACTTTTGAATTAACTGCTGTTGGTGGTTATGTATTTAGAATTACAGATACAACTACAGGTTGTTATGTAGATACAGATGTATATAACATTGCACCTTATGACTTAATTAAAGTTTCTGCAATAGCGTCATCTCCTGTAACTTGTTTTGGAGATACAAACGGAGAAATTGAAGTAACAGTAACAGATGCTACAGCACCATTTACTTATACAGTTTTAAATGCTGATGGAACTTTAGCTGGTATTAATGGTAATGCTACTACAAATACATTTACTATATCTGGTTTATCTGGTGGTAATTATTATGTAGCAGTAACAGAAGATAATGCTCCTTTTTGTACTGAAGATTCTAATGTAATAACAATAGACTCTCCAGATATGGCATTAACAGCAACATTATCACAAACTGCAGCTGTAACTTGTGATGATAATGCTGGTGAAATAGTAGTACAACCAACTGGTGGTTATGCACCATATGATATTGTTTTAAGAAACAATACTACTGGTGTAGAAACTACTTTTACAGATGTTTCTTCTGCTAGTTTTGTAAGATTAAGTGCTGCTACATATACTGCAACAGTAACAGATGATGCTGGGTGTGATTTTACAGATGACATAACATTAGCCCCTGCAATACCAATTACTGCAGATATTACACCATTAACACAAATGTTAACTTGTTTTGGTGACAGTAACGGTAGTGTTAGTGCAATAAACGTATTAAATGGTGAAGGTGTTTACACGTACCAATTAAATGTTTATGATGATGCTGGTACAACATTACTATATTCTAGTACTCCACAGCCAAACCCAATGTTTAACAACTTAAGTGCGGGTGTATACACAATAACAGTTTCTGACGGATGGAACTGTGATGTAGAAACTATACAAGCGGTTATAACAGAGCCTACAGATATAACTGGTTCTCTAGTTCAAGTATCACAATTAACGTGCGTAGACCCAGCTGAAATAAGATTAACAGCTACTGGTGGTACTGCTCCGTATGAGTTTAGTGTAGATGGTATAAACTTTACACCTATGACAGGTGGAGATACACACACATTTACAGTAACAGATGGTATTTATCAATACTATATAAGAGACAATTTTAACTGTGGTAATATTATTAGTAACCAAGTTTCTATAGATCCTGTACCACCACTACAAATAGTATTAGATGAAACTGCTGTAGTTATAAACTGTAATGGTGAATCTACTGCAAGTATAGATGCAACAGCAATTGGTGGTTTAGGTAACTATTCTTATGAGTTGTTAGATAACCCAACTAGTACAAGTCCGCTACAAGGACCACAGACTACTGGTAATTTTAGAAACCTAGGAATTGGAACTTACTACATAAAAGTAACATCTGATGGTGGTTGTGAAGAAGTATCAAGAGCAATTACTATTACAGAGCCAGCTCCTTTAGTTATAGAGACTGAAGAATTTACAGATGTTTCATGTTTTGGTGAAGAAGATGGTACCATAACTGTTGAGGTTAGTGGTGGAACAGGAGAAATAAAATACTCAATTACACCTAACTTAGATCAGTTTGATACTAAAAACGTATTTACAGACTTGGCTCCTGGAGTATATGATGTTATTGCTCAAGATGAAAAAGGATGTTTTATTGCTTTTGAATTTACAATTGAACAACCAACTGCAATACAATTAAGTGCAACTACAACAGGAGAAACTTGTACAGGTAATGAAGATGGTACAGCTACAGTTACAATAACTGGTGGTACCGCTCCTTACAGAACAAGTATAGATTCTAACGATCCTGCAGATTATGTGTTAGACAGAGTAGATTTCTCTGGATTAACTGCTGGTCCGCATGTAATATTAGTTAAAGATGCTAATGATTGTGATGCAAATATTGTAATAAATATTGCACCTGGTGTTAATTTAAAAGCCACTGCAACACCAATTTATGAGTGTAGTACAGATACACCAACAAATTATTTAGATGTTGTTTTAGAAGACAACACAATAACAGACGTATTATACGGTTTAGATACTACAGATCCTGCTGCTATGCAATTAACACCAGACTTTACAAATATGTCTGCTGGTAATCATTATTTACACATATTGCATGCAAATGGATGTTCTGAAACTATTGACTTTACTGTAGCTGCTTTTGAGCCATTAACACTTGTATTAGAAAATACAAATATTAACGAAATAACGGCAATTGCTGCAGGTGGTAACCCAAAATATACTTTCTATCTAGAAGGAAACAATAATGGGGAAGACAATACGTTCAGAATACGTAAGACTGATACTTATACCGTTGTTGTTGTAGACGAAAATGGTTGTGAAACTACTCAAGATATATTTATTGAGTTCATCGATATAGAAATCCCAAATTTCTTTACACCAAATGGTGATGATGTAAACAACACATGGAAGCCTAAAAACACAGATGGGTTCCCTAATATCTTAACTATTGTCTATGATAGATATGGTAGAGAGTTATATAGAATGGGAGCAGATGATAAAGGTTGGGACGGAACTTATAATAATAAGGAACTACCATCTGGAGATTATTGGTATACTATTAAACTTAAAGATGAAGTAGACGACAGAGAATTTGTTGGACACTTTACATTGTACAGATAAAAAATAAAAGAACTTAACCTATAATTATGCGACTTAAATTAGCAATCTTATCATTATTTGCCGGCACAATGCTGTCAAATGCACAGGAGCTAAATTCCCCACAGCTATCACAATATTTAGCAGATAATCCATTTGTTTTATCACCAACATATGCAGGTATTGGTGATCATGTAAAAATTAGAATGAACGGTCTTGCTCAATGGGTAGGAATAGAAGATGCACCTAGAACACAGTCTTTGGCTGCAGATGCCAGGATTGGTAACAAATCTGGTTTAGGTTTATTTTTATATAATGATAAAAACGGATATACTAAACAACAAGGAGCAAGAATATCTTTTGCTCACCACTTAACTTTAAATAGGTATGAAGATGAGTTTTTATCATTTGGTATATCATACAACTTTAACCAATTTAGATTAGACATACAGGAATTTAACCTTATTGCTAATCCAGATAATGCGGTAACAGATGATAGATCTACAACCAACCATAACTTTGATGTTGGATTTTTGTATAGAAAAAATAAGTTTTATGCGAGTGTTAATGCATCTAACTTAGTAAATAAAGATATAACCAACTTTAATGAAACCTTTGAACCTAACGCATTAAGAAACTACTATATTTATAGTGGTTACAGATACAAAAAAAGTAGAAGTAGTGATTGGGAAATAGAACCATCTGTACTTTATAAAATGTTTGAAAGTGACGGTAGATCTGAAACAGATTTAAACTTAAAATTTAGAAAGTACGATTTTGAAGATTACTACTATGCAGGTGTAAATTACAGATTTTTAAACGATCAAATAGGTAAGCCTTTATATTTAGCTCCTTTTGCAGGTTTAAAAAAAGATAACTATTACTTTGGATATTCTTACCAAATAATTTTAAATGATATTTTAAATTATAGTACAGGTACACATGTTATAACAATTGGTGTAGATTTATTCCAAGGATTAAGTAATTGTAGATGTACTTACTAACTATTTATTAATAGTATTAGTTAAGTTTGCACAACTAAACTAAACCAAATGGGAAAAATAAAAGTAAGTACTATTAAAACATATGCTTACCACGGTTGCTTAAATGAAGAAGCTTTAATTGGTAGTGATTATTTAGTAAACGTAACAGTAGATGCAGATTTAACTAAGGCATCAATATCTGATGAATTAGTAGATACGGTAGACTATGTACATATTAATCATATAGTAAAAGAAGAAATGGCAATAAGATCTAAATTATTAGAACATGTTGCTAAGCGTATAATAGATCGTATTTTTTCTGAGTTACCTATTGTAACAGCATCAGAAGTAACAGTTTCTAAATTAAACCCACCAATAGGAGGAGATGTTGAAATGGTTTCGATAACATTACAATTAACTCGTTAAACTGCGTATTAGTAAATTTTTTATACATCTAAATATATGTACATTTGAACTCTCCCCCCGCACAAATGGCATTGTGGTCGAAATGGATAGACATAATCCCGCAAGGATTAGCATAGTGGTTCGAATCCACTCGATGCCTCGAAAAAAAAATACAAAATTGATTTAAAAAAACTTATTTTCTTATGGATTTATTTTCGTAAGTTTGCAGTCCAAAAATGGCATCGTGGCCGAGTGGCTAGGCAGAGCTCTGCAAAAGCTTGTACAGCAGTTCGAATCTGCTCGATGCCTCAAAAACCTTCACTAACGTGGAGGTTTTTTTGTTTATATACTTATCAATTTTTATATCATATTTAAAATCAAATAATTACATATAATTATATATGATTATATCTACAATAGTTATTTAAAAGATAAGGTAAAATTTATATAGTAATAGTTGAGATATTTCTATATTTTATTTATAATATGAAGTAATCCAATAGACACTAATAATTTATTACTTCCTATAATTTCAAGTAATCTGTTAGATTTTACTATTCTAATTTTTTCACATTCGCTTTTAAACTTAAAGTAATCCATTCCTATTTCATTTAAATAATTACCAGCATAGCTATTTTTATTAGCTAGCATAGCAAAAATTATGTGTTCGGAATTTACTTTTTTATCTAAATAAGTACGAGCATAAAATTTTGAATTTTTTAAAATATCCTCAAACTCTTGGGTTAAATAATATCTATTAACTTTTCTTTCATCATCTGACCTTAAAGTTTCTATTAATTTTTCAAATTGCCAGTTATGAGATTCAAATATTTTATGCGCAAGATTATCAGATTTTAAGGTAGCTATTAAAAAATGAAAAGAAGATATATACCCAGAATTTAAATTTATAGCTACTAGTCTACTATTAGCTATTATTTTTTCTAGTTCAGGATTAAATTCCATTTTTATATACAGTGGTATTTAAAAAAATTATTTTTCTAATAACTCTAACCCTTCTTGTATATTTAATTGATCTTTAGGTAAAAACCCTTTGGTTATAAGTACTAAACCACAGATTACAAGTATAATACCAAGTATTTTTTTAGTTAAAAAAATACGTCTTGGAGTTAGGTACCTTTTTAATTGTTTAGCTAATAATATTTTAAATATATCTGTAATAAAATAAGTTCCTAGCATTGCAGAAAAGAAAACCAAAATTCTGTTTGGATTATTATCTAAACTAGGACCTACTACCAAAATAACGCCCAACCAAAATACTAAAACACCTATGTTTATGAAGTTTAATAAAAAGCCTTTTATAAATAAACTTAGATAAGCACTTTTATTAGATTTAAGTGTTGTTGGTTTTTCTTTAACTGGCTTTTTTATGATTACAATTACCCCATAAACTAGTAGTATAACTCCACCAAAAATATATAATCCTGGTAAATTACTTAAATTTTCTAGTAGCTGATAACTACTAAAATAAGCAACAGTTAAAAATAAAATATCGGCTAGTATTACACCAAAGTCAAAAACCAACGCAGCTCTAAACCCTTTAACAGCACTAGTTTCTAGAAGAACAAAAAAAACAGGACCAATCATAAAGCTTAAAAAAAAGCCTAATGGTATTGCTGCCTGTATATCATCTAACATGTAGTAATTTTTCTATTTTCTAATAATTTTACCTCCAAAAACAGTTTTTTCATCCATTTTTAATGGGTCGCCATAAACTAAAACTTCACCACCTGCTTTTACAGTTGCTTGCACATAATTTGTAGCATTAATTTCTGCATTACCACCTGCATTAACGCTAATAGTAGTAAGTTCGGTTTTTAAATTTTTACCGTAGTAAATACCACCAGTATTAATTTTTATGTCCTGGTTTTTTGCAGATCCTTTTGATGTTATAACACCACCAGTAACAGATTTTATTAATAACTGAGTAACTTCAGCATCAATAATTAATTCGCCACCTTCTTGAGATTTTAACTCTAATAAATCTTGTTTAATAGTTTCATTAGAGCTAATTCTGGCATCTTCATTTACATCTATAACAGCTAAAATATCTGTATAATAAACATCTACAAAAGTTCTATAACCACTAAAAATTTTATCTAATTGCATACGGAGTTTTAAAACTCCGTCGTTATTAACAATTGAAACTTTTTGTGTATTAGCTCCTGTTATAACAGCTTCATTTTTAGTAGATTTAATAAGATTTACAGATAAACCATCAAAAGCCTTAACCTCTGTAAAGCTTTCTAGTTGTAATGTAATTTTTTCGTTTTGTGCATTTACTAAACTAAAAGTAAATAGTAAAAACGTAAATAAGGTTAACTTATTCATTTTGTTATTTTTAGGTATAATTCCTAATCTAATTTACAAATTTCGTTCCAAAAATACTTTATTCTGCCTTTCTAAGTAACGAAAAATCTAAATGTCTTTTTACTAAATCTGTACTTTTAACCATAACTACAACTTGCTCTCCTAATTGGTAGCTGTTGTTTGTACGTTGTCCTATGATAGAATAGCTTTTTTCATCAAAAGTGTAGTAATCGTCCTTAATATCTCTTATACGTACCATACCCTCGCACTTATTATCTATAATTTCTACATAAATACCCCATTCTGTTACTCCAGATATTACTCCTACAAATTCAGAATCTTTATGGTCATCCATAAATTTAATTTGCATGTATTTTATAGAATCTCTTTCTGCACTAGATGCAAGACCTTCCATATCTGATGAATGTTTACATTTTTCTTCATAAACATCTTGTTTAGCACTTGCACCACCATCTAAATAATGTTGTAATAAACGGTGTACCATTACATCTGGATATCTACGAATAGGTGATGTAAAATGCGAGTAATAATCAAAAGCTAAACCGTAATGGCCAATATTATCTGTAGTATAAATTGCTTTACTCATACTACGTATAGCAAGCGTATCTACTAAATTTTGTTCTTTTTTTCCTTTTACGTCTTCTAGTAATTGGTTTAAAGATTCACTTATAGATTTTTTACTTTTAAAATCTAATTTATGACCAAATCTAGAAATTATGCCATTTAAATTAGCTAGTTTTTCTTCGTTTGGCTCATCATGAACTCTATAAATAAATGTTTTTTCTGGTTTTTGTTTACCAATAAATTCAGCTACTTTTCTGTTAGCTAATAACATAAATTCTTCAATAAGCTTGTTGGCATCTTTAGACTCTTTAAAGTAAACGCCAGTAGGGTTAGCATCATTATCTAGACTAAACCTAACTTCTACTTTATCAAAAGATATGGCTCCGGCTTTCATACGTTTACCACGCATAATTTTTGCTAATTTATCTAATGTAAGCGTAGCTTCAACAATATCATTACTAACACTATAAGCGCCATTTTCTCTAATAGAAATAGCTTCAGGAATTGTATTTTCTCCCGTTTCAATTATATGTTGTGCTTCTTCATACGCAAAACGTTCGTTAGAATTTGTTACTGTTCTACCAAACCATTGGTTAATAAGTGTTGCTTTTTCATCGATCTCAAAAACAGCAGAAAACGTATATTTTTCCTCATTTGGTCTTAAAGAACAAGCATTATTAGATAAAACTTCTGGTAACATTGGTACCACACGGTCTACTAAATATACAGATGTTGCCCTGTCATAAGCCTCATCGTCTAAAATAGTATCTGGTTGTAGGTAATGAGATACATCTGCAATATGAATTCCTATTTCATAATTGCCATTTTCTAATTTTACAAAAGATAATGCATCATCAAAATCCTTTGCATCTTTAGGATCTATAGTAAAGGTAAGCGTATCTCGCATATCTCTACGTTTTGCAATTTCTTCTGGTTTAATAGATGTATCTATTTTATTAGCATAATTTTCTACTTCTAAAGGAAACTGATATGGCAAGCCATATTCTGCTAAAATAGAATGTATTTCTGTGTTATGCTCTCCTGGTTTACCAAGAACTTCGGTAATTTCTCCGTAGGGTGAGTCTGCGTCATCTGGCCAATCGCTCATTTTTACAATAACCTTATCACCATCTTGTGCATTATTTATTTTATCCTTTGGAATAAAAAAATCTGTATACATCCTAAAATCTGTAGATGTTACAAAAGCGTAATTCTTTTGTAATTGTACAATACCAACAAAGCTAGTTTTGTTTCTTTCTACAATTTTAGTGATTTCGCCTTCTAATTTGCGACCTTTTCTTCTAGGAAATATGTAAACTTCTACAATATCTCTATGAAAAGCTTTTTTTAATTTATTGCTAGATATAAAAACATCATCATCTAAACCTTCTATTACTATATAAGCATTTCCTTTACTAGTAATATCTACTTTACCTGTATGGTAAGTTTTAGTATCTCTAGCTACGGCTTTATACTTGCCTCTACTTTCTTCTATAATTCTTTTCTTTTCTTTTAACTGTACTAATCTTTTAACTAGTATGTTTCTCTTATTTGCATCTGTTATACCTAATTTAGCAGCTATTTGCTTGTAGTTATAACTAGCAGTAGGATCTTTTTCTAATACCGTAAATATACCTTTAGTGATAAAATTACGATCTTGGTTTTTAGGTCCTTTTTTATTCTTTGTCATTCATTTTATTTATTTCTGGTAAATTACAAATTATAATCTACTCTAATCTTAATTAAACAATTTCTTAATTTTATAGTAAAGAAAACGTTGTTATAAACATATATATAATATACTATTTTTCTTTTATTAAATTTTAAAAAAAAGAGGTGATTATAATAGTGTGTTAATATCTACAATAAAATTATGTACTATTTCTTGTATTGAACAGTAATGTAAATTTATTGTAAAGTTATTAAGTCTTTATATTTAACTTTTTATTTAGAAATCAATCTATTACCATAATTATTAACGGTTATTAACAACTTCTATTAACAACGAATTTTTAATAATTAAGAGCTAAAAAATTGTTTACATTATTAACAATGGTCTTAATATCTTTTATCTAAAAAGTAAAAAATAGATTTGGTTGAAGAAATTCTATGCTATAATGCAACAATTTTTACGAAAAACAAAATTTATGTTTTGTATACTTATTAAAGTGTTGTGAACAACTTGTTAGTTGTATGTGATACATGCAAAAATGTATGTAAAAATAGGGGTTTGTATTTATTAACAATTTTAGAACTGTATATAAAAGGTATTTGTACTTTTGTAATGTAAAACAACAAAAAACAATACAATGCATATAGCTATAGGTAATGACCACGCTGGTACAGATTATAAATTTGCGGTAATAGAGCTTTTAAAGTCTAAAGGTATAGAAGTTACTAATTACGGTACAGATAGTAATGATAGTGTAGATTATCCAGATTTTGTACATCCGGTTGCTGCAGATGTAGATGCTAAAAAAGTAGATTTTGGTATTCTTATATGTGGTAGTGGTAATGGTGTGTCTATGACAGCCAATAAATACCAAAATGTTAGGGCTGGTTTATGTTGGACTAAAGAAATTGTTTCTTTAACACGTGAGCATAACAATGCTAACATATTAAGTATACCTGCACGTTTTGTTTCTTTACCACAAGCATTAGAAATGGTGAATACATTTTTAGAAACTGAGTTTGCTGGCGGAAGACACCAAAACAGAGTAGAAAAAATAGCTTGTAATTAATACTTTATATGGTAATATGTGTTAAAAGCTTTAGTGAGCTTACCACAAAAGATTTATACGCAGTTCTACAACTTAGATCAGAGATTTTTGTTGTAGAACAAAATTGCGTTTACCAAGATATAGATGGTAAGGATTTTAATGCTTTACACGTTTTGGGTTTTAAAAATGACCAACTAGTTGCGTATACACGTATTTTTAAACCTGGAGATTATTTTAAAGACGCTAGTATTGGTAGAGTAGTTGTTAAAAAGTCTGAAAGACAACACAAGTACGGCTACAACATTATGGAAGCATCTATTACAGCCGTTAAAGAACAATTACAACAGACTACCATAAAAATCTCTGCTCAAAAATATCTTTTAAAATTTTATAATAATTTAGGTTTTAAAGAAGAAGGAGAAGAATATTTAGAAGATGGTATACCACATATGGTAATGTATAAACACTAAATTTTAATTGGTGTTTTGTTGGTTAAATTTATATCCTCTAACATTGTATCTGTAAATTTAAAATGACCTTTTGTGGTAATAATTCTAAATCTATTAGAATTCATTCTACTTAAAGTATCTAAAAACAGCCACTTAGATTTTAAAAGTTTAGGTTTATCAGACTTTAAACTTATTTCAAAAAAGTATTTTCTACCATTTTTCATAGCAACAATATCTGGAGTTATTTTATCGCCAGTATTTTTTCTAATATAAGATTTTGGTATTTCGCAATCTGTTGCATCAGCCTTAATATTTGTAAATCCTCTAGATTCTAAATAACCAATAGATTTTCTTATAAACTCGGTATTTTCAATTTTATCTGTCTCTATCATAGTTATCAACATAACAAAATAAACTTTAAATTCCTAATTTATATACTGATTAACAGTACTTTAATGTAGTTATTAACATTACAATGTTCATTTTGTCTACATTAAAATAAAATTTTCATATTTTCACTCATCCAATTAAATACGTATAAAATGATGAAGAATATCAATTCTAAAATTCCATTTATAGCACTTGCAACAATAATGGTTTTGGGTAGTTGTAAAAATGATGTAGTAAAGAAGGAAAATCCTATTTTAGAATATATAGATGATGTAAAAACAATACATGCACCAGACAAGCGTGTTGCCCTTTTTAATATTGATTCTAAAGCTGTTAATAATAGTTTTGTTTTAAAAGGAGAATCTAACCTACCAGAAGCCGTTAATGAGCTTAAAACTAAGCTAAATGAGGCTAAAATTGAATATATAGACAGTATACAATTACTACCAACAGCAGAATTTAAAAATAGCAATTGGGCCATTGTAAAAATATCTGTTGCCAATTTAAGAAGCAAAGCAGGACACTCACAAGAACTAGCAACACAAGCAACTTTAGGTACACCAGTAAAAGTATATAAAAATGATGGCGATTGGTACCTTATACAAACACCAGATAATTACTTGGCTTGGGTAGATAAAGGTGGTATAGAAATTTTAAACAATAATGACTTTAAAAACTGGAAAAAGGCAAACAAAATTATATATACTGGTATTACAGGTTTTTCTTACACGTCAACAACAGGTCATGAAATTGTCTCAGATTTAGTAGCTGGTAGTATTTTAGAATTAGTAGCTGAAGAAGGCTTATTTTACCAAGTAAAATACCCAGATGGTAGACTTGCATTTGTTAATAAAGACGAAGCACAAACGTATAATAATTGGTTAAAAGCATTAAACCCATCGCAAGAATCTTTAGTAGCAACATCTAAACAATTAATGGGTTTACCGTATTTATGGGGAGGCACATCTAGTAAAGGAGTAGATTGTAGCGGTTTTACCAAAACTATATATTTTTTAAATGGTATGGTTTTACCAAGAGATGCTTCACAACAAGTAAATGCAGGTACAATAGTAGATAAAGATAAAGATTTTAGTAAGCTAGCTGTTGGCGATTTATTGTTTTTTGGCAGACCAGCAACAGATTCTACCAAACAAAGAGTTGTACATGTTGGTATGTGGATTGGCGATAATAAATTTATACATTCCTCTGGCCGTGTACATATTAGTAGTATAGATAAAGATGCTACTAATTTTGATGAGTTTAATTTAAACAGGTATTTACAAAGTAACCGTATGTTACACCAAAATACAGAAGCTATTTTAGAACTTAAAAATGCAGCTCTTTTTATAGAGTAAAGTGTTTAGAATACACCAAAAAAATAGACCTAAAATAACAATATTTTAGGTCTATTTTTTATTTATATAAGCTAATATTATGCCTTTTGTTTCTTTCTATTTCTCATTTTTTGCTTGTAAAACTCTTTGTTGGCTACATAAATGGTTTTATGTACCACGCAAAAGGTAGTAGTGCCATCTTCACTTTTTATTTCTGTAGTTTTTTTAACCTCAATTTCGTTTTCTGTAGCAATGCGTTTTTTAATATCCTGTAGTTCCTCTTCAGTATAGGTAAAATCTGCATAAACATTTTGTTTAGCAGGCTTTTTAAAACGTATATCTGCAGCTTTATCCCAAACCACATAATCATCACCAATTAAATACAACAATTGTATCATTGGTATAGGGTCTACAGCAGAAAACAAACTACCACCAAAAATAGAATTTACATAATTTTTGTTTTTCCAACTAATAGGAATCTTCACCTTTATGTGCAGTAAATCTTTAGTAATTTCAATTATTTTACCTGTACTTCTCCTGTACATAGGCGAATAATTAAATCCGTATTTAAAGAGTATATGTTTAGAAAATAATTTTTGACCAATACTGGCCATTTTTTGGTAAACAGACATAGTATTTTTGCGTATTCTACTTTAAATAATCATTGTATTTACTTGGGTTGTTAAGCAATTCTGTAGCTGTTAAAATAGCATCGTCATGTGATAAGTAATACTCATACAAGCCATCTCTGTAAAAATAACGTTTAATAATTTCGTCTTCAATATTTTTTACAATTGCAGCCTTGTACTTATCTAAAGCTTTAATTTTATTTTTATAGATATCTACCAAAAGACTTTTGTATTTATTCTCAATTTCTTCTCCAAAAATGGCACTATCACTACTATTTATTGCAGCGGTTAATGCTTTTTCTGTTTCTGTTTCAAAAGAAAAATTAGAAGCATTTACGTGCTCTTTAAAAGCATTAAAATCTGCATCAGTAAAATTAAAATCTGCAATAGTGTTTACTTTGTTGTTGTAGTAATAGTTTGTAGCATAGTCAAAAATAACATTGTTAACAAGCAATGCTTTTGTTAGCGAGTTTGTTTTAGCAGCAGCAATTTGTATTTCTGGTAAAACACCACCACCATCTTGTACTTTACGTCCGTTTTTGGTTTTAAACTCATTAAACTTAGTGTTTTTTACGGCTTTGCCATTTTTATCCCTGTGCCAATAATCTAAAGACTGTATACATCTACCGCTAGGCGTGTAATACCTAGAAATAGTAACCTTTAATTGCGTACCATAGGTAAGTTTTAAAGGTCTTTGTACCAAACCTTTTCCAAAACTACGTGCACCAACAATTACAGCTCTGTCTAAATCTTGTAAGCTGCCCGAAACAATTTCACTGGCAGACGCACTAGAGCCATTTACAAGTACAACTAAAGGAATTTCTGTATCTACAGCAGCGTTTCTTGTAGTGTATGTTTTATTAAACTTTTTAACCTTAGATTTTGTAGTTACAATAAGCTCTCCTCTAGGAACAAACAAATTGGTAACGTTTATAGCTTCAGACAACAAACCACCCGGATTTCCTCTTAAATCAAGTATTATTTTTTCTGCACCTTCATTTTTAAGGTTAACCAATGCTTCTTTTGTTTGTGAAGATGCTTTTTGGTTAAACTTAGTTAATACAATATAACCTGTTTTAGCATCTACCATTTTATAAAAAGGAACTGCATCTACATCTATATCTTCTCTGTTAATAGTAGTAGTTGCATTTTTACCTTGTCTTTTATAAACCACATTAACGCTAGTATTACTGGCACCTTTTAAAAGTTCTGTAGCATCATCTTTAAAATCTGCAACGTCTGTATCACCAATCTTTATAATTTCATCGCCAGACTTTAAACCAGCTTTGTCTGCTGGTGATCCTTTATAGGCTTCAATAATTAACATTTTATCTTTGTAGCTACGTACAACAGCACCAATACCAGAATATTTACCAGCATTATTTATACGGTAAGCTTCTACATCTTGTTCATTTAAAAAACGAGTATAAGGGTCTAAACCATTTAGCATATTTTTAATGGCATTGTCCATTAATTCTGCCGGATTGGTTTCATCCACATAATTCATATTTAACTCTTTAAAGAGCGTAGTAAAAATTTCTATCTGTTTTGCTATTTCAAAAAAATCGCCTTTAAAACTACTGGTTCCTATTAAAATACAAACCGCAAAAACAGGAATAATTACTTTTTTCTTAAATACGTTCTTCATTGTTTACTTTCTTATAAAATTTGGCAAGAACCTCTACCATAGATTTCTCTATTTCAGCGTAATCTGGCATCTTTTTACCAAGGTATAAAAATAGTAACGCAAATTCTTTATCTATGTTGTTAAAAATTACGTGTTTGTTAAGTCTGTAACCTTCTCGTAATAATCTTTTAATTTTATTACGGTCTACAGCACTTTTAAAATTACGTTTGGGCACTGTTACACCTACTTTTAAAGGGGTGTTTTCTAATGTGCAAGGCAAGTAAATTAGTTTAATAGGAAAGCTAGATACACTTTTACCATTTGTAAACAATTCTCCAATTAACTTTTTACTTTTCAGTTTTTCCTTAGTAGGAAAACAAAAATTTGAAGCATCTGTTTGTTCTTGGGTAGGCATTAAAAATGTATTAGTTAGTTTTTTATTGAAAAAGATATGTATTAAAATAAATCTATATCCTGTTCAAAAGCAAAGGTATTATAAAGTTACTATTTTTAGCTATCTATTAGTTCTTTATCTTTTTTTGATGCTGTTTATACTAATAAAAAAATCCGTTTAAAGCAAAGCTCTAAACGGATTTAATATAGTAATAAGGCTATAAATTATTCTGCCTGAAAAACATTGTTTTCTTTGTTAACATCTGCCGTTAAATTAGATGGGTCTATAACAATTGCTTTAATACTTGCTTTTGGCTTGTTAATAGTAAAGCTGTAGTTAGAGTTTGCCCAAGGCCAATCTGGTAACACTGTTCTTTTTAAGTTGGTATAAGGGTTTTCTTTTTCGCCACGCATCATACGTAACGGAGCATAAAACGTTTCTTGTGTACCATCTGTATAAACAACTAAAATATCTAAAGGCATTGGCATTAAACCTATTCTTTCTAAAGAAACTGTAGATGCATTGTTAGCTTCTGTAACTTCTTTAATACCATAATCTATAGTATTTGTAGTTTGTGTCCAGTCTGTTAAATACCAGTCTAACTCCATACCAGAAACCTTTTCTGCGGTTCTTTTAATATCGTTAGGTATTGGGTGCTTAAATTTAAAATCCTCGTAGTATTTACGTACTGTTTTCATTAAGTTTTCTTGTCCAATAATATATCCTAATTGAGATAAAAATATAGAACCTTTACTGTAAGCAGCAATACTATACGGCGTATTTTCATGGTAACGATCTGCATGTGTAGTTTGCGGTTGTTCTTTACCAGAATTTACTAGGTAATAATAACCACGGTAAGATCCTTCAAAAGGATTGTCTTTTTTCTGATCCATTACCTCGTTCATACA